>JBBAKY010000035.1:0-33219 GCA_040403295.1 Arcicella sp.
TAGTTACTTTTTTGACTATCGTATGACCACATTTATAGATAATCTACTGATTTTAAATCTCAAATTCGAATAAGTTTATTCTGTACTTAACCCATATTCAGGATTAAGAATAACTACATATTTTGAACCTTGAAAAAATCTATAAAATTCGTTCATAGTTTGAGCCATTCTCCAAACATTTTCTTTTAGAAGCACATTTTCTGATTGTTTACAATTTGGAGTACTGGATGGAATTCTGAAATAAGGATAAATAAACCAACAATAATCCTTTTTATTCGTTCCCAAAGGTATTTTCCAACGACCCTGAGTAGAATTAATATTGGAAATAATTTGATTAGTAATTTCAGAGGATAAATTTCCATCGTGCCTGATGCTATCAACTTTATTTTTGCCATTAACCCTAAAAAAGAAAATATCCCAAGTTGGCTTACATTCATCACCCTTTGGATCTGAAATACCACTCATTAAACAGTAGTTAATATATTCTGGTCTTCCTTTTATATTTGCTTCTTCTTTTGGTGGAGGAAAAGTAAACGGCAGAGTTGAACCCTTTTGGCAAAAAACGTTTAAACTGAAAAGAATTAAAGTAATTAATAAGTTATTTTTAATTATAAGTTTTTCCATAGTGATACAAACTTTAAGCAAATACATTCTTTATTCTCTTTCAAAACCACCCTGCTCAGGAATAATTATAAAAGTACCATTAACAATCGCTTTTGAATTAGTATGACATTGGTGGAAAACATATGCAAGTCTGTCTAACTGCTTTTTTATTTCTATTTCAGCTTCTGTACACCCACTATGATTTAATGAATACCTAAAATAAGGATAAATAAAAGAACAAAACGCTCCCTTTTTTACGGTTTTTGATATTTGCCAATGTCCTTCAGTTTTAAAAATATTTTTTCTTATTTTGTTTATAATTACAGAATCTAAATCGGTTTTTTTATCTACAAAAAAGTTGTCAACTTTGCCTTTATGGTTGATTCTAAAATAGAAAACGCCCCAGGTTGATTTACAAGCAACATTATCGTTTGTTTCAGAAAGATTTTTAGCTAAAAGTTCATTTAGCCCGTATGACTCTCCATTTATTTTGTCTTTAACTAAAATTTTAAATTGACTATTTTGTGAAAAACTAAAAAATGTATTTGTAATTAAAAAGCTAATTAAACCCAATAGCAAATTGACCTTATATTTCATTGTTGTAGTTTTATAATAAATGTAGTTTTGTGAGTATTAATGTTCAGATTTTTGCTTAAAAATACTTAAACTAAAAACAAATAAGGCTTCACTTTTAGCGAAGCCTTATGAAATAGAAATTATAGTCACCTACAATTCAAAAGTCTGTCCATACTCAGGAATCTCCACATTTGGATATCCTTCATCTTCCAAAGCATCTCTAAAAACGCCCATACTTTCATATTCTCCGTGAATTAAGAACACTTTTTTGAGCTTATCTTTCGGTTGTTTTTTGACAAAATTTAGTAAATCGTTTTGGTCGCCGTGTCCAGAAAAGACGTCGATTTTTTCCACATTTGCTAATACATTATGCTCTACATCTTTAATTCTGAGGGTTTTCTGTCCGTTCATTAATCGCCAACCAAGTGTTCCTTCGGAGGCATATCCTACTAATAAAATCGTACAATAAGGATTATTGATATTGGCAGCAATGTGCTGTTCAACCCGTCCGCCCGAAATCATACCCGATGCTGAAATAATAATGCAAGGTTCCCCGTAATTAGAAATGGCTTTACTTGATTTTTCGGATTGGATATACTGTAAGTTTTCAAAATCGAAAAGCGTTTCATTTTCACTTTGAAAATCTTGCGCTTCTTTGTTTAATTGCTTTAAATTTTTCTGATAAACCCTTGTCGAAGCATACGCTAACGGACTGTCACTGAATACTTTAATGGGCTGAAAGCCTCTTTCGGTATAAAGTTTGCTCAGGGTAAAAAGTAGCGCTTGTGTTCGTCCAACCGAGAAGGCTGGAATAATTAAACGGCCAGGAATATCAATGCAAGTACGTTTAATGACATCGCCAAGTGCATCTTCTGGAGATTGTTGGTCTTCGTGTAATCTTGCGCCATACGTTGTTTCGCAAAGTAAATAATCTACCGCTGGAATTTCGGCGGATGGATTAATGTGGAGCGGATAATTATTACGACCAATATCGCCCGAAAAGCAAATACTTTTCATCTTGCCATCTTCTTTAACTTCCAAAACTATATGAGCAGCACCCAATAAATGCCCTGCTGGAATGAACGTTACCCAAGCGGTATCAGAAACCTTGAAACGCTGATTAAAACGAATTGAAACGAAATTTGCTAAGGCGTTTTCAACGTCTTTCTGCAAGTACAAATCACCTTTTACGAGCAACCTGTCCATTTTTTTCTTCTTTTTCTTACTATCTCCTTCTGCCTGCTTAATTTTCTTTAAATTCAAATTAGCAGAATCATGGAGTAAAAGAGTGGTCAATTCAGCCGTCGGCGATGTGCATAAAACTTGGCCTTCATAACCTTCACGATAAAGCATCGGAATATTGCCGGAATGGTCGATGTGAGCGTGCGTAAGTAGCACCAAATTTACCTGTGAAGCTTCAAATGGGAAAAATGCTCTATTCGTTACGGGCTGCCCATAATCAAGGTCTCGTTCCATATTTGTACCGCAATCAATCAGAATCTTATATTCATCATCTAATTCAAGTAAATACATACTACCTGTTACTTGCCTCGTAGCTCCCCAAAAAGTTAATTTCATTCGATATATTTTTATGGTTTGTATCTATTTAGAAACAAATATTCATTAATAAGATAATTACTTAATTATCAATGAGTTAGTAGTCTAAAATAGATAATTTATTTAAAATTTGTATTATTAGTTTGTGATAATATTAATTAGAGGGATCAGGGAAGGAGGATATGTTACAAATATAGTAAAAAAATAAGGTTACTGCTAAGTAAATAGATGTGTGTTTTTAAATATTTATTTTAGCCAAGCTTCTTTTTAACCGCCAAAATCTTGCGTTAATCGGGCAAAAGGACTACGTTTTGTTTTAAAAATCCCTTTAGAAATTCTTCCGCTACAACCTAAGGCTTTTAACCGAGGATTAAGAATATTCTCCCGATGATGGGGTGAATTCATCCATCCATTGATAACCGAACGAGCTAAATCTGCGTAGGTACGCAAAGGCAATGGCTTTTTTGTCTCACAATTGATAAATACATAATCTTGCCCATATTTGGGAATTTCAAAACAATATCTGTCCTCATTTCCGCCCAAGATATCGTGCTGAGCAATGTTTTCGGCCATTTCTCTAAATTCTCGGGTGTACAGAAAAATTCTATCAACCATTTTTCTATTTTCAGGATTATAGGGATTTTCGTGACTATAAAAATCCTGATTAATCATCGCTTCTGAATGATTAATCGTTGCTGTATGAAGGGGATATGAATAGACAAATTTGGGCAAATTGAATTTCACTCTTTCTTCATTAGTCAGATGAAAAAGAGCGGCATCTAAAAGCGAATTATTGGGATTTCTTGCATCAATGGGCTTATTCATTTCCGGCAGTTTCATAAAATCAATAGCAGACATTTTATAAAAAAGCGAGTCACGCTGTGCAAAGAGTACATTTGGGAGGATGAGAATAAAAAAAGGCACTTCATTGGTTATATTTTTTAGATAAACGAATGATGTACCTTTTTAGTTTAATCTTGTGTGAATTCACGCAAAAAAGTAAAAATTATGGTTTCTACTTATTTTTTGCAAATTCAGCCGCTAATTTATTCAAAGTCGCATCAGAAACTTTGCCCGAAGTTACCACCGTTCTGTATCTAAAAGTAACGGATTGATTAGGAGCAAGTTTGAAGTTCAATTCCTTTTTTTCTTTGCTAAATACTTTTTCACCCAATGGATTTGCGGCAAAAAGTCCGTAACCTCTTGCGTGCCAGAAGGTTGGATAATTTACATTGCTCGGATGGTCAATAATAGCAATCGAAATATCTTCATCTTTAATTTTACCCGAAAGATTAGTCCATTTTCCTCTGGTACTCCAAACATTTTCACCGTCAATTCCTTCTGAACTATGGTAATTTCCCGTGATTCCTGTATTATCCAATTTATCAACTTTAGTTTCAATACCATTGGCATCTACGAAAACATCGGGCTTATCAGATGGATGTTCTAATTCACGAGCCACACGAATGGCAAAGAAACCGTCTTTCACATCTTTAAACATAACTTCCTCATTTTGAGCCGTTAAAGTCGTAATTCTGTCAACAATTCTTTGATTCCCGTTGGCATGAAAAACGTATTTTGTCGTTTCTTTTAAAAGCGTTTTACCTTTTCCGTCGGTATCAATCCAATCAGCTTTTACCGTCAAATCAGCATGGTTATAGCCACCATTTGATTGCACTATTCCAGTATGCTTAATGGTTCCGTATTTTGTGCGGTCTTTAATGGCCGTTGAATTATTCCAGAAGTCAAATCCGTTCACTGACTCATAATTCAACCACATTCCCACGTGGTGCGGATGGTCAACTCTTTCGCCTGCACGAGTAGCAAAGGGGTAACCACGAGTGATGGTTGTTCCTTTTGACGTTAATATTGGGAAAAGGACAGGTTTCTTCAGGATTGAATCGCTTGGATAGAAATAGGAAGTAAATAATTTTCCATCTACCAACACATCAACTTTGTGTTCTTTGTCCTTATTAATGAGTTGGATACGGTCTTTTTTGTTTTGGGCAAAACATTGACCAATCAACAAAAATGAAAAAAGAAGTGTAATCTTGAAAGTTTTCATGAATTAAATTTTATCGTTTAGAATAAGAGTAAAATAAACCCAAAATTTACTGGTAAAAACTTAAATTTTCTTTTTCATCACCATACTCAACCAGTAAATTATGCCAACAAAGACGACGATTTCTAAGAAATATTCGACGGCAAATTTTGGCCCTAAAAGATTATCAAATCGTAGAAAAGGTTTTCCAATTCTAAACCAAAATGAAGGCTGAACGGTAGCAAAACCTTGAAAAATAAAGGTAAGGACTAAGAAGGTTTTATGCTTGAAAAAATCGAAACAGAATAGCAGGGGCATTGAATAAATGAAAATATAATTGGCGTACGCACCAATCTGTACAACCATCATCATACCAAAAATGACAATCCAGATTTTGGGTATAAATTGTTGAATACCAAGGGTTTGGCTTTTTAAAGTCTGCCAAATAGCGATGCTTAAAATAATGAAAAGCCCAATCCAATTCAATAATTTAATGTCTTTGGTAATGCCATAATCCCAAATTAAGGGATTGATAACCGACCACATATTCACCGCCATTGGATCTTGAGCCAAACGAATTGGCATTAAGAATGAATCGCCGCCTAATAGATATAAAATCAATAAAACAGGAAGACCAACGATCAGATTGCCTACAATAAATTTGACCTTATCTTTCACTTTGAATAACAACAACGGAAGCAGTAAAACAAAGAATGCTTTCGTGGTTAATAAGCCTAAACCCGTAATAATTCCAAGCACTACATCAGATTTTTTACGTTGCCAAGCATACACTACCAAACAAGCAAAACCCCACATCCAAATATCCTCTTGTCCCCCCAATACGCAAAAAATATAGGGGCCAGGCAGGAGCAAGTAAATAAATGCTTTGAAGGTGGTAGCGTGCTGGTTTTCAGCGGGATAAGTTTTCATCGTCAGCCATAATACCAATAATTCAATCAAAATCATGAGCAAAGTAACGGCTCTGGCGGTATCCCAAAAATAAAGTGGCAGGGCAGTAATGTAAGCAAAGAAAGGAGAATAGACCGAATCAAAATCACGGTAAACTAATTCTAATTTAGCAGCATGTTGGGCGGATTTCCAAAAGATTTGTACGTCTGATTGAGCATCGTAACCATAATAAATATAAACGATAATGAAAGGAAGAATTCGACACAAAAAAGCGATTAATCCAAAGGACTTTAAAGCGCCAATGTTGCTAAAAAAAACTTCAATTCTATTTCTAAATTTAAAAGCGAAGAATGCCAATAAACACAGTATTATTGAAATATAAGCTTTATTATAAACTACTTCGTAAAGTTCGTAATCTGTCATCGTGTTTTGAATTTGAATATTTGTAATCAATAATTAGTATTACGCTAATATTTTGATTTTCAAATATTTATAGGTTTTAGTAAAAGATAATTTGTATAATTCAGCTCATTTACTCCCACTTTTCACGGTTGTAAATTTGTCTTTTATTCTTAAAAATGGTTTTTCAAAGAATTCGTAGGAAAGCATTGATATTAAGATAGTTAAAACGTAAGAAATTGGATAGCTTACAAAATTACTATTGTTATACGAATGTGAAATTTTAACCCCAATAACCACCGCTATGGTGTGATACATGTACATCCCATAAGATATTTTTCCTAAATAATTAAAAACAGGATTTTCTAAACTCAATATTGAGGCTGGATTTTTTGCCAAATTTATTAAAATTAAGGTAAAAATCAACGAATAAACTTCCTGATTTACGCCTGGCAAATATACGCCAAATGAAAGCATCAAAATTAAGGTTAAATACAAAAATAGTTGAAAGCCACGATGAAAAATAAATTGTACAAAGACGGAATTTAATTTGAAATAAGTAAAATATGCGCCAATTGCTCCGAGTATCATGCACGTAATTCTGAGCGACTTGATAAATTCACTCAAATATTTCCACCAACCAGTTTCTGGCATATAAATTACTGTAAGTGAGCGTATTATGTAAAATAGACAAAAGAAAATTATCATGACCAACAATAACTTTGACGCTTTGGTTTGCCTAACTACCCAAGGCCAAAAGTAATAAAATTGTTCCTCAACCCCAATCGACCAATTTTGTGAAAGATAGGGAATATGCTTGAAAACACCCGTAACAATATTGGGAAGAATTAAAATATAGAAGAGTAATTTTTCGGTAAAATCGACTTTAATGAGTTCAGTCTCACCTGAAATATTAAGGTAAGAAATTTCTGGTAAAACGAATAATCCTAAGAAAACGGTGAGATAATATAAGGGCCAAATCCTCAAAACTCGCCTCATATAAAAACTTCTAATATTGATGGTATTGGTGCGTTCTTTTTCAACCAATAATAATGAGGTAATTAGAAAACCGCTCAATACAAAGAATAAAAAAACGCTCAATGGGCCAATTAAGCGAATAAAACGAGTGTAAAAAAGTTGGTTATCGTAACCAAACTTCTCTTTAAACTGTTCAATATGATGAACAATTACCCAAAAAGCCGCAATGAAACGAATTCCGTTGAGATTAGGGAAAAATAATGAGTTTTCTTTGGAAGACATTAACGATTAATTTTTACAGAACTACAAAATTAAGTTCTTTGATTTCGTTTCACAAGTTATTCCTTAGATTTAGCGCAAAGCATCGCTTTTAAGACGAGTATTTATCAAGACAAATTTATATTTTTCAAAGATAGCTTTTGAAAGCAAGCGTTTAGCCTTATTTTTGGGTTCAAATTCAAATGATAGTAAAAAGCAAAATATTTTGCTTCAAGATTAAATTTCCTATAATAAAGAAAAATGGCAGAAATTATAACCATGCCCAAAATGAGCGACACCATGACTGAAGGTGTTGTGGCAGAATGGCTCAAAAAAGTTGGCGATGTCCTTAAACCTGGTGACGGCTTAATCGCTGAAATTGAAACTGATAAAGCAACCATGGAGCTTGATTTGGACGAAAGGATGGATTTGAGCAATTTTAGAGATTGTCGTCTATTATATATTGGTCTGGAAAAAGGGAAAGCGGTCCCCGTTGATAGTATAATTGCCATTATTGGTGAAAATGGAGAGGCTTACGAACACCTTTTGAGTGGTAACAAAGAGGTTGAAGCTCCCGCAGAAACTCCTGCACCAACCACAGAAGCTCCAAAGCCTACTGCTCCTGAAACTCCTGCTGTTGATACCTCCTCAATCAAAGCTGAAATCATTGGAATGCCCAAAATGAGCGATACCATGGAAGAAGGTACGTTGGTGGCTTGGTTGAAAAAAGTTGGTGACGTGTTAAAACCTGGCGATACGCTTTTAGCGGAAGTTGAAACGGACAAAGCCACGATGGAATTTGAGTTAGACAATTTCTTGGATGTTACTAAATATAATCCATGTACCTTGCTTTATATCGGAATTGAGGCTGGAAATACCGTTCCCGTTGATGCTGTAATTGCGATTATTGGGGAACCTGGCGCTGATTTCCAAGCATTGCTTGCGGGTGGAAAAACGGCTTCGGCTCCTGCTGCATCCGCTGAGGCTGCTCCTGCAACGGTTGAGGTTGAAGAAACGAAAGCAACTGAAACCGTTGAAACAAGTAGTTCAGATGCTCGTTTGAAAGCTTCACCTTTAGCAAAAGCATTGGCAAAAGATAAAGGAATTAATATTTCGGAAGTAAAAGGTTCGGGTGAAAATGGTCGAATTATAAAAGCTGATATTGATAATTTTGTTCCTGCTGCTCCTAAAAAAGCCGATTCAGTTGCTAAAACTACTTCAGCTCCCGCACCAAATGTAATTTTGGGTGAAGAAAGTTATGAAGATATACCGTTGAACCAAATGCGGAAAACGATTGCTCGTCGTTTGTCTGAATCTAAATTCTCGGCTCCAGAGTTTTACTTAACCATGGAGATTAATATGGATAAAGCCATGGCTGCCCGTGTTTCGATGAATGAGATTTCACCGGTGAAAATTTCGTTTAATGACATGGTGATCAAAGCAGTTGCCGCTTCTTTGACGAAACATCCAAAAGTAAATTCATACTGGATGGGCGATAAAATCAGAATTAATCACCACGTTCATATTGGAATGGCGGTTGCGGTTGAAGATGGTTTATTGGTGCCTGTTATCCGTTTTGCGAATGCAAAATCACTTTCACAAATTTCTGCGGAAACGAAAGACTTGGGTGGAAAAGCGAAGAATAAACAATTGCAACCAAAAGACTGGGAAGGAAATACCTTCACGGTTAGTAATTTAGGAATGTTTGGCATTGATGAATTTACATCAATTATCAACCAACCAGAATCTTGTATTATGGCCGTTGGTGGCATCAAAGAAACCGTTGCGGTGAAAGACGGTCAATTCTATGCAACCAATATCATGAAAGTTACCCTTACTTGCGACCATCGTACCGTTGATGGGGCATCGGGTGCGGCATTCTTGCAAACATTCAAACAATTCTTGGAAGACCCAATTAAATTATTGGTGTAATTTTTAAGTAAGAAATACAAAAAAGGGTAGGATACTAAAATTTCCTACCTTTTTTTGTGTCCTAATAAAGCCAAAAATGAAAAATTTTGCAGAAATAATGTTATTTTTTGAATAAGTTGTCAGTTTTTGAAGCGGTACTTTTGTGTCCCTTAAAAATAGAAAAATATATAACAAACATACAACAATGATAATTAAAGTTAAAAATTACCATTCACTAATACTGGCTTTTATAGTTTTTGCTTCAAGTACAGCCAATGTATTTTCGCAAGAAACCATGCCTTTGCCCGAACATCCTCGGCCAGATTTTGAACGTGCTGCTTGGCAAAATCTCAATGGAAATTGGGATTTTGAATTCGATAAAAACGACGTTGGCAATACCGAAAAATGGTTTTTAGGTAAAAAGAAATTTACTAAAACAATCAGCGTTCCTTTTCCTTGGGGTGCTCCTTTGTCGGGCGTGAAAGATGAGGCTGATATTGCGTGGTACTCAAAAAATATCAAGGTCAAAAATGAGTGGAAAAACAAAAAAGTATTCGTTACCATTGGGGCTTCCGACTGGAAAACAACCGTTTGGCTCGACGGCAAAGAATTGGGAAGTCACCAAGGTGGTTATACGCCGTTTTCATTTGAATTAACCAATTTGAAATACGGGACAAACCAAAATTTAGTGGTAAGAGTGGATGATAAACGCCGTGATTTTACGCTTTATGGGAAACAAGGCTACGGAAATGCTCGTGGAATTTGGCAAACGATTTACTTAGATGCTCGAGGTCAAAACTTCTTAGAAAACGTACAATTCACGCCCGACATTGATAAAAACCAAGTGAAAGTAACGGCGTTTTTAAAGAGTCCATCCGAGAAGGATTTGGATTTAATCGTGAATATTGACGAAGGTTCACAAACATCAAGACGTCAAATTTTTCCAAAAGGTACCACCCAATATTCATTTATCATTCCCATTACAAATACGCATCTGTGGACTTTAGAAGATCCTTTTTTATATTTCGCCACCATAAAATTGGGCGATGACGAAGTGAAATCTTACTTTGGAATGCGTAAAATTTCGACGGTCTATTTACCAAATACCAACTTCAAATACGTTGCCTTGAATAATAAGCCGATTTATCTGCAACTTGCCCTCGATCAATCTTATCATCCAACGGGTTTTTATACTTTTCCGACCGATGAATTCATGAAAAATGAAATTTTGTTGGCTCGAAATATTGGCTTGAATGGCATTCGTACCCACATTAAAGTGGACGTACCAAGAAAACTATATTGGGCGGATAAATTGGGCGTTTTGGTCATGTCCGATTTGCCGAATTTTTGGGGTGAACCTGATAAAAATGCGCAGCAAGAATCGGAATATACCTTGAAAGAAATGATTAAAAGGGATTATAATCACCCCGCTATTTTTTCTTGGATTACTTTCAATGAAACGTGGGGCTTGAAATCAAAAGTGGAAATTGATGGAAAAAAACAGACCAAATATCTACCAGAAACGCAAAAATGGGTTGCTTCGGTTTATCATTTAGCAAAATCCTTGGATGACACACGTTTGGTAGAGGATAATTCCATTTGTTGCGGGGCGGGACATACCGAAACGGATATTAATTCATGGCATGAATATTTGCCTGGTGAAGGATGGGAAAAACATTTGAAAACGATTACCGATAATACTTACGTCGGTAGTGAATTTCACTATGAAAAAGGCTACAAACAAACCGACGTTCCCAATATAAATTCGGAATGTGGCAATGTTTGGGGTTACGAAGGAAGTACGGGAGATGTTGATTGGTCATGGGATTATCACCGCATGATGAATACCTTTAGAAAATATCCAAAAATTGCGGGCTGGTTATACACCGAACACCACGACGTAATCAATGAATGGAATGGCTATTATCGTTTCGACCGTTCAGAAAAAGAAACGGGCGTTGGTGAATTAGTGGACGGAATGGGCATTAAAGATTTTCATTCGGAAGTTTACTTATCAACGGGTAATGAAATTAGTCGAAGCGTAAAACCCAAAGAAGAAGTGTCAATTCCCCTTTATTTATCGTCAATGACGGATAAAGAATTGGGAAATACGTTGAATCTGAAAGTGAAAATGTATGGTTATGACGCTTTGGGGCAGAAAAAAACGTGGGGAGAAATATCAAAAACCATTCCTTACGAAGCGTGGGAGCAGAAAGAATTAGAACCCTTAAAATTGACCATGCCCGATGAAAAATCGGTAGTAATCGTAGCACTAACCTTGGAAGATAATGCGGGAAATATTGTTCACAGAAACTTCTCCATGATGATTGTTGAAGGAAATGCACCCGCCGAAATGAAACTTTTGAACGGCAAAACCGTCAAACTCTTAACGATTGAACCTAAGAATTTTAGCGATGCAAAATGGTCAAAAAAACAGTGGGATGTCATGGAAGGAGCTAAGGTAAACGGAACGGGTGCTGGCTATTTTGAATATAAAATTAAAGTGCCGAAAGACATAAATTTAGCCAATGTAACCAGTGCTTCTTTTATTGCTGAGGTTTCGGCCAAGCAACTTTTTGCGAAAGACATGGACAAAAAGTTAGCGGGAAATGAAGATTATATGTTGGGAGCCGTGGCAGAACCAAGCCAAAATAAAAATTCTTATCCCATGACGGATGTTACAAGGTTTCCAAGTGCTGTTTCAGTCAAAGTAAATGGAAATTTTGCGGGAAGATACGACTTACCGAACGATCCCGCCGACCATCGGGGTATTTTATCGTGGCATTATCAAATTCAAGATAAAAAATTAAGGGAGGCGGGTTCTTACGGATATCGTTTGAGCGTGAATATTCCTAAAAAATCATTGGAAGAAGCCATAAAAACGGGCGAATTGGTAATCAGACTTGAAGTGGACGAAGGCTCTGCGGGTGGATTAGCAATTTTTGGCGATAAATTTGGTCGTTATCCCATGAATCCTACGGTAATTTTTGTTTTTTAAAATAGAAGTTTTTCAAGTTATAGTTTCAACGCTGGCAGGGTTCAAAACTTTGCCAGCGTTAGATTTAAGCATTAGATAGCAGGCAAAATCATGGTTCTTACCTGGCCAAAATCAATTCTTAACCCATTTTTTTCGGCAAAACCGCTGATAATGATGGTGTCAAAATCTTCTATAAACTTTCTTTCGGTTCCATCGGGTAACGTGATTGGATTTTTCCCTCCCCAAGTAATTTCTAAAAGTGAGCCAAAACTATCGGGATGATTACCCGAAATGGTCCCAGAACCCAATAAATCTCCTACGTTTAAATTACAGCCATTTACCGTGTGATGCGCAATTTGCTGCGCCACCGTCCAGTAAAGATTGTTGAAATTTGAACGTGAAATCTCCAAGCTTTCACCGTTTTTTGTTTGTAACATTACCGTTAATTGTACATCAAAATTTAAGTGATTTTTTTCATTCAAATACGGTAAAACTGTTGGAATTTGGGTGGGTGCTGGAACTCGAAATGCCTCGAGCGCTTCAATCGTCACAACCCACGGAGAAACGGAGGAAAAGAAATTTTTTGCTAAAAACGGCCCTAAAGGTACGTATTCCCACTTTTGAATATCCCGGGCGGACCAATCATTCAATAATTGAAAACCAAAAACATAGTCTTCTGCCTGATTTACATCAATCGAATCACCAATTTCATTGGCTTTACCAATCACCGTAGCCACTTCTAATTCAAAATCTAAACGAGTGGTAGGAGCAAAAATTGGCGGTTTCATTTCGTCATGTTTAACTTGCCCTTTGGGACGATGAAAGTTTTTTCCAGAAACAAAAATGGAACTCGAACGCCCATGATACGCTACCGGAATATGCCTCCAATTGGGCATTAAAGCATTTTTGGGGTCACGGAACATGGTACCAACGTTGGTAGCGTGTTGTTCGGAAGAATAAAAATCGGTGTAATCCCCAATGCGAACGGGTAAGTGTAATTCAACCGAATTGACGGGATAAAAAACGGTACGGGGAATATTTCGTAAATCAGTTAGTAAAATCTGTAAGTGTTGGCGAAGGGCATTCGTTTTTGCTTTCCCCAAAGCCATAAATTCATTTAAAAACTCCTGCGCAAAGACTTTTTTGTCAATGTCAAAACCATCAAAATAGCCCAAGATGGCCAATTCGGATAAATCAACAATTTGCTCACCGATGATGGTGGCGAGCCTTTTAGAAGAATTATTGACGGAAAAAATGCCAAAAGGAATAGTGTCAAGGGTGAATGTCATGTTTTTAATCCAAATTGATTGATATATGGTTAATTAAATAATTTTTAATTATTTTTTGCCTTAAAGTATCTGATTTCGGAACTTCCCGAAAGTTCTAAAACTTTCGGGAAGTTCTAGAAACTTAACTAAAAATGTACCTAATTTATCATTCCAGCCAACTTTTATAATAGTTGCCATCATCAATTTTTAAAGCCTCCTCCGTGAGCATCAGCGGGCGAAAAGTATCAATCATCACCGCCAATTCTGCCGTGGAGGTATGCCCAATACTGCGTTCGTATGCTCCCGGTGCGGGGCCGTGCGGAATTCCCCCAGGATGCAAAGTAATGTGTCCTCTTTCGATATTATTCCTACTCATAAAATCCCCATCGACGTAATACAAAACCTCATCCGAATCAATGTTTGAATGATTATAGGGTGCAGGAATTGATTTTGGGTGATAATCGTACATCCTCGGACAAAACGAACAAACCACAAAAGCCTTCGTTTCAAAAGTTTGGTGAACCGTGGGTGGTTGGTGAACTCGCCCCGTAATCGGCTCGAAATTATGAATTGAAAAGCCGTAGGGAAAATTATAACCGTCCCAACCCACCACATCAAAAGGATGCGTTGGATATAGCATTTCGTACAGGATGCCTTGCTTTTTAATTTTTAGGATAAAATCTCCTTTTTCATCGTGCGTTTCCAAATCGTTGGGTAATTTATAATCACGTTCACAAAAAGGCGAATGTTCTAATAATTGCCCAAAGTAATTTCGGTACCTTTTCGGGGTATAAATGGGATGAAATGATTCCGTAATTAACAAACGATTATCCTCGGAATCAAATGAAATTTGGTAAATCATTCCCCGTGGAATCAGCAGATAATCTCCGTATTCAAAATCAATATTGCCCAATTGGGTGCGCAATTTCCCCGAACCCTGATGCACAAATAGTAACTCGTCGGCATCGGCATTTTTGTAAAAATAGTCCGTCATCGACTTTCGGGGAGAGGCCAAACTAATATGAACGTCAACATTTACCAGAACGGGCGTTCTACTTTCCAAGAAATCGTCTTTTGGCATCACGTCAAAACCTTTCAGCAAACGAGCTTTCAGGTGTTTTTGAACGGCAATTTTGGGTAAAATATCCGTTTCTGACAAAATTTCTTTCACCATGGTCGGACGGTAAATCTGATACATCAACGAAGACATACCTTCAAATCCAACCGTACCAAACAATTGTTCGTAATAAATACCGCCCTTTGGTTGCTCAAATTGGGTATGCCTTTTGGGTGGAATTTTTCCAAGTCTATGATAAATTGGCATATTTTGCAATGATTTTAAAGGTTTCCTCTTTTCTCTTGTTCTCGTTCAATGGCCTCAAATAAAGCCTTGAAATTCCCTTTTCCGAAGGAAGTAGCCCCTTTTCGTTGAATAATTTCAAAAAACAGCGTCGGTCTATCTTCCACGGGTTTCGTGAAAATCTGTAATAAATAACCTTCCTCATCCCGATCCACTAAGATATTTAACGCTTTCAAAGGTTCAAGATCCTCATCAATTTTCCCGACTCTTTCCAACAAATCATCGTAATAGCTTGAAGGCACTTGTAAAAACTCAACGCCCCGAGATTTTAAGGCTGAAACGGTTTTGATAATGTCGTTGGTTGCCACGGCAATATGCTGAACCCCAGCGCCATTATAAAATGCTAAATATTCATCAATTTGAGACTTTCGGATGCCCGCCGCTGGTTCATTAATCGGAAACTTGATGTACCCATTGCCATTGGAAACTACTTTTGACATTAAAGAAGAATATTCGGTGGAAATATCAGTGTCATCGAAAGTCATTAATAGCCTAAATCCCATCACATTTTCGTAGAATTTTACCCAATTATTCATCTCCCCTAATTCCACATTTCCAACGCAGTGATCTACGTATTCCAGTCCGACGGAGCCTTGGAAAATACGACTTTTATAGGGTTGAAAATGGGGTAAAAACACGCCATGATAATTTTTTCGTTCCACAAAAGTATGAATTGTATCACCGTAGGTTTTGATGGAAGAAACGATGACATATCCGTGTTCATCCGAAATATATTGTGGCTCAGCAATGCCGATTGCACCTCTCTCAACGGTTTCGTGGTAAGAAGCGGTCGCATCATCCACCCAAAGCGCTAAGACTTTTACACCATCACCGTGTTTGTGAATATGTTCCGAAATATCAGAATTAGCGAATAACGAAGTGGTCAATACCAACCTGATTTTGCCTTGTTGCACCAAATACGAAGCCTTTTCTCGAATCCCCGTTTCGGGGCCTAAGTAGGCCATAATTTCAAAGCCAAATACACTTTCATAAAAATGGGCGGCTTGTTTGGCATTTCCCACGTAAAATTCAATGTAATCGGTTCCCTTCAAAGGCAAAAAATCGCTATTTTGCGTTGAATTATTGGTTGATTCAAGCGTTAATGTTTTCATTTTGATTACTCGTTTTTTGATGAATATTTTAGTAAATATCCGTGAAAAAATAATACTTATCCAATAGTATTTTCTAACTTTACGATAAGAAAAACTTATTAGAAAAAGAAAATTATCATTTATGGAACTTAGACAATTGAAATATTTTGTAGCCATTGCCGAAGAATTGCATTTTGGTAATGCCGCCAATAAATTGTTTGTTTCACAGTCTGCCTTGAGTCAGCAAATTCAGTTGTTGGAAAATGAAATGGGAATTGAATTATTCAATAGAATCAAGCGAAAACAGCAACGAAAAGTTGAATTAACCGAGGCAGGAAGTAGTTTTTTGGAGGATACTAAAATGATTTTGCAACTTAGTCAAAAAGCCGTTGAGAAAGCCCGAAAGATAGGATTACACCAAGAAATTATTCATTTGGGCGTTTACAAAATGTTATTGAATGAAAGAATCATTGAAGTTATTAGCCTATTTTCCAAGCATTTTCCCGACGTTGAAATTAAGATTGTCGAACTGCCAACGTATAGAAGTGTGCAGGAGGCATTATTGGAAGAAACCATCAATTTCGGACTGACTTTATTGCCATTAAATAATGATAAACTAATGGCTAAAACCACACAACGAGGGCATTTGAAAATTATTTTAAGTAAAAATCATCCGCTGGCAAATGAGGAATCGCTAAAATTATCAAGCCTAAAAAATGAAAAATGGGTTGAAATCAATAAACACCTTCATCCTTTTTTTGATGAAATAGAACAAGCTTGTCAACGAGCTGGTTTCAGTCGAATTCCAACGATTTTGCAGGAAGTTTCTTCGCTCGAATTACTGTGTAGTTTAGTGAATTTAGGCATTGGAATTGCGTTTGTTCCATCCTTGTTTAATTTAAGCCATTTTGAAGGAATCGTGGTAAAAGACTTAGTCAATGATGACAATTCGCTTTTTGATGCAATAAAAATTAATCACGCCGTGGCCTATAAAAACGACAAAATATCGCCCTTGATTGAAGCATTAATAGGATTATTGTAGCGGTAAAACTATCTTCAGTTTACAGTAAACCTTAGTTGACAGTTGGCAGTAAACAAACAGTTGTGCCTACGGGTTCAACGATCCCTGCATAGAACGTGAATGCTCCCCACCAAATATACTTAAAGCGATGATTGTCAATTGATTATTTTCCATTCTGCTTTCCAAAACCGCCACCACCGGGTGTCAAAATCGTTAAAATATCCCCTTTTTCGGCTGAAAATTCGGTTGAAGAAAAAGTTGTTCCATCCTTTTTTTGCAATAAATGTTTTCCAGTTTCACCGTTTTCACCCCCTTGCAATCCATAAGGCTGTTGTTCTTGATGTTGTCGGATTAATGAAACTTCGACATTTTCCAAAAATTCAACTTCCCGAATAATACCGTTTCCGCCCTTAAAAAGTCCTTTTCCCCCCGAATTCTCTCGAATTTCAAAACGATTCAAATATACGGGATAACGCAATTCCATTACCTCCGCATCCGTGATTCGGGTATTGGTCATGTGGGTATGAACGCCCGATGTTCCCGCAAAATTTTCCCCTGCCCCGCTTCCTCCGCAGATGGTTTCATAATAGCCAAATTTATCGTTTCCAAACAAAAAATTATTCATCGTTCCTTGCGAACACGCCACAATTCCGAAGGCTTTTAAAAGCGTATCAGTTAGTCTTTGACTCAATTCAACGTTTCCACCCACTACGGCAGGGCATTTTTGGGGGTCATCTAAGAAATCTGGATTCAGAATTGAATTAGGTGGAATTATCAGTTTTACGGCTTTCAAAATTCCATCATTCAACGGTATTTTTTCGTTTAATAATAATCTTAACACATAAACAACCACAGAATTTACGATTGAAATATTGGCGTTTAAGTTTCCATGGTGGGTTTTAGCACTGCCCGTAAAATCTATCATACACTCATCATCAGTAATTTGAACTTTAACTTTGAGTTTACTGATAGGTTGAAAATCTCTACTACTTGTATCATCCAAAAACTCTTCGGCTTCATAAATTCCTTTTCCAAATAGCTGCAAACGTTCCTTCATTTTTTGGGTGGAATAGGTTTTTAAACGATTCATGTAGAAATGAACTTTTGCTAAACCATGCAATTGAACTAAGTTTTGCAAAGCTAATTCTCCGTTTTTATTAGCAGCTAAAGCAGCGTTCAAATCTGCTAAATTTTCATCCAAAGAACGAGTTGGATAGCTGGAGGAGGTCAAAACATTCGTAATTTCTTCCCAACGAATTTCTCCGTTTTTAACCAAATACATCGGTGGAATTACCACGCCTTCTTCGGCTAAATTAGTAGCGTTTGGTGGCATTGAAGCGGGTCGAATACCGCCAATTTCGGAATGATGGCAACGATTAACTACGTATCCAATCAACTGGTTATCAGTAGAATACACCGAAGAAATCAAGGTTATATCGGGTAAGTGAGAGCCACCATATTTAGGATGATTGGTAATGATTACATCACCTTTTTCTATCATGATATACTGCAAAACATTCCTTACACACACCCCCAAACTGCCCAAATGGACGGGAATATGCGGGGCGTTGGCAATCAATTCAGCCTCGACATCTAATAAAGCACAGGAAAAATCAAGTCGTTCTTTTACGTTTACTGAAAGAGCCGTTCTTTGCAGAAGCACGCCCATATTCTCAGCAATCGACATAAATCGGTTGGTAAAAAGTTCGAGTTCTGCGTGGATATTAGTGGAATTCTGTTCAATATTAAACAATTTTTCTTTCACGCTTGGTTTAACTTCATTTCGAGTTACTTTCGAAATCCGACCAGTTCCGTTTTCATCCAAGATAAATTCCCAATCCTTTTCAATAACGGTTGTACTAAACCTATCCAATAACAGCGCAAAACCTTCAATTTTTGCCCCTGATGTTAGATTTTCACGGATAAAAACGGGAATGGTTTTGAATTCATTTTCAACCAACGATTGGATGAAATGAGCTGGTTTTGGTTGATAGATTTCAATGGTTTCTAAAGGCTTATTTTCTATAATTTCATCCTCAAATACCTCACACCCAATCACTCGGATATTCTCAATCTCAATGGCTCGATTCTCAACCCAATGTCCAAAAATGGAAATATATTTTTCTTTAAATTTATCAATAACTTCCTCAAAATCAGACCATTCAAGTTCTAAACTTGAATCTTGTCCTTTGAAACGCAAGTAAAGAAAATGATTTTTGAATTCAATAGTTGAACTATTCACCCCATCATTTTCTAATTTTCGTAGCACCTCATTTTCTAATTTTTCAAAGTTTTGGGATAAGTTTTTGTTTAGCGACTCATCAAAAATTTTAAGGATTGAAGCCTCTGCAAATCGTTCAATTCGGGCTTTTGAAATGCCAAAAGCTGACAGAATTCCCGCATCTTTTGGTAAAAGAATGGTATTGATATTTAGTAAGTTAGCAATCCCACAAGCGTGTAAACCTCCTGCCCCTCCAAAAGCCACGAGGGCGTAATTGGTTGTATCGTACCCTTTTGCAATGGATATTTTACGGACAGTTTCCGCCATTTTTTCATTGGCAATGGCCCTAAATCCTTCTAAAATTGCTTCGATACTTAATTGGTTATCAGACAATTGCAATAGTTCCTGCAATTTAACTTTCGCTTTCTCTGGAAAAATGGGTATTGAAAATTGAGTAGCATCTAATCGTCCTAATAATAAATTCACATCGGTAATGGTGAGCGGCCCACCCGCTCCGTAACAAGCTGGGCCTGGCGTTGAACCCGCACTTTCAGGACCGACGGAAAGTTTATATCCATCAAAAGAACAGATAGAACCACCTCCCGCTGCAACTGTCTCAATGGCTAAGGAAGGACTAAAAATATGGGCATTGCCAATTTTTTGAGAGAATTGATATTCAAATTCACCGTCATAACGAGCCACATCCGTACTGGTTCCGCCCATATCAAATGCAATAAAATGCTGATAATTAGCTCGTTGCGCAATCACGGAAGCACCCACAACGCCTCCCGCTGGGCCAGAAAAAAGGCTATCTTTTGGATAAAAATCATCCGACCGAACCAAACTCCCCGCACTGGTCATCACTTGCAAAGACTGATTGGGTAATTTATCGGTAATGTTTTGAAGATAATTGGATATAATGGGCGATAAATAGGCATTTACCACCGTTGTTTCGGCTCGATTGACAAACTTGATTTGAGAGCTTAATTCGGTAGAGATATTGACGAATTTGAAATGTTTTGAAAATAATTCTTGTAGCAGTTTTTCATGGATATTGTTTCGATACGCATTTTTTAAACAAATGGCGATTGATTCGATACCTTGATTTTGAAGCATCTTTATTTTGCCAATAAGTTCAACGCAGGCAGTGTTTTGGACACTGCCTGCGTTATCCAAATTTATTGCTTTTATAACTTTTCCCTCAAAATCAATCTGCTCATCAATCTCCACAACCATATCGTGCAACGGTTTTGGACGAATAATATTCAAGGCAAAAATATCGGGACGAGCTTGATTTCCAATCACCAATAAATCTTTAAAGCCCTTCGTAACGACAAAAGCAGTTTTTGCTCCTTTCAATTCCAACAGCGCATTGGTGCCTTTGGTTGAGCCAATTCGCATCTCAATGGCGGGAAAATCTTCGTGTAAACTTGTTTCCGTAATGAGTCTCGCACCCAAAATAGGCGCTTCTTCATTGGCAGTTAAAGCAAAGCTAAATACTTGATGCTTAAATTTTTGCGGCAAATGTCTATCAATTTCAAGCACAGACTTTTCAACATCAAAACGTATTACTTTTGCGTTGAAAGTATCGCCCAAAATCAAAAAGAGATAATCTTTTAGAATATCTCTTTTCAAAAGCCAAGACTGTTTTATGTTAAATTTATTACCTGAAATATGTTCAACAACTTCACCTCTGATGGTACTATTTGAGAGAATTTTAGTTCGATATTCCGTTCCAACATTATCGGTCGCTATACAATCCGTGAAAGTCCCGCCCGTATCAATGGAAATTTGAAAAGATTTATTCATGTGGTATGATGGAACGCAGATAACGCAGATGCTTCGCAGCGCAGATTTAAGAGGATTTTTATTTGACTCTTCTACATTTGTTTAAAACTCACATTTATTAATTTAGGAAAATTGCAAGCATTAGAGTATCTATTTTGAGCGAACTACCTTCCCGAAAGTTTAGAACTTTCGGGAAGGTCTTGCAAGTCAATTATGGTACGTTTAAATTTACACTTTCCCCTGTAAAAAAATCCTCTTAAATAAATCTGCGTTGCGAAGCATCGGCGTCATCGGCGTTCCATTTATTAGTCTTAAAAATCAATATGCACGTTTACCCATTCTTCATCAAATCTGGCTCCGAATTTTTTGTAGAAATTTATGGCTGGTTCGTTCCAATCCAACACTTGCCACATTAAACCCGTACAAGCCGTTTGACGGGCTTTTTCGATGGTAGCATCCAACAATTTTTCACCCAAGCCTTTTCCACGCATGGTTTCAGACACGATTAAATCCTCTAAATAAAGCCGTTTGCCTTTCCAAGTGGAATAACGATAGTAATAAAGCGCCATCCCGACAATTTCTCCGTCAACTTCAGAAACAATCGTTCCGAAGCTTGGGCTTTCGCTAAAACCATCCAAATACATTTGGTCAACCGTGTTGGTTACTTGCTCAGGGGCATTTTCGTAAAGAGCCAATTCTTTAATCAGCTCAAACATGGCAGGAACATCCTGACGGATGGCATCACGAATAATTATCGACATTTCTTAAAAGTTATAAATTACTTCACCATTAAGACCCACAAAAAGTAAGTCTCTGCTTTCCAATTCTTTAATTACAATATGGGGATTAATTTCGATGTGTTTAATACCTTCATAATAGCCTATAATGTAATTTTTTAACGGTTTTGCCTTCTTCGGACGCATTTCTCGTTCTACGCCCCCCAGAAATTCTACAAAATCATCAAGATTTTTATCTGCAGTTTCCATTTGTTTTAAAGTTTAGAATTTAATTTGATTAAAATTTATATGCTATAAATCAAGTGGTTAGCACTAAACAGTTTATCAGAATAAATCTATTTTTTAACATTAATGGTTATTTATTTAAGGTGTTTAGGATTTAGCAAAGGTTTCTTCAACTTCCCGAAAGTTTAAAACTTTCGGGAAGTTCCCCATCGGATGTTTTGGGATAAAAATTATTCAAAAACATTATTAAACGGTGTATTAAAATTAATGCTTTATTTGTCTATTCATTGTTCACATACCCTTCCCACTTTTCAATCACATTTTGAATTTCAATTGGGAGTTCAGAATCGAAAAGCATAAATTCATTCGTTTTTGGATGAATAAAACCTAAAGATTTAGCATGAAGGGCTTGTCTTGGACACATTTTGAAGCAATTATTGACAAATTGTTCGTATTTTGAGAACAAAGTTCCTCGTAATGGTTTATTACCTCCGTAGGTTTCATCATTAAAAAGCGTGTTACCAATAAATTTCAAATGGACTCTAATTTGATGCGTTCTTCCTGTCTCTAAATTACATTGAATCAGCGAAACATACCTGATTTTTTTCAAAACTTTGTAATGCGTAACGGCTTCTTTCCCTTGCGAACCATCTGGAAAAACGGCCATAATTTTACGGTCTTTCAAACTTCTGCCGATATTTCCCTCAATGGTGCCTTCTTCAGATTTAGGTTCTCCCCAAACCAAAGCATTGTACGTTCTTTCGATAGAGTGGTCGTAAAATTGTTTCGCCAAATGGGTCATGGCTTGGTCAGTTTTAGCAATTACCAAAAGCCCAGACGTGTCTTTATCAATGCGATGCACTAAACCAGGACGTATTTCTCCGTTGCGATGCGTTGGTAAATTTTGAAAATGATACACTAATGCATTCACCAAAGTCCCATCCCAATTGCCATGCGCAGGATGTACGACCATACCCGAAGGTTTATTGACGACCAATAATTCGTCATCTTCATAAACAATATCTAATGGAATATCTTGAGCAAGAATCTCGTGATCTCTGGGTGGTTCGGTCAATGAAACCGTCACAACATCCAAAGGTTTTACTTTATAACTCGCCTTAACGACTAAATCATTTACTTTTACCGAACCCGAATCTATTCCTTCTTGAATTTTTACTCTTGAGGCATTTTGTAATTTTGTCATCAAAAATTTATCGACTCTGAGCGTGCCTTGCCCTTTATCAACCACGATTCTGTGATGTTCATATAATTCCTCGTAATCTTCTTCTAAATCTTGCATATATTTGTGTTTATCAGCCGTTTTGCCAATATTAACACAAATTTAAAACATTCTTGCCATGATTCAATTACCTCCTTCTCCATTACAAAAAATTGAAGACCCCATATTGAAAGATTTCCCCGTCAATTTGTACCTTAAAAGAGATGATTTAATCCATCCAGAAATTACGGGCAATAAATGGCGAAAACTTAAATACAATCTAATCGAAGCCCGTGAAAAAGGATTTGATAGCTTAATGACCTTTGGAGGGGCATTTTCTAATCATATTTATGCTACGGCAGCAGCAGGAAAAGAATTTGGATTTAAAACTACGGGCATTATTCGGGGTGATGAATTAACCCCACTTTCCAACGAAATTTTGATGTATTCAAAAATCAATGGCATGGATTTAATTTTTCTTCCCCGATTAAATTATGGGTTCAAAGATAAAATTACGAGACAGTACAAAGATGATTTTTATGTAATTCCAGAAGGTGGTTCCAATGAATTTGCCATCAAAGGCGTGGTGGAAATGATGGATGAAATTTATGACGAAATAACGCCCGACTACGTCTGTGTGGCCGCAGGAACGGGTGGTACTTTGGCAGGCATTGTTTCGGGATTGAGGGGAGAAACGGAAGCACTTGGTTTTGCCGTACTGAAAGACAAAGGACTGATGTGGAATTTTGTTTCAAAATTGGTCACCAATGAGAAAGAATTTGACATTTCAAACGATTATATTTTTAATAATTACGGAAAAACAACGCCCGAATTAATTGATTTTATTATTCAATTTGAGCAACGAAATCCTACCATCAAATTAGAGCAAGTTTACACAGGAAAGATGATGTATGGCGTTTATGATATGATACAACGGGGCGAATTCAAAGAAAATTCAACCATTGTAGTCATTCACACGGGTGGCTTGCGGGGCCGTATGAAGGAATTAGGCGAAGTTTTTTAAAAGTTATTTTTATTTCAATGACTTCCATAACCGTAGAGGCGTATCGCATACGCCTAAATTGTCAGAATCTGGGCGCATGCGACGCCCCTACGATTTGACCATATTTATATCATCCACTAATTTGTTCTCCTTCATAAATCACCTAAAAAAATTAATAAGGGTAGATTTGTGATCTCCTTTAAAATAATCAAAACTGAATGTATTTTGTGGGAATGGCGGAAGACAAAGAAAGAGCAGCAATATTTTCTTCATGTACGTTTTTTTTTGGTTGTGCGAAAAAACACAAAAGAAATGGCTTCTATTTTCAGAGAATAGAAGCCATTTAATTATTTACTGAGCTAACTACTTAAAACTAACCGACTGAACCTTCCAAAGAAACCGCTAAAAGTTTTTGAGCTTCCACGGCAAACTCCATTGGCAATTGGTTTAACACTTCTTTTGCATATCCATTCACGATTAAAGCAACCGCTGCTTCCGTAGAAATTCCCCGTTGATTACAATAAAACAACTGGTCTTCCCCTATTTTCGAGGTCGTTGCTTCGTGTTCCACCGTTGCGGTTTTATTTTTAACTTCTATATACGGGAATGTATGAGCGCCACAACGGTCCCCCATCAAAAGTGAATCGCATTGCGAGAAATTACGGGCATTATCTGCTCGCTTCATCACTTCTACCAAACCTCTGTATGAATTATGTGATTTGCCCGCTGAAATACCTTTTGATACAATTCTTGATTTGGTGTTTTTACCAATATGAATCATTTTTGTACCCGTATCCGCTTGTTGCATATTATTTGTAACGGCCACTGAATAAAATTCTCCAATAGAATTATCACCTTTTAGGATCACTGATGGGTATTTCCAAGTAATAGCCGAACCCGTTTCTACTTGAGTCCAAGAGATTTTTGAATTTGCGCCATCACAAATACCACGCTTCGTTACAAAGTTATAAATACCCCCTTTCCCTTCTTTATTGCCAGGATACCAGTTTTGCACGGTTGAATATTTCACTTCTGCATCAGCGTGCGCAAAAATCTCAACAACGGCAGCATGAAGCTGATTTTCATCCCGTTGCGGAGCAGTACAACCTTCTAAATAACTCACATACGAACCTTCATCCGCTACGATTAGTGTTCTTTCAAACTGCCCCGTTCCCGAAGCATTTATCCTGAAATAAGTTGAAAGTTCCATCGGACAACGAACGCCTTTGGGAATGTAACAGAAAGAACCATCCGAGAAAACGGCTGCATTCAACGCCGCAAAAAAGTTGTCTTTTGCGGGAATAACAGAACCCATATATTTTTTAATCAATTCAGGATGTTCTTGAATTGCTTCCGAAATAGAACAAAATATGATTCCTCTTTTGGCCAAATCTGCTTTAAAAGTTGTGCCAACTGAAACGGAGTCAATCACGGCATCCACGGCAATTCCCGAAAGCTCCTCGCCATCTTTGACATTCAAAAGACGTTTTTGTTCTTTCAATGAAATCCCTAATTTCTCAAAAGTAGCTCGCAATTCTGGATCAATATCATCCATCGAATCCACCACTTTCGCTACTTTTGGGGCTGAGTAATATTTGATAGATTGATAATCAACGGGTGTATAATTAACATTTGCCCATTTAGGCTCTTTCATCTCCAACCACATCGCATAAGCATTCAAACGCAATTCCAACATCCATGCTGGCTCATTTTTCTTAGCCGACAGCTGTCTAATAACGCTTTCACTTAAACCCGCAGGAATTTCATCCGCTTCGAAATCGTTATGGAAACCGTATTTATACTCCGAGGAGGTTACTTCTTCTAAAATATCTATTTCTTCCTTTGCCATTTTATTGGTGTCGTAAATTAGTTATTGGTCACGACTAAATTAAGTCATTATCCTGTAAATTTAACCCTAAAATGATTACAAAAGTTCGCTTGTTTAGAATTTTTCTATTTTGGTATTTCGAAGTGAGCGATGAGCTTTGAGCAAAGCGTTTTACGGATTTGTAATTAGAGATACAACTCACCGCTCAAAGTTGTAACGGAATGGAACGGTTTAGCGATTCTTCTAAGGATATAAACGTTTCAGTTCTTTGTATTCCTTGCACTTTTTGAATTTTATCGTGTAGCACTTCCCTCAGATGTACCGTATCTCGACAAACTATTTTGGCAAAAATCGAATAAATTCCCGTTGTATAGTTTATGCTAACCACTTCAGGAATTTCGGTTAATTGCTTGGCTACTTCTTCATAAAGTGAACTTTTATCCAAATAGATCCCCAAGAAAGCCGAAATATCCCAACCCAATTTTGTGTGGTCAATCACTAATTGAGAACCTACCACAATACCCGCTTCCTCCATTTTGGTCATACGCACGTGAACAGTACCACCCGAAACATGAATTTTTTTTCCAATTTCCGTGTAAGGCATATTGGCATTTTGCATTAAAAGGCTCAATATTTTTAGGTCCACCTCATCAATTATTGCATTTTTATTCGTCATTATTTTTTTGTGCTGATTTTATCGTTTCAACTAACGAGAAATCTGTTAAACTGTAAAAAACGCTTGTTACAAGAAATATGATTAGCTTGACTTCGCTGCAAGTAGCTCATGTCTTCAAGAATAATGAAAAAACGTATTGAAAAAATGTCAAAACTAACCCTATTTACAAAACATTTATTGCATATATAACAATAAATATATTAAATTTTTAAAAATATCATAAATTTTAACATTTTTTTATCAAATATTTGCAATACAACGCTCAATATACTAATTTTGTCAGGTCGTAAAGGCAATCATACTGTAGGGTGATGAAATTTGGCAGACGTACCCTCCTGTCTCGGGGGTGGTGAACATGAAATAAAGTTAGTATAATGCCTATCGCAAGATAGACTGGGGTAGACCACCGGACTTTGTACTATATCTAATCACACCGTGGAGGTTCGAGTCCTTCTCCTACAGCCAATTATTTGAATATTTGAGAATAATATTGACAAAATGTCATTAATTAATTACCTTTATTCTCAAATTATCGAATTGACTACCTACTCAAAAAGTAGTCTTATTTGGCTTTTAGTTTGTTGATGAAGTGTAATTCAGAAAAGCAGTCTCGATGAGGTTGCTTTTTTTGTTTTTTATTGGTTTGATACAGAAAAGGCTTTGCAGTTTATATTGCAAAGCCTTTTCTTCAGTTATCTATTTCAAATAATTTAGTTAATTAAATTGGTATCCTTACCTTGACAAGACAAATTTTAGTGATTTAACGACAATTTACAGAAAAGCACCCAAAAGCTAAACTTGATTGAGTAATTTTGTTGTATGATAAAGTGTGATTGGGCATGGACGATTATTAATGCAATGATTATAAAAGTTTTTTGCCATTTTTAATCACAAATCTCCACTCACAAATCACCATTAAAAAATAAATCGTGAATAATACAATTTTAAGAATTGCGGTCCAAAAATCTGGACGCTTGAGTGATGATTCGCTCAACCTTTTTAAAGAGTGTGGCATTAAATTCGACAATGGAGCGGGTAAATTAAAAGCTACTTCGTCAAACTTTCCCGCAGAATTCTTGTTTCTTAGAGACGACGATATTCCAGGATACGTGGAAGATGGCGTGGCGGATATTGGCATTGTAGGACAAAACGTCCACGTGGAATCGCATAAAAATGTATCAGAAGTTAAACTTTTAGGCTTCTCAAAGTGTCGTTTATCCATTGCGATTCTTCGGGGTGAAACGTATAATTCTATCCAAGATTTAGAAGGAAAAGACATTGCCACTTCTTATCCCATTATTTTAGGGAATTTCTTAAAAGAGAACGGTGTAACGGCTCATATCCACGAAATTTCGGGTTCAGTTGAGATTGCGCCAAGCATTGGATTAGCCCACGCTGTTTGTGATATTGTGTCTTCGGGTGGTACACTTTTAAGTAATGGTTTGAAAGAAGTTGAAAAGATTTTCTTCTCTGAGGCTGTTATGATTGGTTGCCCAACGATGAACCAAGAAAAGCAAGACATTTTGAAGCAAATTTTATTCAGAATTGATGCCGTTCAACGAGCAAAGAATAATAAATACGTGGTGTTAAACACGAAAAACGAAAATATTGACGCTATTTCAAAACTATTACCGGGCATGAAAGCACCATCCGTTGTTCCTCTGGCACAATCGGGTTGGTCGGCGATGAGTTCGGTAATTAATGAAAATGATTTTTGGCAAAACATTGAAAAACTTCGTGAAGCGGGTGCTGAAGGGATTTTGGTGATGCCAATTGAGAAGATGATTTATTAAAATTGATGTTCGATTTTTGTTTCGGGGGCGTTCCGTTTCGATTTTCGGGAAATATTAGCAGGAAAAAATGAAAATTATAAAATACCCCCATAAATCAGCTTACAAAGCAATTCTTACTCGACCTACGCAAGACATTTCGGTGATTGAAGAGCGAGTTTTGCCCATTCTGAGAAAAGTAAAAGCCGAAGGAGATGCTGCCATCCGTGAATACGCCTTACAATTTGATAAGGTAACTTTAGATTCTTTGGAAGTTGCTGAAAGTGATATTCAACAAGCAGAAAATCAATTATCGGAAGACTTAAAAACTGCTATTAAACAAGCCTACGCTAATATTTACAAATTTCACGAAGCGCAAAAATCAGTGCCTGAAAA
Source organism: Arcicella sp. (assembly GCA_040403295.1). Lineage (GTDB taxonomy): Bacteria > Bacteroidota > Bacteroidia > Cytophagales > Spirosomataceae > Arcicella. The sequence goes on from JBBAKY010000035.1 coordinate 28,812, forward strand.
AATTGAAACGATGAATGGCGTGACGTGTTGGCGGAAATCGGTGGGCATTGACAAAGTTGGGTTATACGTTCCCGGCGGTACCGCACCCTTGTTTTCAACGGTTTTGATGTTAGGAATTCCCGCCAAAATTGCCGGTTGTCGTGAGGTTATTTTGTGCACGCCTTCCACACATCCAGCCATTTATTTTGCGGCTCAATTGTGCGGTATTTCCAAGATTTTTAGGGTTGGCGGTGCACAAGCCATTGCGGCCATGGCGTACGGAACGGAGAGTATTCCACAAGTTTATAAAATTTTTGGCCCGGGCAATCAATACGTTACGGCGGCAAAAATGTTGGTCAATAAAGAAGGCATTGCCATTGATATGCCAGCGGGACCTTCGGAAGTGGCCGTTTATGCCGATGATTCAGCCAATCCAATTTTTGTGGCGGCAGATTTATTGTCGCAAGCCGAACATGGCATTGACTCACAGGTTTTGTTGGTTTCTACTTCCGAAACGATGATTGAAGCGGTCAATCAAGAACTTAACAAACAAGTATCGGTTTTACCAAGAGCCGAATTTGCTTCGAAAGCACTCGAAAATTCGCAAGCGGTTTTGGTTGAGAATCAAGAGATTGCCTTAGAAATGTTGAATGAATATGCCGCTGAACATTTAATTTTGTCGATTGAAAATGCGGAAGAAGTTTCCGAAAAAATTTACAATGCTGGTTCTATTTTCTTAGGAAATTACACTCCAGAATCAGCGGGAGATTATGCCTCGGGAACGAATCATACTTTACCCACCAATGGTTACGCAAAAGCCTATTCGGGCGTGAGTTTGGATAGTTTTATCAAGAAAATTACGGTGCAACATATTACCCAAGTCGGTATTCAAAACATAGGAAAAACCATTATCCAAATGGCAACGGCGGAGTCTTTAGAAGCTCATGCCAATGCAGTTCGGGTGAGGCTTTTGTAACCCGATGATTCAGCATCGGCTAAAAAAAATATAATTCATTTTCAAAAACTTGGGGAACTTCCCGAAAGTTTAAAACTTTCGGGAAGTTATAGAAACTTAAAACTTAGTTAATCACATGGTACAAACGGCTGAATTACTTGAATCAATTCGTGGAAGACTTTTAACTGAGCCTTTTATTAGAATTCCTGCTTCTTTAGAGGAATATGAAAGTGTATGCTATGAAAGAGACTTGAAAATTGAATATCATCATGAAGAAATAATTGCCACTATGGGACGAGTAACACCTACACATTCGAGATTATCCTTTATAATAGGCGTAATTTTACATAATTTTTATGCAACTTTTGAAAATGAATTTGATATTTTAGAAAGTGGCGCTTGCGTCCATATTCCTAATCTTAAAAGCTATTATCAACCAGATATGACGGTAGTAAGTGGGGGAATAAAATTGAAAGAAGGAACAACCACCGAAATTTTAAACCCATATATTGTGGTTGAAGTTTTATCAAAGGCTACCCAAGATTTTGATATGAGTGAGAAATTGGTGAATTACAAAGCCATTGAAAGTATCAAACAAATTATTTTTGTTGCACAAGATAGACCTTGGATTTCTACTTATACCAGAACTCACGAACCGAATGTTTGGATAAATACAGATTACGATTCATTAGAAAATGTAGCAATCATTGACAATTTAACGGTCTCATTAACAGAGATTTACAAAAAGATATTTTAATATATTCGATTTTAGATGACCGATGTTCGAGGCTTATTACATCCCAAACCTCGAAAATCTAACCTCGAAAATCCAACCTCGAAAATTTTGGCTTCATTCAATTTACAAAACATCGTGCGTCAGCACATATTAAGTCTCGCACCTTATTCGTCGGCACGTGATGAATATACGGGTAAAGAAGGCATTTTTTTGGATGCCAACGAAAATCCTTTGGGTTCGGTTACGCCCGAAGATTGGAATCGCTACCCTGACCCGTATCAGTGGGAAATCAAAGAGAAAATTGCTCCGCTCAAAGGCTGTCGTCAATCCCAAATTTTCTTAGGAAATGGCTCCGATGAACCCATAGACTTGATTATTCGCTTGACTTGCGAACCCAAAGAGGATAATATTATCATTCTCCCTCCTACCTATGGGATGTACGAAGTGAGTGCTTCGGTGAATAATGTTGAGATTCAAAAAATACCACTAACCGCTGATTATCAATTAGATACCGAAAAAATAATCGCTTCCATTAATCCAAAAACAAAGTTAATTTTCATTTGTTCACCCAACAATCCGACGGGAAATTTGATTGATAGAAAAGCAATTTTGACTATCATTGAAAACTTCCAACAAGGTATTGTCATTATAGATGAAGCCTATAACGATTTTTCTGAAGAACCTTCCTTTATTCCTGAATTAGACAAATTCCCAAATGTCATGGTTTTACAGACTTTTTCTAAGGCTTGGGGATTGGCTTCTTTGCGTTTGGGTATGGCTTTTGGACAAGAAGAATTGATTACTTTATTGAATAAAATCAAATATCCGTATAATATTAACGGTCTGACACAGAAGGCTTTATTAGAAAGTATTGACAATATTGAATTTGTAACTGATTCGGTAAAAAGGCTAACTAAGAATCGAGACTTTGTGATTAGTGAACTGGAAAAATTGCCGATTGTGAAAAAAATTTTCCCTTCCGATGCTAATTTTTTATTGGTTAAATTTACTGAAGCAAAAAACATTTTTGATTTTCTTATTCAGCAAAAAGTAATTGTGAGAGACCGTTCTAAAGTAGTTTTATGCGATGAATCATTGAGAATTTCAATTGGAACTGAACAAGAGAACCGAATTCTATTGAATCTTTTGAAACAATACAAATCCTTATAATCATTAAAAAATGAAAAAATATTTCTTATTTATCCTGCTGACTATCAGTTATTTTTCATCGAAAGCACAAGAAAAAAATTGGGCCATTGGCGCAAAAATTGGCGACCCAGCCGGTTTCACTATTCGTAAATATTTAAGTAACGACAAGAATGCAATAGAAGTAAATGTAGGCGTTTACGGAGCGTTGTGGGGATTGAGGAGTAATTACAAATCGGGTTCTTTTGACGGTGCAGGCTTATCATTTAGTGGGTTATATTTATGGCACAATGAGATGTCAAGTCGTTTAAAGAATTATTATGGATTTGGGGTTCAAATTACTTCACGTTCTTATTATGAGGATAAAGTTGTAAATGGTTTGCCTTATAAAGATTTGAATCCTGTCACAGGATTGGGAGGTTTGGGACAGGCGGGTTTGGAATATTTTTTGCAAGGCTCTCCCATTTCGATTTTTGGTGAGGTTGGTGCTTACGTTGAATTGGTTCCTTCGGTTTTATATTTTCATCCACAAGGCGGAATTGGGGCAAGACTAAATTTTTAAGTTATTTTTCTATTCAGTTTTGCCGTTTAAGGCATTTTGCCTACTTTTGTACAACTAAAAGGGGGATTAGCTCAGTTGGCTAGAGTACTTGCCTGGCAGGCAAGGGGTCATCGGTTCGAATCCGATATTCTCCACATAGTAAAAGCCTGATAATCTCGAAACGTCGAACCGTTTGATTATCAGGCTTTTTTGTTGATTTTAGTTTTATATCCGCTTCATACTTGCAATACTATTTCAGAAGTAATTAATGGGGTTTCTTCTGATTTTATTGCGGTATTTCCCAACCCTTCATTCATCACTCGAAATGTCATTTCTTTTAGTCTTTCCAAATCTGCCATGGTCATCCCTTTCGTGATGATGGGTTGGTGAACGGTTGCTTTAAAAGGGAATCTATAAATGAAAGGCCGCACCACATCTGGTACCATTTGATACGTGGTGGTGGACGTCAGTGGCACAATGGGTACTTGCTGGTGAATCGCCAATATGAAAGCCCCATCTTCAAATGGATAATGCAATTGAGGAGGATTTCTGGAGGCAATTCCACCTTCGGGCGACATCAATATACTTCTGCCCGAACGCAACATCCGAATGGCTTGCAACATCGTTCTATTTCTACTTTGCTGGTTTTTCCGATCCACCATGATGTTTAAATGCCGAAACATATATCCGTATAAAGGCAACTTCCCAATGGATTGATCACCGATGACACTAAAGAAATTTTTCACCAAAAGATATATCGTAAAATTATCAATTGGTGAAAAATGACTGCCACAAAATATGTACGTTTCCGCAGGATTTGGCGTGAATTCTCGCTTGATTTCTATTTTTATTCCCGCAAAAAAACAGAAAAGACTACACCAAATATAATTCAATTTATGCGCAAAAAACTTCCAATTCTCTCTCTGAAGACTTATAAAAATGAATGGATAAAGTAATAGGAATAAACCCATTACCACAAAACAACACCATAACGTATATAATTTGGTTTGTAATTTCATCTAAACAATTTTCAAATCTGTGGCGATTGGTA
>JBBAKY010000036.1:0-33162 GCA_040403295.1 Arcicella sp.
AGTTACAAAAACAAACTCAAAACTTAACAACTAAAAAATAAACGTCATGTATCTATTTTTTTTGACTATTACGATATTAGCCTTCATTTTCAATATTATCTTCATCACTCAAAGTAGTCAATCTAAAAGCGAAACTGGCGTAGCTCCGATTGTTCAATTGGTATTCATCGTTCCAATTTTTGTGTTGAGTAGTATTATTTTCTTTTTTACACAAAAGACTCATTTTGGCATTAATTCTCGTGGGTTATTTCTATTTATACCGCTGATATTGGAAGTGCTATATTTTGCTTATACCAAAGACTTATTGAGTGTTTTCCGTAAAGATATAGGCGGATTTTTGATTAGGTCTTATCTTTATTCAATTGGATTAGCGACTATTGTGGTTGTAATCGTTCATTGGATATTTGATAAGATTTCATAATCTCATCAAACAAAAGAAGGTCGCCTGAAATCATCAAGCGACCTTCTTTGTAGATTTTACAAATTTACTTTACCGTAAAACCAACTTTTACTTTATCCCACATCATCGTAACCATTCCACTATTTTCAGCTTTAATGGTAAAGCGTTCAGTCATTGAAGTAGCTTCTGATTTGGCTGTTACTCGTAAAACATCGTCGGCCTCTTTATAACTATAAGCTCCCCATTGTTTCGCTGTTTTATTGAAAATAATTGTCCATTCTTTCTCTCCTGGAATGGTAAAAAGTGCATATTTACCCGCTTTTAATGCTTTTCCATTAATGGTAACATCTTTGCTAATTTCAAAAGTGGTAGCATCGTTAGCACCTGTACGCCATACTTTTCCGTAAGGAGCAAGATCTCCAGCCCAAATATTACGACCTTTCACTGCTGGTTGAGAGTAATTAATTGTAACGTTTGTACCACTGGCAATAGTTGCCGTTGTGGTAGCAGGTGGTGAAGGCATTGTTGCTTTGTCTTTGCTCATATCATGTTGAGCGTTGCTAACGAAAGCAGAAATGGCAAATGTTGCCAATAAAAATAATTTTTTCATTTTTGTAAATGGATTTTGCAACCACATAGAGACATTAGGAAAGATAGTTTTAATAGTTGTCCTATTAAATTTCAGAAATGTTTTTATGAGGTAAATTGTTTTGTTGAATACCGAGAAATTATTTCCCGAATACATAACGCAAAATGAAGGGTTTAGTTTCAATTCTAAAATAAAAAAATGCCCTTAATTGTTAGATTAAGGGCATTTGTGAATAAGAAACTATTTTTCTATGTTTCCCATCTTTTCTATTTGGTCACCTAATTAAAAAAATCCTTCATTTTCTCAAAGAAATTTTTGTCATTTTTATTAGGTTTTGGCTCAAAATTGGGTGAATTACGCATCTTTTCCAGCATTTCCGTTTCTTCTTTTGATAGTGTTTTTGGAGTCCATAAATTCACGTGAATCAATTCGTCACCAACGCCGTAGCCATTTAATTCCTTAATTCCTTTACCTTTCAGGCGAAGAATTTTACCCGCTTGTGTACCAGGTTCAATCGTAATTCGGGCTTTTCCACCAATGGTTGGCACTTCTACGGATGTTCCTAAAGCAGCATCGGCAAAATTTAAATAAAGATCAAATATTACGTTTGTACCATCTCTATGAAGCTCTTCATCGGGTTCTTCTTCGATAATTATCAATAAATCTCCCGCTACGCCTCCACGTGGAGGAACGTTGCCTTTACCCGACATTGATAATTGCATACTGTCGGCAACTCCTGCTGGGATTTTGATTGGAATAATTTCTTCTTCTAAAGTACGACCTTCACCAAAACAAACTTCGCAACGAGTTTTTACTTGCTTTCCTTCACCATTACAGGTTGGACACGGAGATGTAGTAACCATCTGTCCCAACATCGTTTGTTGAACCCGACGAACTTGACCTGCACCACCACAAGTTTGGCAAGTGGTCAGTTCAGTGCCATTTTTTGCGCCATTTCCCGTACAGGCTTTACACGTAACATGGCGTTTGACTTTGATTTTTTTCTCAACGCCATTGGCAACTTCCTCCAAATTGAGTTTCAATTTGATTCTAAGGTCAGTGCCTTTTCGCATTCTACGTTGTTGCTGACCGCCGCCACCGCCGAACATATTTCCGAAAGGGCTTTCATCGCCACCAAAGATATTTCCAAATTGACTGAAAATATCCTCCATATTCATGCCTTGCCCACCGTAGCCACCACCGCCACCAGCAGCACCGCCCATACCAGCGTGTCCGTAGCGGTCGTATTGACCTTTTTTCTTGGCATCCGATAAAACTTCATAAGCCTCAGCAGCTTCTTTAAATTTATCCTCAGCGGCTTTGTCACCTGGATTTTTATCGGGGTGATATTTAATAGCCATCTTGCGATAGGCTTTCTTTATTTCGTCTTCCGAAGCAGATTTTGAAACCTCTAAAACTTCGTAAAAATCTCTTTTTGCCATAATATTTGATTAGGGATTAGGTGATTAGGGATTGGGTAATTGGAAAAATGGTTATTAAAATATGATTTAGTTCATTGCTAAAATTACCCAATTCCTAAATTAACGAATCCCCAATAACTAACTTGCTACTACTACTTTCGCAAATCGAATTACTTTATCATTTAAATAATATCCTTTTTCAACAACATCAAAAACTTTACCCTTATCTGATTCTTTTGGCGCTGGAAATTGGGTAATTGCTTCGTGTAAATCAGCATTGAAAACTGTTCCTTTGGCATCCATTGGTTTTAAGCCTTTTGAAGACAAAGTGTTATATAATTTGCTAAAAATCAAAGAAATGCCTTCTGAAATTTCACCTTCTTGAGCGTTTGCAGTGGCTCTTTCGATATCATCAATCACGGGTATAATATCTACAATTACACGTTCAGATGCCGAATGAATCATTTCTAATTTTTCTTTGGCAGTACGTTTACGAAAATTGTCAAAATCTGAATAAAGTCTTAAATATTTATCCTTTAATTCGTATAATTCCGCTTGTAATTTTTCAGCCTCCGACAATTCAGGTATTTCTTCGATTGGTGTTTCCAAAGTTTCTTCTGAAACAATGTCAGTATTTTGAGTTGTTTCCTCGCCTTCTATTGGCAATTCGTCTTTATTTTTCATTTTAAATGCACTTTTCGCTTTATTTTTATAATTCTCTATAATGTTCAAAAGTTTTGCCATATCTTTTTTTCTGTCAGATTGACAGGTTTTTAATTGGCAAAATTAGTATATTTCAAGGGGAAATAGTTGAAAAAGGTAAAATGGGTGAAAAGATGCAAGAGATAAAAAATACAAATGGTTTCTTTTCGCTTAATTTTACCATTCTCAAAACGCCACCTTTTATGGAGTAAATAGTTATGAAATTCATATTTAACTATCTTATGGGTAGCAACTTAGAATGCCATTTTGCCTACTTGATTTCACCCGCCAGCGATAAAGTCCAATCTTCAAAAAGTTGCTTTTCTATGTCAACGGCTTTTCCAGCGTGAATTTCCCAATCGGGTGAAAACGCTTTCAATTGGTCAATCATTTCTGCCAAATGGCCTTCTTCTTCCACAATGATAGACTTTACGTTTACCTTTGATTTTGCTTCATCAAGCTCATTTTGATAAATAGGATAAAGCTCGTCCGCTCTTACTTCGATGGAGTAGGTAACCAACAAATAGGCGGCATATTTTAAAGCATCACGCTGTAATTTTAAAGTATTTTTCAAATATCTACAAACTTGGATGTCTAAACTGTGCAAATAAGTATAACTGGCGAAAGGGGCTAAAAGATAATCGTTTTCATAGCTTGGAAAATCTTCGATTTTAGCTACTTTTGAAATCTGTTTTTTAAGGTAAAAAGCGTGTCTTGCTTCTTCACAAGCGTGTTTTAACATTAAATAAGATACCTTTGTTTTGTGTTCGGATGCCGAGATTTTTCTGGCTCCCGTATTTTCCATGAGAGACAAAGTATTTAAAAACCTTGCGTGGAGATTATCCTCTTGGATGATGGTTTGGATTATTTTTTGTAATTTCATTTCCAAAAGTAATTCTATGTTTTCGATAGATTTTTCTCTTCTTAGATAATTCAAAAATATTATTTAGATTATGCAATTACACTACGTAAAATACTCATTGGAAGAATTGGAGGAGGTTAGGGAAATATTTATTGAATACGCCGCTTTTTTACAAGTTGATTTGTGTTTTCAAGATTTTGAAAATGAATTACAAACACTTCATCAAGTTTATTTGCCGCCTTTGGGTTGCATCATTTTAGCAAAAGAAGACAATCAGGTAATGGGATGTATTGCCCTAAAACCAATCGGTGAAGGCGTTTGTGAAATGAAACGACTTTATGTCAGACCCGCAGCGAGGGGAAAGAGATTGGGCAACCAATTAGTAGAAGAATTAATCAATTTTGCTCAAAAAGTGGGTTATAAAACCATGAAATTAGATACTATTTCTTCTTTAAAACAGGCAATTAAACTGTATCGCTCCAAAGGATTTGTTGAAACTGATGCTTACGTTTATAATCCCTTATCAGAAGTGCATTATTTTCAATTAACACTCTGATATTCAATAATTTACCATAAAAACAAATTCCTTTACCCATTAAAATCACATCATTTTCTTTTATGAAATATCCGCTTTTATTAAAAATTACGACCTTAGTGGTGATTTTAAGTTGTTGTTCATGGGGCTTCTTGGCACACAAAACAATTCATCAACTTGCCATTTATTCACTTCCGAAAAAACTTCAAACTTTTTTCTTCAAAAATGCAGATTATTTAGTCTATAATTCAGTCAGACCCGATGTAAGACGTAAGGACGATCCATCCGAAGCAACCAAACACTTTATCGACATTGATGCCCCTATTTTTGGAGAAAACTCCTTAGATTCAATGCCTAAAACTTGGGACGAAGCGGTGAAAAAATATTCGGCGGATACCCTCAAAAAGTACGGAACTGTGCCGTGGGAAGTTATTAAATTACAAGAAAAATTGACGAATGCTTTTCGTAATAAATTGAAAGACAGTATTTTATATTATTCGGCAGATTTAGGTCATTACATTTCAGATGCCCATGTTCCATTGCACACTACGATTAATTACGACGGTCAACTAACTAATCAGCGAGGTTTGCATTCACTTTGGGAGAGTACAGTTCCTGAAATGAATATGGATAATTATAACCTTTATCAACATCATAAAGCCAAATATTTAAAAAATCCTTTAGCCGTTATTTGGGTGAAAATTAGCGAATCTAAGGTGATGTTAGACAAAGTGCTTGCGGATGAAATTGCCGCTTCGGAAGGTTTTACGGATGAAAAGAAATTTAAACGTTCTGAAAGATTCGGGCAAATGCGCAAGAATTATACGGGTGAATTTGCGAAAGCTTATGCTTTGAAATTGGGAAATACGGTGAACGAAAGAATGTTGGATGCTTCCAAAACGGTGGCAGATTTTTGGTTTACCGCTTGGGTGGATGCAGGTTGCCCAGATTTATCCGATTTCCAGACATTTAGCGATGAAGATAAGGCTAAATTAAAATCTGAAAAGAAAATTTGGAAAAATAATGAATTGATTAAAAATGGCCTTTTACAGGCTCGGAAGGGAAAGATTGAGGAGTAGGTAAGCGTTATCAGATAACAGTTATCAGTAAACAAAAAAATGCCGATTAGGAACTAATGCTTCCGAATCGGCATTTTTGATAACTCACAACTGTTAAAATCCAATCACCAAGTTTGCACCCATTATGTTTCCATTGTAGGTCGGTATGAAAACGACACTTTTATTTTTCCCTTTTCCACCCAATTTTTCTTTCAACCACGGATAAACAATGTAAGCAACTTCGCCCGAAACAATGCCTATTCCAGCTCCAACTAACACATCAGAAGCCCAATGGCGGTTATTGAGTATCCTTAACGCTCCCGTTGCGGTTGCTACAGAATAACCTCCGATGGTAATTAAGATGCTTTTATCAGAATATTCTTTCGCTAAAATTGTTGCGCCAAAAAAAGCATTTGCTGTATGACCAGAAGGGAAAGAATTAGCCGAAGAACCATCAGGACGAATTTGGTCAGTGGTGTATTTTAAGGCATTTACCGTTCCTAACATAATGATTCCTCCCGTGAGCATCAAGCCAACTTTATCCTTGAAATCATGCTTACTCTTCACCCCAATCCAGTCTAAACCAAATACGGCAGCGTGTGGGGCAAGTTGCAAAAAATCATCGGCTTTATTGCTAAAATCTTTATAATTTTGGTTATGCCAATTGATTTGTTTGTTCTTGAAATCTTGATTATTAATGGCAATTCCCCCGCCAATCAATAAGGCGGGAATAATATAATGAGCCAACGAAGCTTTATGAAAAGTTGAATCGTGGTCATGATTTTGACCGACAATAGGTAACAGAATTCTAAAACTTAAAATGATTGTTAAGATTGATTTTTTCAAAATTTTTGTAATTTATTTTTCAGTTGGTATTAATTGATTTATACTTCAAAACCCTTCTCAACGTATTCAGAAGGCACTTTTCCATATTGTTTTTTGAAAATTCTACTAAAATACGAAGGGTCATTAAATCCTACTTTATAGGCTATTTCAGCGATATTATAATTTTCGCTTTCGAGCAATTGTACCGCTTTTTTCAAACGGATATTTTTAATGAATTCATTCCCTGAAAGGTTGGTTAAACTTTTCAATTTACGGTACATCTGCATATTACTCATTTTTAATTCTTCTTCCAAGAACGTAATATCCAGATTGATATTACCCATATTTTCTTCAACAATTTTAATTGCTCGCTCAATAAAATGCTCGTCTGATGAATTTAGGGTAATTTCTCGGGCTTTAATTTTAGGGGAATTACTGAATAATTCTCGAAGTTTTTTTCTGTTTTCTAAAATATTTTTCACCCTTACGGCTAATAAATTGGCGTTAAAGGGCTTTGTTATGTAATCGTCTGCACCCGTTTCCAAGCCCATCAATTTGCTTTCATTACTGCTTTTTGAAGTAAGAATTATTACTGGAATATGACTGGTATTGGTATTCATTTTAATATTTTGACACAACTCAACGCCTGTTTTTAAAGGCATCATCCAGTCCGAAATAATTAAGTCGGGCAGGTTTTCTTGGGCAATTTTTTGAGCAATTAAACCATTTTCAGCTTCCAAAATTTGAAAATCTTGGATGAAAATTTCCTTAATATAAGCCCTTAAATCTTCATTGTCTTCGGCTATTAGAATAAGCGGTTTATCTTTATTGATGATTTCAATGGTTTGGTTGTCGGTAATTTGAATAGTATTTTTTGTTCGATGATTTTGATTGTCAGGAATGTTTTCGCCTTCTCTAATCCATTGTTTATCAAAAGCTTTTTTAGTAATTGGTAAATAAACTGAAAAAGTAGTTCCTTCGCCCAATTTACTACTCACCAAAATTTCTCCACGGTGCAATTCAGCCAATTCTTTGCACAAAGACAAGCCTACACCCGTACCCACAATCTGTGATTGATTTTTATCATGAACTTGATAAAAACGATTGAAAATATTAGGTAAATTTTCAGGAGCAATCCCAATGCCATTATCCGAAACCTTTACAATAACTTGTTGATTATCAGAAAGTTTTAAGGAAATAGATGCATTAATTGTGCCGCCTTTTTTTGAAAATTTGAAGGCATTAGAAAGCAAATTAGTGAGAATTTTTTCAAGAATATCGCCATCGAAATAAGCCATTAAATGCTTTTCTGGAGAAATAAATTGCAGAGAAATATGCTTTTCTTCTGCCAAATCTTGAAATGAATTGGTTACTTTTTCGGTAAATTCAATGATATCGCTTTGGGTAATTTCTGGAAAAAATCTACCCGCTTCCAACTTTGATAAATCTAATAATTGATTAATCAGTTTTTGCAATTGTTTGGCATTTCTATAAATGGATTCGGCACGCTTTTTTTGCGGAGTAGGCAAGTCATTATTTTCGGATAAATACTTTTCTAATGGGCTGATAATCAGCGTTAAAGGTGTTCTGAATTCATGCGAGATATTGGTAAAAAAGTTGGTTTTAAGGCGGTCTAATTCTTGGATTTGGGCATTCTCTTTTTCTTGAATTTTAATATCTAATCTAAACCGTTCACGCACTTGAATGACTTTTCTGAAAATGTAAATACTGCCCATAATTAAGCCCCCATAAATCCAAAAAGCCCACCAAGTTTTATACCACGGGGGCAAAATAATGATTTTTATAGTTGCCTCTTTTGGGTTCCAAACACCATCATTATTACTGGCTTTTACCCTAAAAATATACTCTCCTGCATTCAAATTGGTATAACTTGCAATTCTTTGCGTACCCACATATTGCCATTCATTATCAAAACCTTCCAAAAGATAAGCGTAGTGATTATTTTTGAGAGATTCAAAGTCAAGTGCCGTAAATTCTATTGAAAAAACATTTTGATCGGCCTCAAATATTAATTCTTTCGTAGCTAAAATATCTTTTTGCAAAGGCGAATCATTTTGCCCAACACTTACGGGTTTGTTGAAAAGTCGCAAGCCTGTGATGTAAACCGAAGGCACTTTGTTATTTTCTTCCAAACTATCGGGATGAAAAACGTTCATGCCACCTGTTCCCCCAAAAAACATTTCGCCATTTTTGCTTTGTGCGTAGGCATTTATCAAAAACTCGGAACCTTGTAAGCCATCGGCTTGGGTGTAATTTTTGAAAGAGTTGCTTCTGATAATAAATTCAGAAAGCCCTTCATTAGTTGCCAACCATAAATTCTGGTGTTTGTCTTCCAAAATGCCTTTAATCGTATTATTTGGCAGTCCATCGAGTGTTGTCCAAGTTTTGAAAGTATCAGTTTGAGGTTGATACATACATAATCCTCCGCCGTTAGTGGCAATCCAAATCCTTTTTTGTGTATCCTCATAAATCTGAAAAACGTGATTCCCTTTGATACTTCCAGGTTTATCAGATTGTTTAAAATGATTAATTTCGTGCGTTTTAGGATTGTATTTGAAGGTTCCATTGTTGTATGAACCTATCCAAAGAAGCCCTTTACTATCTTCCAAAATGGAATTGATGTGAACTTCTGCCAGAATTCCTTTTTTATTTAATTCGGTAATTGGCGTGAATTTTCCAGTTGTTTTATCGAAAGACAAAAGCCCTAATTCTTGCGTTCCAACCCACAATTTGTGAGGAGTTTTTGACGATTGAATGCAGGTAAAATAGGGGATATATTGACCACTATTGTATTGATAATTTAAAAAATGGCTACTTCCTTTTTTCAAAATTCGTAAGCCAGCTCCCCAAGTTGAAACGATTAAATCGCCATCATTATCAATGTGTAAAAAATTGATGTCATTATTATTGAGTATCGTCGAAGTGGAAGGATTGACCACAAAATGCTTATAGACATTCGTTTTTCTATCTAAAAGTGTTAGTCCACTATTGCTTCCTACCCAAACTTTATGCTCATCTTCGCAAACAATGGCGGTGACTTTATCCCGCAATAAACTCTGTTCAGTATTGGTTTTGTGCCGATAGAGTGCAAATTTATTCCTGTTTTTGAAATGCACATTTAAACCTGCTTCCCAAGTGCCAATCCAGACATTATCGTCTCTATCAACCATCAATGACTGAATGGCATGCGAACTCAAACCCGTTTCAGAATCTGGATTGGTTTGTAAATGAATTGGATGATTGTAATCGTTATTTTTTAATAAGATAACTCCGCTGTCGGTACCAATCCAAAGGGTATTTTCTTGGTCATAGGCCAACGAAGTGATAAGATTGTCTCGATCAATTTGGGAAGGATTGTAAAGAATCTGGGAGATTTTTTGGGTAATAATATCAAATTTATATAAGCCATTTCCACGGGTTCCTAATAAAATATTACCCTGAGCATCTTCGAGAAAACAGGATATATTGTTCTTTTTTAGTGTTAAACCATTTTCAATTTTAAAAGAATGAGCCTTTCCACTTTTTGAAATTTGTGTAAAAACTCCTAAAGAACTACCCAACCATACATTCTCCCGTCTATCTTGATAAATCTTAGAAATGTTAGTGGTCGGAATGGGATTTGTTTCAATTGATTTCCACGTAAAACGATTTGATTTTGCGTCAATATAAATAAGTCCAGCCCAATAAGTTGCTACTAAAATTTGATTATCTTTTGTGACTTTTATGGCCGCAATATTAAGTTTTGAAATATCTTTTTTGTCGTCAGTGAGCTTGAAATGAATAAATTTACCCGTTTCTACATCCATTTTATTGATTCCTCCGTCTGAAGTACCAATCCACAAATTTTCATCCAAATCTTCCGCAATACACGAAATATTGCTGCTACTCAATGAATTTGGGTTATCGAAAATATGACGATAAACAGTAAAATTGTAGCCATCATATTTATTCAATCCATCACGAGTAGCGAACCAAATAAAACCTTTTTTATCTTGAAATATTTTGAGAACAGTAGATTGGGACAAACCTTGCTGGTTGCCGAGGCGTTCAAAGCGAAATTGTGCGGTTGTGTCGAACAAACAACCGCACAATAGATAAAGAAAAAATATGATATTTCTGAGTAGCATTTTCAACCGCAATTTATGAATATTCTGGTTGATAAAAAAGGTAAATTAATTAGGTGAGTGGTATAAAAGAAAACTCAGTAATCGTTCAAACGTTAAAAGATCTTCATCAGTTGCACCGATACGAATGAGATTTTCTCGATGTTTATCGGTTAAATCTAAGAAATTTTCATGGTGAATCAATTTGGCATTGATGATGCCTTTAAAACTCCGATGAACTTGATTATAAACGTATTTACAAGGCTTTTGGGGATGTTTATTAAAAATGTCATTCAAAGCCAAAAGGTTATCGGAGGAAAGTAAAAAAGGGAAACCTTGGGTCAACAAAAAGTCTTTTACAATATCACAAACATCTTCAATATCCGGTTCAGTCATGATTTTGTATCTGAAATATTTCGCATCATTATATTTGCCAATTGAAACAACAATGGTGTTTGACTCATTCCAAAAGTCACGAGTATTGCCTAAAAACTGTTGGGCAATTTGTTCAATTTGATTGCTCCGACAACCAAAATTTACTTCTAACCAAATTTCTTCGTCATAAGAAGTTGCGGTGAAAATGACATTCTGAAATCCTCTCGGGGTAACTTTACGGAATTGTTTTTTATCAGCCATCAACACAAAATCATTCTGCTCAAAAAACAAGCGTAATTTATCATAAAGGGCAATTTCAAAAGATTTTACAAGCATATCGGTAAAATTTATGGGGATTTCGAAGTTTGATAATTAAACGATTTGAGGGTAAATTTGTTTTCGTATAGATATTTATACGTTTAATTCATAATCCTCGAAATGTTATCGAGCAACGGTCACTTCGAGCTACAGATGCAAAAAATATTAATCATTTCTGATACCCATAGTTTCCTCGACGAACGCTTGATGGAACACGTTGATTGGTGTGACCAAATTTGGCACGGCGGCGATTGGGGAAATGTGTCGTTGTCCGATACGTTGGAAGCGATAAAACCCATTGAAGGCGTTTACGGAAATATTGACGATATGACCGTTCGACAAATTTATCCAAAAATTAATCATTTTCAATGCGAAGGCCTTATTGTGGGTATGACGCACATTGCGGGAACACCCTTCAAATATAAACCCGATGCTTTGGAATGTTTTGGGATTCAAAAACCTGATATTTTTGTGTGTGGACATTCACATATTTTACAAGTAAAACGTGATTTGTATCGGGATAAAATGCTTTATATCAATCCTGGGGCGGCGGGAACGCACGGATTTCATAATATTCAAACGGCGGTTCGTCTAAAAATTGATGGTAAAAGAATTTATGAGGTAGAGGTTGTAGAAATGGAAAGAAGGAGCAGCGGGTAAAAAGAATAAAAAACTCATGGCGTGAATTAGTGCAAGTCATTCCACGAGTTTTATGAGCAAAACTAATCACATTTTCTACGAGTATCGGCAAGAGAAATGATTTTCCAACCTTTGTCCGTTTTGAAAAATTGGAAAGCATCAACGCCACAATGAATCTTCTTTTCGTTTACATAAAGTTCATAAGGTGTCCAAGCCGTAGCCATTTGTGCATCCACTCTAATCTCGTAACTCAAAACTCGTTCCTCAATTTTAGTGGTAACAGTCAAACTACCAATTGATTTTACAAAACCATCAATCGTGTTTTCAGTAGTCAATTCTACAACGTTAGATTTACGATTCATTCCGATGGATTGCATACGGGCGGACGGAAACAGGCTCTAATCATCGTAGAGTCGTGTTTTTGCATACCTTCAAACAATTGAACAACAACTGCTTTAACGGCTTTTTCATCTTCTGATTGCGCAAAAGTTGTTTCAAAAAAACCTAAAAATATGATAAGAAGAAATGTTTTTTTCATGAGAAATTAAATGATTAGACCACGGATTAGATGAATTTTACTGATTTACACAGATTAAATTTAATAAAATCTGGGCAAATCGGCAAAATCAGTATAATCCGTGGTCTAAAACTCTGTTAGTTAGTTGAAATTAAAAATCAGCCGATTTTGGTGTTCTTGGGAACGGAATTACGTCACGAATATTGGTCATACCCGTTACAAACATTACCAAACGCTCGAACCCAATACCGAAACCTGAATGCGGAGCTGTGCCAAACTGACGGGTTTCCAAATACCACCAAATGGTGTCTTCGTGAATTCCTACGGCTTTTGAACGGGCTAATAATTTTTCGTAATTATCTTCTCTTTGCGAACCGCCAATAATTTCACCAATGCCTGGGAAAAGTACGTCCATGGCTCTCACAGTGGTTCCGTCTTCATCCAATTTCATGTAAAATGCCTTGATATCTTTTGGATAATTAGTGAGAATAACGGGTTTTTTGAAGTGTTTTTCTACTAAATAACGCTCGTGTTCCGACTGTAAATCAATGCCCCATTCAACTGGATATTGGAATTTGCCTTCTTTATGACGTTTAGACGATAACAAAATTTTGATGGCTTCGGTATAAGTCAACTTAACGTACTCGTTATCCACGACAAAGTTCAATTTCTGAATCAAATCTAATTCCGAACGTTCCTCGGCTTTTTTGGTTTTTTCTTCTTCTTTCAAACGGTTTTCCAAGAAAGCTAAATCATCCGCACAATTTTCGATGGCATAGCGAATTACATATTTCGTAAAATCTTCTGCCAAAGCCATATTGTCTTCCAATTCATAAAAAGCAACTTCTGGCTCAATCATCCAAAACTCCGCTAAATGGCGAGCCGTATTTGAATTTTCCGCACGGAAAGTTGGTCCAAAAGTGTAGATTTTTGACAAAGCCATTGCGCCCAATTCACCTTCCAATTGTCCTGAAACGGTCAAATTAGTTTCTTTTCCGAAGAAATCTTCTTTATAATTAATGCTTCCATCATCGTTTAGAGGCGGATTCTTTGGGTCGAGGGTCGATACTCTGAACATTTCTCCCGCACCTTCGGCATCCGAACCAGTGATAATTGGCGTATGTAGGTAAAAGAAACCATTATCATTAAAATATTTATGGATCGCAAATGCCAAAGCATGACGAATTCTGAGAATTGCCGAAAAAGTATTCGTCCGAGGGCGAAGATGGGCAATTTCACGAAGAAATTCTAAACTGTGTTTTTTGGGTTGCAAAGGATATTTCTCAGGGTCAGCAGTTCCATAAACTTGAACGCTATTAACTTGCAATTCAACCCGCTGTCCAGAACCCTTTGATTCGTTCAACACGCCAGAAACGGCGATACACGAGCCCGTTGTAATCAATTTTAGCGTTTCTTCATCAATTATACCTGGTTCTGCCACCGCTTGGATATTATGAATTATTGACCCATCATTGATGTTTATAAATATTACATTGGGCTGAACACGTTTGGTTCTGACCCAACCTTTTACTGTTATTTCGCTACCAACGGCAGCCTCCGCTAAAATTTGTTTGATTTGCATTGATATACAATTATTGAATTATGACTGGGCGGCATCCCTTTGGGGCGGCACCCTTCTTGTTGGATTATTTAAAATACTAAAACCATTGCTTTTTTCAAAATTACCAAGATTTCCTTCAATTACCGAATTTAGGTAATTACAAATCGCCAATAGTTGTATAAATTTATCAATAAACATTTGTTAATTCGGTACTTTTTTCTCTTGATTTTGGCTTAATTAGTGAGCCATTTTCGCTCAAATAGTGCTATCAAATTGTGCAAAAAAATCAAGTTTTGTAGATTGAAATTTGCTATAATCGATATTTATTTTTAAAATATTTCTATTTTTTAAAAATAAATAAAAAATCAAATATTTGTTGTTCAGTGATTTAACACTTATTTTTACTTAATAAATAATAAATATTGACTTTATAGATTATTTATTGATACATTTGGCAAGATATTTGTCAGAACAGTATTCAGATGTGCTTTGCACAAATATAATACCCGCCTATAATTTTCAATTTTACCTTACCGCTAGTTGTTATGCAAAAACTTTCCCTGAATCAATCACAACAACAAAGATTATCTCCACAACAAATTCAATTTATCAAGTTGTTGCAGATACCCACGTTTGAACTTTCCGCCCGAATCGAAGAAGAACTCGAAATCAATCCTGCCCTTGAAGAAGGCGCAGAAATGGAAAATGACGTGAAAGAACGTGATGAGTATGACGATGATTTTGATGATTTTGCGGATGATGAATTCGGAGACTACAACGACCGTGATATAGATATTGAGTCTTATTTACACGACGACCATAACGGTTATAAAATGCAAGGTGACGGCAATGGGGAAGAGGAGGACAAAGAGATGCCAATTGCGATGATTTCGAGTTTGACAGACCACCTTAACGCTCAATTAGGCTTTCTCCGTTTACAAGAACAACATGAAATTATTGGCAAACAATTGATTGGCTCGATTGAAACTGATGGATATATGCGCCGTCCGTTGCAAGCGGTGGTAAATGATTTGGCATTTACGCAAGGCGTTTATACCACCGTGGAGGACGTGGAGGTTGTCTTGAAACAAATTCAAACTTTTGATCCCGTTGGAATTGCAGCTCGTGATTTACAAGAATGTTTGTTGATACAATTGGATAGAAAAGATACGGATGATGCTGGGGTACAGAATGCCATCAAAATTATTGCGGATAATTTTGATGAATTTGCCAAAAAACATTACGAAAAAATTCAAAAACGCTTGGGTGTGGATGATGAAGGAATGAAGCAAGCCGTTCATGTTATTACTAAATTAAACCCAAAACCTGGTTCAGCCGAAGAAGATGGTGTGGTAATTCAGTACTTGATGCCTGATTATCTACTGTTTAATAACAACGGAAAATTAGAACTCTCTTTAAATTCAAAAAATGCTCCAGAATTGCGTGTAAGCCATTCTTTTCACGAAATGTTGGATACTTACGATAAATCTGACAAAAATAATCGTATCATTAAAGAAACGGTGACGTTTATCAAACAAAAATTAGATTCGGCAAAATGGTTTATAGATGCCATTAAACAACGTCAAAATACCTTGTTGAGAACGATGAATTCCATTTTGGATTATCAAAAAGAATTCTTCTTAACAGGAGATGAAACGAAATTAAAACCGATGATTTTGAAGGATATTGCCACCCAAATTGAAATGGACATTTCTACGGTTTCGAGGGTTGCCAGTAGTAAATCGGTTCAAACAGAATTTGGTTTATATTCTTTAAAATACTTTTTCTCAGAAGGAATTGCCACCGATTCGGGTGAGGATGTTTCAAGTCGTGAGGTAAAAAATATTTTAAAAGAATTAATTGATAATGAACCCAAGAAAAATCCATTGTCGGATGATAAGTTAGAAAAATATCTCAACGAAAAAGGCTATAACATCGCTCGTAGAACGGTTGCTAAATACCGTGAGCAATTGAATATTCCTGTGGCTCGTTTGCGGAAGCAACTTTGAGTTTAGGGATTAGTTGCTTTTTGAGAAATATAATATCATAATTAATCCCATAAGGTTTTAAAATCTTATGGGATTAGTTTTTTTTGAGTAAATTGTGACATGATAATTGAAATACGATTTCACAGTTCCCATTAACTAATAACCTTATCCCCAATAACCAAAATTGACTACTCGTTTTGCTCATATACTTTCCGCATTTTTACATCCTTTGATGATGCCAACAATTATTTTTGGGATTCTTTTTTACATTGCTCCCGAGTCGATTCAGAACCTCGAATTGTTCAATGATTCCGCTCGTGTAGGCTTAATGAGCTTGAAAATGGGATTATTGTTGTTGATTTTCCTCCAAACATTTATTCTGCCCGTTTTTGCCATTTATTGTCTTCATCGTTTCGGTTTTATCGGAGATTTGAAAATGGAAACCTTGGAAGACCGACGACTTCCCTACATCGTAACGATGGCTATTTATACTTTTGTAGCTACTTTCTTTACGATGAAATTAAAGCAATTGCCAGAAGTCTCCATCATTATGACAGGAATTGCTTTTTCGATTGCTTCGGTAGCCGTGATAAGTTTATATTGGAAAATTTCGGCCCATGCGGTGGGTATTAGTGGTGCTTTGGGAGCTTTGATTGGTATTGCTATAAAATTCAATAGCTACCAGCTTTTTTTTCCAATCATAGCGGTGATTTTAATTGCAGGCTTCTTGTTTTCTGCCCGATTACATTTGAATGCCCACACACCCGCCCAAATAATGGCGGGAGCATTTTTGGGATTAATCGTTAGTCTTTCAGTAGTGCTTTTTAGTGGCACTTTTTTTTAAATTATCAATAAAAATAATCATGTTGAATCATCTTATTTACGAAATAAAGGAAGGTATTTGTACGATAACTCTCAATCGGCCCGACGTTTACAATGCGCTTAATCCCGCTTTAATTCAGGAAATTACCCAAGCATTTTTACAAGCAGGAGCGGACTCATCGGTGCGTGTAGTTGTCCTCACCGGAATGGGTGATAAAGCCTTTTGTTCGGGCGCAGATTTAAAAGGAGGCATAAATGGTTCAACCAGTTTGGGCGATTCATTACGAAGCGGATACAATCCTATGATATTGTCAATTAGAGATTTACCGAAGCCAGTAATTTGTCGGTTGAATGGAATTGCAGCAGGAGCGGGTTGTTCGTTGGCTTTGGCTTGTGATGTGATTATTGCATCAGAAACCGCCCGAATGTCGCAGATTTTTGTGAGTATTGGATTAATTATTGATGCAGGTTCCTCGTATTTTTTACCCAGATTATTGGGTTCTCAAAAAGCCTTTGAATTAGCTTCAACTGGTAGAATTGTGGAAGCAAAGGAATGTTTGGAATTAGGATTAGTTAATAAAGTTTTTCCGCCAAATGAATTAGATTTTGCCGTAAATCAAACAGCCAGAATGTACGCTAAATCAGCCACGCAAGCCATTGGTTTAATCAAAAAAGTATTGAATCAATCCTATCATTCAACCTTGGAACAGATGTTGGAATTGGAAGCCGTCAATCAAGATATTGCGGGCCAAACCCATGATTTTATGGAAGGTGTTTCGGCCTTTTTAGGAAAAAAATTGCCTGATTTTAAAGGAATTTAAGTCACGGGATTTCCCTGTGCTTAACGCTTGGAGACTTCGTGACCGAATCTAATATCTCGACCTTTTTTCCATAGATAAACCAACGCAACAAAGGCCAAAAAAGCGGATAATTCGTAAGGAATAGCCATATTCTCTACTTTTCCTTGGTATAGATGTCCCGCAAATAAAGCGCCAATGCCAATGCCCGCTTCGAGGGCAATATAGGTGGTTGCAACGGCTCGTCCACGATAATTTTCGTGCGATAAATCTACAGTCCAAGCCATTAAAGTTGGCGTATTGAACCCCCAAGAAAAGCCAAATAAAATCGCTCCCAACACAAAAATCCAAGTAGAATCCGTTGAAATGCACAAAATCATCGAAACAATTAATATTGCAGAAGACAACATCAAAATCGGAATTCGCCCGTATTTGTCCGAGCTTTTGGCAAAAAATAATCTTACCGTTAATGATGCAATCGTATAAATTGTGAAGAAAGCTCCCTTGTTGGATATGCCCAATAATTTGGTTTGGTCAGGCACGAGCGTAAGCAAAACCCCTGATGAAAATGATACTAAAAGCATTACTAAAAAAGCAGGGAGTACTCGTGGTTCAAAAGTATCAACCCATTTTATTTTTAATAATTTAAGAGAAAAAGGCTGTTTCTGCTCTTTGGATAGGGTTTCTTTCATATTTAGCAATATCAGAATTGAGCCCAGCGCAAAGGCCGACGAAGTATAAAACATGAAATTGAGAGAAGTCCAAATTACTAAATAACTACCAATTGTAGGTCCGATTGACATCCCAGTTGCCGTAAAAATTCCTAACATTCCCTGAGCTTCTCCTCTTCGGTCTTCTGGAATTATATCGGCTACGTACGCAGCAGTGGCGGTGGGTTTTGTTCCTGTAGAAAATCCGTGTAGAAATCTCAATAATAAAAATCCAAAAACGGTGTGAACAAAAGGATAAATTCCTCCGCAAATAAAACATACAATTGAACCAAACGCCATGATGGGAACTCGACCAACAGTGTCCGTTAATTTTCCAGAAAAGGGTCTTGCAAAACCTGCGGTAAGGGTAAAAAGTGCAATAATATAACCGATGTATTCTTTACCACCCATACTTTTCAAATAGTCGGGCAATTCAGGAATCATCATTTGAAAACTGGCAGAGAAAAGAAAGTTACTCACACAGAGCAACCAAAATTGAGGGGTATAAATAGAAGGCAGTTTTTCCATCTGCAAAGATAATGAATAGCGATTAGGGGTTAAGGATTAGGGATTAGTTTTTTGCAATTCCTTCAAAAATAGTTAAAACGTAATCCCTAAACCATCACCTGACTTACAAGATTTTGTAAATATCAACCGAATCAATCTTATCTTTCAATTCTTTAATATTAATGCTTGATTTGATGGCTGCATCTTTTTTCTTCTTTTTTGCGCCTAAATCTTTCATCAAATCATCATAAACCATTTGGGCGGGTTTTTCGCCAACACCTTCAATAATGTTGTTAGCTTTTGCCACATTAATGGCTTGTTTCACTTGGTCGAAATATCGGTTTTCAAAGTCAAAATATTGGTCATGAACCGCAATAAAACGGTTACAAAGGCTTTGAACGTAATCCAAATTATTATTTACGTGACGAATATCCAACTCAGATTGCAACATTTCGCCTAAATTGGTTTGGCCATTTTTTTCGGTGTATTTACTTTCAATTTCGGTAATTCGTTTCTTCATATAATCGGTTGAAAATTCGCCAATCATATAATTAAAATAATCATCCAAAGCTTCATCATTTCTAATATCTCGTGGATTATAACCTACTTTTTGAGCGTCCTTTTTGAATTTTTCTAAAACATCCAATTGCAAGGCCTCCAACATCGTAACGGTTTGTCCGCTTGAGTTGGTGTTCATCAAATTTGCTTTATCCAACATATTGTAAAAGCCTGTATAGCGTTGTAATTCCTTCTCAAACTCTTTTATTTTATCAAAGTTGACCTTTTTGTCTTGCATACCCGAAGCATACGCAACGTTTACTGCCGCTGTGGAAAGATTTACGGCCTGAGAAGCATAAGGAATTAAGCCCACAATTGGACTGTCTTTCAAGCTTTTTAATACGTTCATAAAGCGTTCATTTTTCTCTTTCTTGCTAAAAATAGCTTTACTTTGTGCCGTTTTTAAGATGACATCTTCAAAGGAAAATCCTAAGGGGCCTTTTTCAACGGAACTCAATTTTTTAATATATCCTTGATAATCTTGATTCAAAACTTGCGATTTTAAATCAATAATATCATCGCTCAATATCTTATAAACTTCTGCACTTTTAATCAAGTTGGATTTGATTTTTTCCCACTTAGTTTTGTCTGTAAGTGATTGATTTTTAGATATATCCGTTAATGAACGACCTTGAATTTCGAGACGACTTTTGAGATTTTCATTTTCATTTTGTAATTTGCCCAGCGAGCCTTGAATATTAATAATTAGAGAATCGGAATATACTTGGCCAAAACCAGAAAAGGATAAGGTTAAACAGAATAAGGATATAGCAAATAGCTTTTTCATGGAATAATACAAATGAGTTTAGATACTTAACGTATATTAATGAACAATTATTCGTTAAAGTTTCATTATTTTTTTCAAATGCTTATCCTCTTCTGGTTTTATTACGATTTGTTCATGAATTATTTCTAAATATTATCAACTATTTTTTGCTGTTCCCCAACCAACCCAAACTGTTGAGTATAAATTTATTTTGCAGTTCATTTTCAAACTGAAAAGACAATTCTTTATTAGTCTTGCCTTCATAATCAATGTCGTTATGTCCCATATTGATGTATAACATTTTGTATTTTTTGTTTGTCCAAACCACAGGATAATACCCATTGTGCCAAATTTCGTGCGGTTTTGGTCCTGTTCCCAAAGGGAAACTGGTGGAATCAATGGATAATAAAATATCAATGTTTGTATTTTCTCGTAAATCATTTTGCCAGCAATACCATTCGTTGGGGGATGATTTGAATGTTTTAGGTAGTTTTTTTGTCGCAGGATGTTTGGGATTTTCCACTCGTAAAATGGCTGAAGTTGGTCGCCATGTATTGCTTTTATATTCCCCAGAACCCAAAAATTGATTGTGATACCAGTCCCAATTTTGGGGATATTTTGATTGAGCCATAGCAAATCCTGCAAAATGAAATCCCATCCAAGCACCTCCATGGTTCATATATTCTTCAAAGGCTTTTCTTTGTGCAATTTCCTCGGGCCGAGTATCCAAAAAAAGCATCACTTGATATTGAGCCAGAAAGTCTTTATTGAGATTATTCCAATTGGCGGTAGAATCATAGACAAAATTATGCTGTTTCGCCATTTTTGAAAACCACTGATTGGCTTCATGGACAAAACTGATGTGAGCCTGGTCATTTTTGGCAGTATAAAAAGCAATCACTTTGAATTTTTGTGCAAATAAATGGTCAGATGATAGCAAGATAACGATTAGGATTACAAAATATAATTTTAGTGTTTTCATGATTAATATGTTTTGGCCAGTTTTATGCTCAAAGATAACGACAGCGATTTCACTATTTCACCTTTATTAAGGTTTTCATAGGTAACTCATATTCAAAAAAAGCAAGCTGAATATATACTCGAAAGAAGTCTTTAAAAGTTTGTAAGACCTCATCAAAATCCTTATTTTTGTTTTTACCATCCTTTTTTACCGCACATTTATTTAAGTCAAATGAAAAAAAATACCCTTCTAATCCTTACTTTTTTAATCATTCATTACTCAGGGTTTTCGCAAATAAATATCATCAAGGAGAAAATCGAACAAATTGTAAAATCAAAATGTGCCACCGTTGGCGTGGGTGTTTTAGATTTTGAGAATGGCGATACCTTAACCTTCAATGGAAGTGGACATTTCCCGATGCAAAGTGTTTTTAAATTTCATTTGGCTTTGGCAGTTTTGAACCAAGTTGATCAAGGAAAATTTACGCTAAATCAGAATATTTTTGTTCGTAAAGCCGACTTGATACCAAATTTATATAGCCCGATGCGGGAAAAATATCCCGAAGGAGATGTAAATCTGCCATTGAGTGAAATAATTAAATATACCGTATCACAAAGCGATAATAGTGGTTGTGACCTTCTATTTAAACTCATTGGCGGAACAGAAATCGCCAATAAATTTATCCATAAAATAGGCGTAAAAGACGTGGCAATATTAGACCCAGAGGTAAGAATTCAGAACGATTGGAGTCTTCAATACAAGAATTACAGTACACCTTTTGCCGCCGTTCAACTACTGCAAAAATTTCATAAACAGCATATTCTCTCAAAAAATAGTCAAGATTTTCTTTACAAAATCATGGTAGAAACCACCACAGGACCCAATAAAATCAGAGGATTATTACCAAAAAATACTATTATAGCCCACAAAACAGGCTTTTCTGGAAAAAATAAAGAAGGCTTAACGGGAGGCACAAACGACATCGGCATCATTACCTTACCCAACGGCAAACAATTTGCCATTGCCATTTTTGTTTCAAACTCTTTGGAAGATGAAATGACGAATGATAAGATGATTGCGGAGATTACTTTGGTGGTTTGGGATTATTATTTGGGGAAGTGAAAATAAATAGTTTAATATTTTTTGCCTCAAAATCTCTAACAGGCTGCTTCCTTTTACTCGCAATGACAGAGCTTAAAATCTTTTTCTTTTCTAAAAATAATCTAAATAGATTTGCGAATCCAAAAGATTGGCGTACCTTTGTGCAAAATTAGTACAAAAACAACATCCGCACGTCTCTGTGTTCGCTTCGTTGGCACGAAGCACTTCTTCTAAGAGAAGTTTAGTTAATAGTTAAAAGTTAAATGTTGAAATTTTCAACTTGTAATTCATAACTCACAACTCATAACTCCTCAAGTCGGTCTCCCAGAGCTTTAACGGATGTTCGGGCATCATTAAAGCAAAATTTATTACAAATCAATTAAAAAATTAGTCGCAGGAAACGAATGGAGCATCATGCCGATGCCCTACTTATTCTTCATGTCGTTAGATGTGACGCAGAAAAATTATGAGTGAAATCGCAAGATTAAGATTTGACGAACTTCCCGTGTCGGAAGATATTAAAAAAGCAGTATTGGATATGGGCTTTGAAACTGCCTCTCCAATCCAATCAGAAGCTATTCCTTATTTATTGGAAGGTCGTGATGTAATCGGACAAGCCCAAACGGGTACTGGTAAAACAGCCGCTTTCGGTATCCCGATGATTGAGAAAGTTATCGCTTTCGATAAGTATGTTCAAGGTTTGGTGCTTTGCCCAACTCGTGAATTAGCAGTTCAAGTTACCGAAGAAATCAAAAAATTAGCCAAATATAAAAAAGGCGTTTGGGTTACTACGGTTTATGGTGGTGATTCAATCGACCGTCAAATTAAGTCGTTGAAAGCAGGGGCAAACATCGTGGTAGGTACGCCTGGACGTGTGATTGACTTGATTGAAAGACGTGCTTTGAAATTAGAAAAAGTACAAATGGCAGTACTTGATGAAGCTGACGAAATGCTTGATATGGGCTTCCGTGATGACATCGAAAGTATTTTGCAAGAAACAAACGAAGACCGTCAAACAGTTTTCTTCTCGGCAACCATGTCTAAGCCAATTATGGCGCTTACGGCTCGTTACCAAAATGACCCTAAATTGGTGAAAGTTGTTAAAAACGAAATCACTAATGCCAACATCGAACAATTGTATTTCGATGTGAAAGGCAAGGCGAAAATGGAAGTAATGACTCGTTTGATGGATTTCTACAACGTAAAATTGGCTTTAATTTTCTGTAACCAGAAGAAAAGAGTGGATGAAGTAGTAGAAGAATTGATTTTGAGAGGATACGCAGCTGAAGGTTTACACGGAGATTTACGTCAAACGCAACGTACAAACGTAATGGCGAAATTCCGTTCTGGTGCAACAACTATTTTGGTTGCTACGGACGTTGCCGCTCGTGGAATTGACGTGAATGATATTGATGCCGTTTTCAATTATGATATTCCATTAGACGAAGAATATTACGTACACCGTATCGGTCGTACAGGTCGTGCTGGCAAGTCTGGTAAAGCTTATACATTCGTTGTGGGTGCTGAACGTAACCGTTTGAGAGACATCATGAATTATACCAAAGTTAAAATTGACAAAGGTGTAATTCCATCGTTCTCTGATGTGGTTGGTGTGAAAAAAGGAATGTTTATTGAAAGAGTTCAGAACGCTATCGAAGAAAACGATTTAGAGCTTTTCGGAGATGTTTATGGTTCATTAACACACGCTGGATTCTCGAACGAACAAATTGTTGCAGCTTTAGTGAAAATGACTATGGGTGTTGCAAAAAATGAATTTGCTGATGAGAATTTAGAAGGTGATAGCCGTGGTGGTGATCGTTACGGAAGTCGTGATGGCAGAAGTAATGACCGTTTCGGAAGTCGTGAAGGTGGTCGTGGAAGCAGTGGTGATCGTTTTGCTGCTCGTGATGGTAGAGATTCAGGTAGTAGCCGTTTTGGCAGTCGTGATGGTGGAAGCCGTGACGGTGCAAGAAGTTACGGAAGTGATTCTCGTGGTGGAAGAGATGGCGGAAGAAGTTTTGACCGTACAGATTCACGTCCTGCCCGTACAGGTGACCGTCCTCGTTCAGGCGAAGACAGAGGACCAAGAACGGATAAAGCTGGAAAACCATATCGTCAGGATGAAAACATGGTAAGAATGTTTGTAAATATTGGTTTTGATGAGAAAATCTCACCTGCCAACATTGTAGGAGCATTTGCCGGAGAATCTGGAATTCCAGGAAATACTTTAGGACAAATCAATATTTTTGATAAATATACTTTCGTTGATGTTCCAAAAGAATATGCAACAACAGTATTGAATAGTATGGATGGCGCTTCTATCAAAGGGAAAAAAGTGAATGTTGAGATAGCAAAACCAGCTTAATACTTTTAGCAATAAAGAGCATTTAGATTCTTAATGTTCAAGTATAAAAAAGCATCAGTCGAAATATCGACTGATGCTTTTTTAGTTTCCCTTACTTCTAATACTATGCAATAGAAACCAACTCCAAATCAAAAATCAAATCTTTGCCAGCCAAAGGGTGATTGGCATCTAAAGTAATAGTAGTTTCAGTTACTTCCACGACCGATACTGGCATTACCTGTCCAGTACCATCTTGGTGCATATTTAGTTGCATACCTACTTCGTAAGGAATATCCGAAGGAATTTCTGCCTTGTTGAAAACGGCTAAATAATTTGGATCCATGTCTCCGTAAGCCTCAGCAGCAGGAATATGAATGGTTTTTTTCTCACCTACGCTCATGCCCGTAACGCCCTCATCGAAACCTTTGATAACCATTCCAGAGCCCACTTCAAATTCCAAAGGTTCACGTCCTTCTGAAGAATCAAAAAGTGTTCCGTCCGTTAATTTTCCTGTGTAGTGGACGTTGATTTTATCGCCCGATTTTACTTGTGCCATTGTCTATTTTTGTTAAAATTTTGGTAAAGTTCGGGAAGAGATTTTGTAAATACTAATCTATTGAGGATGTAATAAAATAGAAATCATAATTTATAATTTACAGACTGATAACTAACCTACTGTAGGTAAAATTTCGTAATTCGGTTCAACTTCCCGAAAGTTTAAAACTTTCGGGAAGTTCCAATTCTAATAAGTTATGTCATTCTAATTCCCTCCATTGCTACTTCACCGAAATCTATCACTTCCGCAGAATTTGCATAAATACATCTTCCAGCATCCCTGCCATGTTGATTTTTATTTTGTAATTACTCGTATCTAAGCCTTTTGCATTATATTTTGAAATCCAAATTTCTTTGAAGCCTAATTTTTCAGCTTCCGAAATTCTTTGCTCAATGCGATTGACCGCTCTAATTTCTCCGCCTAAGCCAACCTCTGCCGCAAAACAAACTTTGGATGGGATGCTCAAATCTTCGTAAGATGATACAATGGAGGCACAAACTGCTAAATCAACGGCGGGGTCTTCCACTTTCAAGCCTCCAGCAATATTCAAAAATACATCTTGATTGCCCAATCTAAAACCACCTCTCTTTTCCAAAACTGCTAATAACATATTTAGTCGTTTGGCATCAAAACCAGTTGAACTCCGTTGTGGCGTTCCGTAGGTAGCAATTGAAACTAAAGATTGTGTTTCAATTAAAAGCGGACGGTTTCCTTCCAGCATTGCCCCAATCGTTATTCCCGAAAAATCTTCATCTCTTTGTGAAATCAATATTTCAGATGGATTTGAAACTTCTCGTAAACCAGAATTTAACATTTCATAAATGCCTAATTCTGAGGTGCTACCAAAACGATTTTTGGTGGTACGGAGTATTCTATACGCCATGTGGCGGTCGCCTTCAAACTGCAAAACGGTATCAACCATGTGTTCCAGTACTTTGGGACCCGCCAACGAACCATCTTTGGTGATATGCCCAATCATGAAGACAGGTGTCCCTGATTCTTTGGCAAACTTCATCAATTCAGCCGCACATTCTTTCACCTGCGAGACGCTTCCAGCCCCCGATTCTACGAAAGAAGATTGTAAGGTTTGGATGGAATCAATAATTAAAATATCGGGTTCAAATGCTTCAATTTGCTTAAAAATATTTTGCGTTTGCGTTTCCGTTAAAATAAAGCAGTTTTTACTTTTATTCTCCAAACGTTCCGCTCGCATCTTAATTTGTTGTTCTGATTCTTCTCCTGAAACGTATAGAACCTTTAAATTATCAAGCATTAATGCAATTTGAAGCATTAATGTTGATTTGCCAATGCCAGGTTCTCCGCCAATCAGCACCATTGAACCCAACACAATTCCACCCCCCAAAACACGATTAAGTTCTGCATCTTTGGTGAGAATTCGGGGTTGTTCTTCAAAATTTATATCCTGAATTGACCTCGGTTTTGAGGCTATTTTTGTAGAAGTCGAAACTTTCCAAGAGCCTTTGGTGGGTTCTTCTTTTTGAACAACCTCCTCAACGAAGGTATTCCATTCGCCACATGAGAGACATTTACCAAGCCATTTGGGTGCTTGATGTCCACAATTTTGACAGAAAAATGATGTTTTTACTTTTGCCATACACTAAATTATGCCAAAAAATCCACTTATAAAATACATTCGAGCCATTAATTCACGTTATCTTTCCATCACATAAAAAAACTAAATCAATATGCACAAAAAACTGTTAATTCTTCTTTTCTTTTTAGCTTTTGCAAAAGGAACTGATTCTTTTGCCCAATTTTCGATTGGGATAAAAGGGGGAGTAAATTTCTCGCAATTAAAAACGGATTTCAAAACACAATCTTTTGGTGATAATTTGCAACAAAGTTTAGATACAAAAACTGGGTACGTTGGAGGAGTTTACGTCAGAATAGGCAGTAAGTTTTTTGTTCAACCCGAATTTATATTTTCGGCAAAAGGAGGGAGCGTGAATATTTTGAAAAGTGGTTCACCCAGTACTTCTCAAACCGTTGCAATTGAATATACTAATTTCGATATTCCATTGATGATTGGTTTCAAAGTGGGTCCATTACGCTTGAATGCTGGGCCAATGGCATCTTTTAAAATCTCCGATAAAGGCTTAGACGAAGCCTTGAAAGCATATTCAAGCAATGTTGGCGATTCTTTCAAAAATGCGGCTTATGGTTATCAAGCTGGTGGTGGGCTTGATATTGGGGCTTTATCTTTAGATTTACGTTACGAAGGCAGTCTTTCAGAAGTAACCAGAAATACATTTAATAACATCAATTTTACCCAAAAAGGCAATCTTTGGCAATTGACTTTGGGTCTGAGAATTTTGTAAAGAAATCGGTTAAAGAATAGAGTTCAGCGTAAAATGTCAAAGTGATTTTATTCTTTGAACTCTATACTTGGTCCTCTAAACTTTTCGTTTTATCTACTTTTTTCATATCCCTTAACGATTTTAAATATAATCCTTCCACTCTTTCTCTTGCCCAAGGTGTTTTTCGTAAAAAGGTCAAACTTGATTTAATGCTTGGGTCAATGTTGAAACATTTTATTTCGATACGGCTACCCAAATCTTCCCAACCATAAAAGCTAATTAAATGCTCCAAAATGGCCGATAAGGTGATTCCATGAAGCGGATTATTTTTTTGTTTTTCCATTGTTTGTTTTTATAATTTGAAATCAAAGTTACGATGTGTAATTTTGTAAACCATAATTGTACGATACAAAACTGAATGCAAAACCCACATCAACCTGTTTATTTTCCTAACCTCAACGGAGTACGTTTTATTGCTGCTTTTTCTGTGTTGATTCATCATACTGAACAAATTAAATATTTGATGGGTTTGGAGAACATTTATGGAAATTACTTTATTAAAAATTTAGGAAAATTAGGCGTTGGTCTTTTCTTTGTTTTGAGTGGTTTTCTAATTACTTATCTATTGTTGAGCGAAAAACAGCGTAGAGGAGATATTTCAACCAAAGACTTCTATATTCGTCGAGTTCTCCGCATCTGGCCACTCTATTTTATCATTGTCATCTTAGGATTTTTTGTTTTTCCCAATATCCCAATCTTCGACGAACCCTTGAGAAATCAATATTATTTTGATGCAGATTTTTTCAAAAGATTGCCTTTTTTCTTACTCTTTTTGCCCAATTTGGGATTTGTATTTTATCGTTCTCCTTATCTATGTGCGCAAACGTGGTCGGTAGGAGTGGAGGAACAATTTTATGCGATCTGGCCGTGGATTATAAAAAGTAAAAACCCAGTAAAAACCTTCTTCAAATTATTAAGTATTTTTCTGTTGATTTTAGGAATTTTTTGGCTTTATGTATTCAAAATCAGTGATTTATCCGAAATGATGAAGCAGAAAATACAAGATGGATTAGCGTTGTTTTTTAGTCAATTTAGGATATTGACGATGGTAATTGGAGGTATGGGTGCTTATTTGGTTTTTAATAAACAGGAAAATGTATTGTCAGTTTTATTTAGAAAAGATGTTCAAATTATTGCCTATTTAGTTTTATTCCTGATGTTAGGAACTGGTTTTCATTTCCCGGGATTAAACATGGAATTTTACGGAATATTCTTTTGCTTTTTTATTCTGAATGTATCCCGAAACCCCAAATCAATTTTTTATTTGGAACAAAAAATCATCCATTATTTGGGTAAAATTTCTTACGGTATTTATATTTATCATCCTGCTATAATTGTATTATGCGTCAATACAATTCATTTCTTTTTTGGTAAAAATATTGATGTTTTAAATTTCAATTTATTGCTATATCCATCGGCTATATTAATGACTATTTTAGTGTGCGAACTTTCCTTTAGATTTATAGAAACGCCACTCTTGAAACTAAAAGATAGATTTAATCGCTAAATTAAAAAGCTCAAAATTGATGTCAATTTGAACTTTTTAATTCAAATAATTTTATTTTTTTTCAAGGAGTTTCGCTTGCAAATCAATTATTTGTTTCTGCATATCAATAACTTCCTCGGCCTTAATCGCCACATACCCAGTCCTTGGCTCCTCCACCACTGACATATTCTTAATGGTTGTTTCGCCTGCCAAATATGCCACATTTACACTCAAAGTGTCAGCTATTCTGCTTAACTGGGAATACTTCGCATCATTTCTATTTAAAATTGCGTGCAAAGTAGCTTCGGTAATTTTTGATTTCGTAGCTAACTGTAGTAGGGTAATTCCTTTTTCTGCTACTAATACCCTTATTTTATCTTCAATTCGATTCATAATCTTTGAGAGTTGTAAAGAAATTTATTTATGACGTGAAGTAACATGAATTTTTAATAAATTTCAATTTTTTAGTAAATAATTTTGAGTTATACTCATAAAATTATAGTTTTGTGCAATTCTAAAAGATTATAAATTTAATTGAGTTTATTTATTATTTTTTAAATTAAAACTAAATAAAAAAGAGTAAATTTATCCATATTTCCCGACTATTCTATATTTGTATGTATAACATAAACTGTTAGGCACAAATATAATTACTTTATTATTATATGCTACAAATTGATTTAAAAAAAACCTCTGAAATTCTAAAAAATAGGATTAGGGTGTGCAAAAAAAGACTTCCAAATAACTGGAGGCAACTCATAATTATACTTGCTCCAGAATACGACAGCCTGAAAGGTGCAAGGCTAATGGATAATGTTTTTAAACTTCGTTCTTCAGATTTACGATTGACAGAATTAATTGAGCAAATAGCAGCAAATTCTATAGGTGAAGACAGTGAGTCGGAAAAGGAGGAAGAAAGTAACGTAACTAATATATTATTATAAGTACTTACGTTAGGTATTTGTCTTGTGTGGTGATGTAAATTTTATATTACAGTGGCCACTATTGTAAATTTCAAAGTATCTGGTGTTCGCCGTTAAACTCTCCGCAGGTGTTAACTTTCTGTACGGTATGCCAAGTCAAATATAGTACGTTATTTTTTACAATTTCCCTTAATAAACAGCGTAAGGCAAATATTAGCTATTCAAAAGCCACACAAAATTAATAATTGTGTGGCTTTCTTATTCATAAATTACGGATTACTTTATAAAATAAAGGTTATAAATTTATAAGGTTATTTTAAATTCAAACGTTCAATTTCAATGATTTCGCCCGTTTCTTTTTTCTTCAAAATTACTTTTGTATCACCATTTGAAAGAATCTCATCTTTTATAAACCAGTGTTCAGCATCGTATTCTTGATAGACAGATGGTTTTTGTAAGCCTTCTTGTCCACGCCAAACTGGTAAATTGACAGGCTCCCACAATTTTGTTTTTGCTGATTTGTAAGCGGCATCAATAATGGAATTTACCACGTAGCCATCGTAAAAAGATTCTTGTGGTAAGCGTCCTTCTTCAATTGCGTTAAACATATCCGTAAACATGTGTGTATATCCCAATTCATGGGCTTCATCACCCACCGGAAATAGCCAACCCGTTGCCGATTCAGCTTTTTCAGCTACGTAGCCGCCTCCCCCTTTTCCAGTGGTAAACATCTCAAAACCAGTTCTTAAAAAAGAATTTGTCCAGATTGTTCCTTCCGTTCCCATGACTTCATCTCGCAAATCCATCCCTCCACGGAAAGTCCATGAAACCTCAAATTGTCCAATAGCGCCATTTTCATATTTTACCAAACCGATTGCATGGTCTTCGGCATCAATGGGTTTTACTTGCGTATCTGCCCAACACATTACCTCTACAGGTTTAATAT
Source organism: Arcicella sp. (assembly GCA_040403295.1). Taxonomy (GTDB): domain Bacteria; phylum Bacteroidota; class Bacteroidia; order Cytophagales; family Spirosomataceae; genus Arcicella. The sequence continues at coordinate 30,770 of JBBAKY010000036.1, forward strand.
CTTTACCAATAAAATTTCTGGCAATTTCGATGCAATGACAACCTAAATCGAGGATGGCACCACCGCCCGCCATTTCAATATTCCAGAACCAATCTGAATGCGGGCCAGGGTGTGTTTCACGAGATTTTGCCCAAAGTACTCTACCAATTGCTCCATCTTTCACACTTTGAACTGATTTTAGAAATTTTGGTGTATAACAGAGGTCTTCTAAGTATCCCCCAAAAACGCCTGCTTCTTCGCAAGCCTTTGTCATTCTGAGGGCTTCCTCCGCATTTCGGCCTAACGGTTTGGTACATAGGACAGCTTTTTTATGCTTCACACAAAGCATAACAGCTTCTTCATGAATATGATTTGGCAGGGCAATAACCACTACTTCACTTTCGGAATGAGCAATAGCCTCTTCCATTGAAGTCGTAAAATTTGGGATAGAATAATCAGTTGCGAATCGTTTCGCCGTTTCTTCTTTACGGGCATATACCACTTCAACACGGTCTCGTCCACGCTGTCCATGCAATGAATCAGCGTAAAAACGGCCGATAAATCCACCACCAAGAATACAAACTTTTGCCATAATTAATTAGATTTGAGCTTTTGGCAATTAGCAATGAACTTCAAGCCATCAGCGATATATTGATGAAATATTATTTTTGTGCTTTTGAATTTATAATTTGCTCAAAGCTTTATTATCCTTAAAAAATATAATGAATAATATTAAAACAACGGCAGCGATACCCGCTGGTATCATCCAAACGCCATTCCAATTGTGCGTAACTACGCCAGCAGCATCTGTAAATGTATATGTATCAAGTACAATTCCTGACAATTTTGAGCCAATTCCCATCCCAATGCCATACGTGGCAAAGGTAATAAGTCCCTGAGCCGAATTTTTGATTTTATCACCCGCTTTATTATCCGTGTAAATTTGTCCTGTTACAAAAAAGAAATCATAACAAACGCCGTGAAGAACAATGGCTACATATAAAATCCATTCTGAAGAAATACCATCACCATTTCCAAAACATAAAAAACGAACTATCCAAGCAATTAAGCCGACAATAAGCATTTTTTTGATGCCAAATTTCTGCAAAGCAAAAGGAATTAAAAGCATGAATAATACCTCAGAGGCCTGTCCAAGCGACATTTTGTTTTCCACATTTGTCATGTGAGATTCTGTGAGCGACAAGTTAGCGTGAGCGTAATAAAATGCCAAAGGAATGCAGACTAAGACCGATGAAATAAAGAAAATCAAGAATGAACGGTCTTTAAAAAGTACAAAAGCATCCGTACCTAAGATTTGAGAAACCGTTGCTTCACCCGTTGCTTTTGGTGGAGTATCGGGTAACGTAAAAGCAAATAAGCCCCAAGCGATGGAAGTGAACATGGCTATCTGAAAAATTTCTACTTTATCGCCTAAACTGTATAAACCGATAATGTTGGTAACGATAATCCAGGCAATTGTTCCTAAAACACGGATAGCAGGAAATTCTTTACCAGGGTCTTGCATTTGGTTCATCGCAATTGAGCTTGACAAAGCTAAATTGGGAGCAAAGGTTAGCGTATAAGCCAAAATATACCAAAAGAATGTATCAGGGTTTTGATTTTGAATTAACAAGTATAAAATTCCAGCACCAAGTAGATTTAAAATACCCATTACTTTTTGTGCTGAAAAGAAGCGGTCGGCAATCATTCCCACAAAGAAAGGAGCAATAATTGAAGCAATTGAGAAAGTAGCGTAAGCACTACCAATTTGATCTCCAGAGGCTTTTAAGGTTGTAAAAAGATATTTTCCCATTTGGCCATACCATGAACCCCACGTGAAAAACATGAGAAACATCATCACCATCAATTGAATACGAGTGGTTAATTTCATTGTTTAAAATTTAGTTCGGTTGATTTTACTCGTTTAGAAAGGGAAATTAATACTATTTTTATTAAGGCATATCATGGCTTATTATAAAAAATATATTTAACACTCAATTTTGTTATTGATAGCTGTAAAATGAAGGTTTTGCAAATATTTAAACGGGTTTTACTTAGAGAAAAAAATATCTTTAAAAACATTCTTTTATTTGTACAAATAATAATCTTTCCTCACATTCACGTTGAAATAGATAGTTATGTGATGTAAACGTTCCTTATTTTTTGATTTAAATGATATTTTTATTTTAACATCGAAAGATTTTGTCAGTTTTATTCGTGTATTATTCTGTTACACAGGGGTTTTCAACAATATTAAAATTCCCGAAAACTGACATCAAGTTACGGTCAACCACCAAAAGATTGTAGCAATAAAGGGCCATGTCACCGCCAAGTAAAACGATTGTTGAGGGGTGGGGCTGCGTTCTGTCCCTCGAAGTGTTAGAATGTCTCTTTTACTTTTTCTTTATCAGTTT
>JBBAKY010000037.1:0-33082 GCA_040403295.1 Arcicella sp.
GAAAGTGGAGAAGAGGTTGGTTCAAAATATTGTTCAAATGTATGCGCAATTAAATGGTTCTTCGTCAATTTTGGTGAAAGATTATTTTTCCATAAAAATCGCCGATACTTAAATTCTTGTATTTTCCTTTTATTTCTAAATTAGCAGATTTTTGGTGAAAACTTTTTTTCTAAAACCGCTTTATCAAATACTTTTCACCAAAATTGACGAAGAACCAATTAAATCTGAAACGCCGTAAGAAGTATAGGTTTTAGGAACAGAAAATGTAAACTCAGGATCAAGAAATGATACTTTTGGATACACTAAATCACTACCCCAACCCAATTTTTGACCCGTTTCATCATTCTGAATTACAGAAAACATGTTCATTTCCGTGCCAGTAGCCGCTAAGGTCAGAACACATAAAATTGGTAATGCTTCTTTGGCCTTAATTCCACTCGAACAAATATCCCAAACGGTTCCATCATGGAAAAAACCGACGGCAACCGCTTTGGCAGAATCAATGACTGAACCTCCCCCAATGGCAATAATTTGATCGGCTTGAAATTCACGAGCAATGCTAATGCAGGCATCAACATCTTGAAAAATTGGATTAGATTTAATGCCCTCAAACAAGACAAATTCAGTTCCAACGGATGTTAACTGTTCGGTAACCGCATCCAAAATTCCATTATGTTTTACCGAGCCTTTACCAATCATGATAACCGCTTTCGAGCCTAATTTTTTAGAGAATGACCCTAATTTTGAAACAACACCTTTTCCAAAAAGTAGTTTTGTAGGGTTGCTGGATGTGAAGTTTTTCATAAATTATATTTAGAGAGATAACTTGTTATTATCGTAATAGATTCAATTTGAACTCAGAATCCTTCAAAATTGCTTCTCCCGACAAGGTATTATCAAAACCATTAACCTTTGAAATTGTGCCATCAGCTCGGAAGATATGAACTTCTTCTTCGCTTGAATTTATTAACCACGCCAATTGAACACCGTTATCAATATATTCCAACATTTTCATTTTTGCGTCTTTCATTTTATCACTCGGAGACATCAATTCAATCACAAATTCAGGACTGATTTTTGGAAATTTATCTTGTTCAGTGTCACTCAAAGTATTCCAAAGTTCATCACTCACCCATGCCGCATCAGGAGAACGACTTGCCCCATTCGGAAAAATGAAGGCGGTTGAAGAATCAAAAACATTTCCACCGTTTTCTTCTTCCCACAAAGATAATTTTAGATTAATTTTGGAATTTCTTTTTGCTGTTTTCTCTCCCGTATTTGGCATAATAACTATTGTTCCGTCAGATTTTTTTCAAATTTGTGTTCAGGGTTTCTTTGGCATAATTCAAAGAATTCATCGTCATCAATCTCTCTGTCATAAAGATTGATAGAATTGTCGGCACGATTTAAAACTGAAACAGTCATAGTAGTTAAGATTTAAAATTCTCAGTTAAAATTTCAAATAATTGTTGCAAACCTTCTCCCCCGCCCGCTTGAATATAACTCATATTTTCAGTTAACTCAATATCAGGTTTTTTGGGGTCAATGATATAAATAGGTACTTTTATACCCACATAATTCACTAAACTTGCTGCGGGATAAACTTGCATTGAAGTGCCTACAACCACAAAAATATCCGCCTCAGCGGCTAATTCTACTGCATTTATTATTTCGGGAACATCCTCCCCAAACCACACAATATGTGGTCGCATTTGCGTACCATCTTCAGCCAAATCTCCCATTTCGATAGAATTATAACCAATGTCGTAAATTTTATCCTTATCCTGTGAGCCTCTGGCTTGGGTGAGTTGCCCGTGCAAATGAAGCACATTTAATGACCCTCCACGTTCATGCAAATCATCTACGTTTTGGGTAACGATTTTGACATTGAAGTATTTTTCCAATTTAGCCAAAATTTTATGTCCTTCGTTGGGTACAACCGTGGGCAATTGCTGACGTCTTGCATTATAAAAACGCTGAACCAATTTGGGATTTTTGGCCCAACCTTGTGGCGTAGCAACGTCTTCAATAGAATGATTTTCCCATAGTCCATTTGAATCCCGGAAGGTAGCAACCCCACTTTCGGCAGAAATACCCGCTCCTGTTAAAACTACTAATGTTTTTTTCATTTTCTTAATAGGGATAAATCAAGTTTACATGGATTAAATTTTCCAAATTTACACTTTTTTTTGAAAAACTATTCTTCAATAAGTCCCAAACAACTTCAATCGGTAAAAGGCTTAGTATCTTTGTCCTACAATTGATTCAGAGAACAATAAATTATGTAGTATGAAATTAGAAGAACTTAAACATTTAGAAATAAAATTTGAAACGTCGGACATTTTACCTCCACCGTTTTCACATCAAATATTACTCACATTCGATTTTAAGGAGGATTTTATTGATACAAAATTTGAAATCGCCTATACTTACAGAGATGAGTTGACGGACGAAGAAATTTTGGAAGAAGGTTTTAATGGGGAAGAAGACCTTGCATGGGCGGGCGAAATCTCCAATGCTTGGAAACAACCTATTTTGAAATTATTGGCTTTCACACCCGAAAAATCCAATAAAAAAGGATTAAAGGAAGAACAAAATTTTCTGGAATTATCCATTAATGAACAACCTTTCGGAAATCCCCAAAATCAAGAAGAATGGGAATATCTGTTGCAAGAATTGGCGCAAACCGTTTATGAAACGTATGGAAAAGAAAGTCCTTTCAAACTGATTTTCAAAAACTTAGGGTCAAATAATAAAATTTCTATTTTTGAATTAATACTTCATTATACCGATAGAAAAGTGGAGGCTTTCACCGAAATAAATGGCGAGAAAACAAGCAGAAGTTTGCCTTGGGAAGAAGCCAGTGATTTGTTGGGACAGGTATTTATTGGTGAATTTTTAACCGACAAAGCTACTAAAAAAGAGCCACAAACATTGGGTAAATTTATCTCAATTGGCGATGGATATTGGTATGAATTTACCAAGAGTTTACGAAACCCAAATGGCAATAGAAATTACATTACTACGCTTTACGAACGTTTTGAAGAGTATTTTTAATTTTGTATTTGTATTTTCCGTATCTTTGCACTCTATTTTATAAAATCAATACTTTTCATTTTTTAAACATTTAACAGAAATGCCAAAAATTAAAACCAAATCTGGAGCTAAAAAACGCTTCAAGGTTACAGGAACCGGCAAAATCAAGCGTAAACACGCTTACCATAGCCACATTCTTACTAAAAAATCTACGAAACGTAAGCGTAACTTAGTTCACGCAACGTTAGTAAGTTCAGCAGATATGAACAGAGTAACTTTAATGTTAGTTATGTAATATCTGTTTTGAGGTATGAGGTAGTAGGTTTTAGGTATCAGTTTTGAAAAGAACATCTAATTCAAATTTATCAGTACCTTTTAGGTGTTAAGATGTAAGGAAAGGAATATAGTTTTCAACTAATCCTTAACCCAAATCCATAATCCCTAATTTTAGTTATTGTTCAACCAGAAGATTGGCCCATTAAGTGTAAACATTTACCGCCAAATTTCAAAAAACAAACAAAATTATGCCACGTAGCGTCAATCACGTAGCGTCAAGAGCAAGACGTAAAAAAATCATCAAATTAGCCAAAGGTTTTTACGGAAGAGGTAAAAACGTATGGACAGTAGCAAAAAATAAGATTGAAAAAGGTCTTCAATATGCTTACCGTGACCGTAAGGTTAAGAAAAGAGACTTCCGCTCATTGTGGATTCAGCGTATCAACGCTGCGGCACGTCAGGAAGGAATGTCTTACTCAGTATTTATGGGTAAGGTTCATGCAAAAGGTATTGAGTTGAATAGAAAAGTATTAGCTGATTTAGCAATGAACAACCCAGAGGCGTTCAAAGCAGTTACAGCATCAATAAAATAGAAAATTAGAGCGGTTCATTTGAATCGCTCTTTTTTTGTACAAATGGAACGCAGATTACGGATTAAGTCTCGATGATTTTGGTTTTTAATCCTGTCCATTTGCATTTTTCTGCTTTTCCAAAAAGGTAAACATCAATTTGTATCTCGCCCACCTTAAAAATTTTTATTTCTTTTAATTTATCCGAAAGTAATTGTTTCAACTTTAGGCTATCCTCCGCCCATTTTTTCTCATCATCGCCAAACCAATCTTCTATTTTAATGAGGGGCGCAAAGAATTTTTCAAAATCAATTTCTTGAATTGTTACCTCGGGAGGAATTCCGTTGAACATCCTAAAATTCGCCATTGACAAGTTTCCTGCCGTCGAAAGTTCCATTTCAAAATATACAATTTTCTCGTCAGATTCAGAAGGATACAATAAATCGGCTGTTAAAAAATTTATTTGCTCTTTTAAAGAAATATTTTCCTGAATTTGTGACTCAAAGGTGGTTTTAGTTGTCATAAACACGCAATTTAAAATAAACGTTAGAATAATTCTTGAAATTAGAAAAAGTCTATCTATAATTGTAATAATATTGAAAAATAATCACATTAAAAAAAACAAAAATGTTAGAACAACTAATGGGTCTGATTCAAGACCATTCTCAAGACGCAATCGTTAATAATCCCGCCATACCTAACGAACATAACAACGATGCGATGCAAACGATTTTAGGAGCAATTACGGGCGGAATGCAACAACAAGCACAAGGCGGACAAGGTGGAATGGCTGGATTAGCGGGATTACTTGGTGGTCAATCGGGTACATCAGCTGGTGGATTAATGTCAAATCCAATCGTAGCGGGTATTGCTCAACAAGCAATCAGTGGTTTAATGACAAAATTCGGCATGGGTAATAGTGCTGCTGCTGGAATCGTATCACAAGTACTTCCTGGTGTTATGGGTTCAATGATTTCTCAAACAAATGACCCAAATAATTCTGCTTTTAATATGAGTGATATTATGGGCGTGATGGCAGATGGAAAAGTAGATATGAATGATGTGATGAATATCGCTGGTAAATTCATGGGTGGTGGGCAACAAGGTGGTGGCGGTTTAGGTGGTCTTCTTGGTGGATTGTTTGGCGGAAAATAAACTTTAAATTAATGATATTTTGAAGTGGGGTAAACAAACGTTTACTCCACTTTTTTTGTTTTTTAAGTAGAATAGTCTTCCAACCTGTCACGAAAAACAGACAGGTTGGAAAACTATCATACTTTAATCTATCATACCTGTATGAAATTACCCATTTATCTTGATTATAATGCTACAACGCCCGTTGATAAACGAGTATTAGAAAAAATGTTGCCATTTTTTTCGGAAACTTTTGGAAACGCTGCCTCACGCTCGCATTTATTTGGTTGGACAGCCCAAGAAGCCGTTGAAAATGCCCGTGAACAGGTTGCTAATTTAATAAATACTCAATCAAAAGAAATCGTCTTTACCAGTGGAGCAACGGAAGCCAATAATCTGGCAATTAAGGGTTTATTTGAAATAAATTTCCCAGACAAAAAACATATCATTACCTCTCAAACCGAACACAAGGCGGTTTTGGATGTCTGTAATCATCTTGAAAAATTAGGAGCTGAAATCACTTATTTAAAACCTGATGCTACTGGTTTTTTAACGATTGAACAACTTGAAAATGCCATCAGACCCGATACGTTTTTGATATCAATCATGTATGCCAATAATGAAATTGGCACGATTCAATCCATTAAAGAAATGGGAGAATTGGCCCGAAAACATGGTATTCTTTTTCACACAGATGCCACGCAAGCGTTAGGAAAAATTGAAATTGATGTTCAAAATGACAACATTGATTTATTGAGCTTATCAGGACATAAATTATACGCTCCCAAAGGAATCGGAGCATTATTTATCAGAAAAAACTCAAAAGCGAGAAAATTGACTGCTCAAATGGACGGTGGAAAACACGAAAGAGGGTTTCGGTCGGGTACTTTAAATGTTACAGGAATTGTGGGTTTGGGAGCGGCTTGTGCATTAGTCCAAAAAGAATTTATACTCGATAATCAAAGACTTAGCATTTTAAGAGATAAATTAGAACAAGGCATTTTACAAAACATTTCCGGCGTAAAGATGAATGGAAATCTTGAAAATCGTTTACCCAATTTAACTAATATATCATTTGGCGGAGTGGATGGCGAAAATCTATTGATGTCATTCAGAGATATTGCCGTGTCGAGTGGTTCAGCTTGTACTTCTGCCTCCGTTGAGCCATCTTACGTACTGAAAGCTATCGGTTTGAGTGATGATTTGGCCTACGCTTCCATCCGTTTTAGTTTGGGAAAATATACGACTGAGGAAGAAATTGATTTTACCATTAAATATGTAAAAGAGGTGGTGGAGTCTCTTAAATAAGAAAATCCTTATAGGTTTTGAAACCTATAAGGATTTAATAATAGAATCGAAAAATTACTTCGCAACATTCGCACGAATAATATTTAAAGCACCACCCGCTTTAAACCATTCAACTTGTTGTTCGTTATACGTATGATTTGCTAAGATTTCTTCCGAAGTTCCATCTGCGTGATTCAAAACGATTGTTAAAGGCGTATTTGGCGCAAAAGTTGCCAAACCTTTAATATCAATTGTATCATTTTCTTGGATTTTATCGTAATCTGCTTCGTTGGCAAATGTCAAACCTAACATTCCTTGTTTCTTCAAATTGGTTTCGTGAATACGAGCGAAAGATTTCACTAAAACTGCTCTCACACCCAAGAAACGTGGTTCCATCGCAGCGTGTTCACGAGAAGAACCTTCACCGTAATTTTGGTCACCCACTACAATCGTTCCAATTCCTGCTGCTTTGTACGCACGTTGTACCGCTGGTACGTGTCCATATTCACCCGTCAATTGATTTTTAACATTATCTGTTTTTTCGTTAGCGAAGTTAACCGCACCAATCAACATATTGTTAGAAATATTGTCCAAATGTCCACGATATTTCAACCAAGGACCTGCCATTGAGATATGGTCAGTTGTACATTTTCCTTTTGCTTTAATCAATAATTTCAAGCCAAATAAATCTGTACCTTCCCATGCTGCGAATGGTTCTAATAATTGCAGACGGTCTGAAGTTGGAGAAACTTTCACTTCAACACCCGAGCCATCTTCGGCTGGAGCTTGGTATCCTGCATCTTCAACAGCAAAACCTTTTGGTGGTAATTCATTTCCTGTTGGAGCATCCAATTTCACTTTTTCACCCGCTTCATTTGTCAAATAATCCGTTAATGGATTAAATGTCAAATCTCCCGCAATTGCCAAAGCAGTAACCAATTCTGGCGAACCTACAAAAGCATACGTATTTGGATTTCCGTCGGCACGTTTAGCAAAATTACGGTTGAATGAGTGAACGATTGTATTCTTTTCGCCCTTCTCAGCACCTGGTCTTGCCCACTGACCAATACATGGCCCACAAGCATTTGAGAATACTTTCCCACCGATACTTTCAAAAGTCTCAATAAATCCGTCACGCTCAATTGTAAATCTAACTAACTCAGAACCAGGAGTTACTGTATATTCTGACTTCGCCTTTAAACCTTTGGCAGCTACCTGACGAGCCAATGAAGCAGCACGAGAAATATCTTCGTAAGATGAATTAGTACATGAACCAATCAAACCTACTTCAATTTTTGTTGGCCAGCCGTTTTTCTCTGCTAACTCTTTCATTTTAGAAATAGGCGTTGCTAAATCTGGCGTAAAAGGACCATTCAAATATGGTTCAAGCGTATCTAAATCAATTTCAATTACTTGGTCGAAATATGTTGAAGGATTTGCATAAACTTCTGAATCACCCGTTAAATGCTCACGGATTCCATCTGCCAAAGCCGCAACTTCTGCACGACCAGTCGATTGTAAATAACGAGCCATTGAATCATCGTAACCAAAAGTTGAAGTCGTTGCTCCGATTTCAGCGCCCATATTACAGATTGTTCCTTTACCCGTACATGACATAGAAGTTGCTCCTTCACCGAAATATTCAACCACGGCACCAGTTCCACCTTTCACGGTCAAAATACCTGCAACTTTCAGGATAACGTCTTTTGCAGAAGTCCATCCGTTTAGTTTACCCGTCAATTTGATACCGATTAATTTAGGAAATTTTAATTCCCAAGCCAAACCTGCCATTACATCGCAAGCATCTGCACCACCCACACCAATCGCAATCATACCCAAACCACCAGCATTCACCGTATGCGAGTCCGTTCCAATCATCATTCCGCCTGGGAAAGCATAATTTTCCAAAACCACTTGGTGAATAATTCCAGCGCCTGGTTTCCAGAAACCTAAACCGTATTTATCTGATACTGAAGATAGAAAATCGTAAACTTCTTTATTTTTATCAACCGCAACTGAAAGGTCAGTTTTTGATTCTACTTTTGCCTCAATCAAGTGGTCACAGTGAACCGTTGAAGGAACCGCAACTTGTGGGCGACCCGCTTGCATAAACTGCAAAAGAGCCATCTGTGCCGTTGCATCTTGCATAGCCACACGGTCTGGGGCGAAATCCACGTAAGAATTACCTCTCTCAAAAGTCGTTGTTGGATCACCTTCCCACAAGTGAGAATAAAGGATTTTTTCAGTCAAAGTAAGTGGTCTGCCCACCAATTTACGAGCTGCCTCAATGCGTGATGGCATTCTTTCGTAAACCGCTTTAATCATTTCTAAGTCAAAAGCCATGATATGTTATATTAGTTATCAGTTTCGTAGGGCTTAGGTTTTAGGTGTTTGGTGTTTGGTACTAAAACCTTACACTAAACACCTAACCCTTGCGACCCCATTTAATATTGCAAAAATAAGAATGAAAACCCAGACTTGCAGAATTATGTTGCTAAATTAAAATCGTAATAGAAAATCTTGGTAGGATTCTAAAAAAATTATTTTGGATGAAATATTTTAAAAAATATTTCAAAATTGCTTATCATAGCAAAAATCATTTACAAGGATAATATTTGAAAAAGCGCAAATTTATTTTTTGAAATATGAAAATATAAAGTTTTTAAAGCACTAATTCATTAATTTCAAGTCTGATTATCAAGTCTTTAGGTTTAAATTGTGTTTGTCAATTTAGAGCGTTAAATTTGTATAAATTTACAATTACAAAAAAATTAATGAAAAAAATTATTTCGTACAGAGCATTATTTGGAGCAACCAAAACAACCGAACTTGCTGAATTAAAGACCACTTACAGAAATTTGATAAAGGAATGGCATCCTGATAAAATTGTAAATGATGAGGAACGTAAAGCGGAAGCGGCTTTGAAAAGTAAGGCAATTATTGAAGCTTATGATTTATTGGTGAGCATTGCCCCAGAAACACACGCTTTAAATGCCGAAGAATACGCTCGTATTACAACTACTTTAAATATTGAAGATTTCGATTACAAAGAAGAAAAACTAAAAATTATTTTTCAAGATAACATCGTTTATGAATATTTCGGCGTATCTAAAAATATTTACGCTAAATTTGTAAATGCCCCTTCAGTAGCAAGATTTGCTAAGCGGCACATTTATAATTCGTTTACTTTTAGGAATGTTAGTAAATAGAATTTAATTGACAATGAAACAGCCTCTAAAATAATTTAGAAGCTGTTTTTGGTTTAAACCTACGCTCCCAAAACCTCAAAAGTAAAATCTCTAACCCGTTTAGTCAAAGCGATATCATCTTTCAACGATTTCGTGTAGGAAGGAATCATTTCGGCCAATTTATCTCTCCATTCTTTCGATTGCATGAGTTCTGGAAAACATTCTTCTATGACTTCCAACATCACCACTACGGAGGTAGATGCTCCAGGAGATGCTCCTAACAAAGCGGCAATCGTTCCATCTTTGGCCGTTACTACTTCCGTCCCAAATTCTAAAACGCCTCCGTCCGCTTCGTCTTTGCGAATTACTTGCACCCGCTGTCCTGCAATAGCAAGTTCCCAATCTTCATCTTTGGCGGTGGGAATAAATTCACGCAAAACATCCACTTTTTCTTCCAACGAAAGCATGACTTGCTGAATGAGATATTTTGTCAAAGGCAAATTATGAAGGCCGACGTTGATCATCGGTAAAATGTTATCAAAAGAAATCGATACGGGCAAATCTAAATACGAACCTTCTTTCAAAAACTTCGTAGAAAAGCCTGCAAACGGTCCAAAAAGCAACTCTTTTTTACCATTTATTATTCGAGAATCCAAATGCGGAACCGACATTGGGGGCGTTCCAACTTTAGCTTTTCCATACACTTTTGCCTCATGCTGGGCAATTACTTGCTCGTTCTTACACACTAACCACTGCCCACTCACTGGGAACCCCCCAAATCCTTCGGCTTCGGAAATATCGGATTTTTCGAGTAATCGCAACGAACCCCCACCCGCACCGATAAACACAAATTGAGAAGTAACGTGTCTTTCTTCGCCTGTAATTGTATTTTCTACCCGCAATTTCCAAGTCTTATCGTTCTGTTGTTCGAGGGTTTCTACTTCTTGATTTAAGAAAACATCTACGTCATATTTATCCTTCAAATATTTACAAAGATTCCGAGTTAAAGTGCCAAAGTTTAAATCTGTTCCGTGCGTTGTGCGAGTGACGGCAATGGGTTCGTTGGGATTTCTTTCCGTCATCATCAGCGGAATCCAAGTTTTAATTTGCTCAAAATCATTCGAAAATTCCATTCCTTCAAACAAATGACATTTTTGCAAAGCCACAAAACGTTTTCTAAGATATTCAACATCTTCTTGCCCTTCCACGAAACTTAGGTGCGGTACTTGATTAATAAAATCTTTGGGAGCACCAAAATAACCATGTCCGACCAAATAAGCCCAAAATTGTTTCGAGACTTCAAAGGATTCAATAATTTTGATGGCTTTTGAAATATTGACCGTACCATCGTCTTCGAGCGGTGTATAATTCAGTTCGCACAAGGCCGAATGACCCGTTCCTGCATTATTCCAAGCATCTGAACTTTCACCCGCAATACGGTCGAGGCGTTCATAAATTTCTATTCTGATGTCTGGATTGAGTTCTTTGAGCATTACGCCGAGCGTAGCGGACATAATTCCCGCCCCAATTAAAATCACATCAGCTTGCGTCGAGGTGTTTTTTTTGTTAATATTCATTCTTCACAAATTTTAAATTATTCTGTGCTATTTATTCCTCCTCCTCTTTACCCGGAAACAACCATTCTAATTGCTCAATATACCAGTAATCTGCATTATTTGCCTTCAACATCTTTTTACATCTATCTTCAAAATGCGACATCAAATTATTGTCTTTTATCATTTTCATCACTTTTTTGAAAGCCGTGATTGAAGCGTTGTAATTCGATTCTGGCATCCCACCAAATTGATTCGCAAGGTCGGTGGCTACTTCCACTCGGTAAATTAACAAATCAACTACATCATAAGGGAACAAAGCAATTTTCTCGTACTCAGAAATTATTCCTTTTATGGTCGTATTATTTACCATTCCCTTCGGATTGCCACCCGATGTCCAAAATTGTTTGTATATTTTATCTTTAAATCCATTTAAAACAACCTGACGTTCTTCTTCTGTCATTAAATCTTGATTATAGAAATCTTTTACCTGAGGAAGTTTGTTATAAAGTTTTAAAATCTCCTGCTTTAATTCATCCTCAGACATTTCATCAAGGATTTTTTTCAAATCTGAAATTTTTGATTTTGCCATTATTATGTCCATTAAAAGGGTGCAAATTAACTAATTAACCAGTCATTCACACAAAGAAATCAATCCACAAGTAAACTTCTGGCGTAAATTTTGAGTTAAAACAATAGATTAGATACGATTTTTATAAAATCATTTTCTATATTTGGCGAAATGTAACGTTCGTTACCTTTAAAATAAGATATGTCGAAAAACTTAGTGATAGTAGAATCCCCAGCGAAGGCGAAGACCATTGAGGGATATTTAGGAAAGGATTTTACCGTGAGGTCATCGTTTGGTCATGTGCGAGATTTGCCCAAAGAAAACGATGCCATTGATGTAAAAAATGGTTTTAAACCTACCTATATCATTTCTCCAGAGAAAATAAAAGTAGTCAATGAACTCAAAGCCTTAGTTAAATCTTGTGATGAAGTTTGGTTAGCAACCGATGATGACCGTGAAGGAGAAGCCATTTCTTGGCACTTGAAAGAGGCTTTGGGATTGCCTGACAACACCAAAAGAATCGTTTTTAGAGAAATTACTAAAAAAGCTATTCAAAATGCCATTCTAAGCCCACGCACTATTGATGTGGATTTGGTGAATGCTCAACAGGCTCGTCGGGTTCTTGACCGCTTGATTGGTTTTGAATTATCGCCCGTGTTATGGTCGAAAGTTAAAAAAGGGCTATCTGCGGGACGTGTTCAATCGGTTGCCGTTAGAATCATCGTTGAACGTGAGCGTGAAATTGAAGGATTTAATTCAAAATCATCTTTCAAAATTGTGGCTTTGTTCAATCTTACAGGTGGAAAAGTTTTGCAAGCAGAATTACCCAAAAACTTTGAAACCGAAGCGCAAGCCAAAGCGTTTTTAGAAAAATGTATTGGGGCAGAGTTTAAGATTAAAAACTTAGAAACAAAACCTGCTAAAAAAACGCCTGCTCCTCCTTTTACCACTTCAACCTTGCAACAAGAGGCTTCTCGTAAATTGGGATATTCGGTGGCTTCCACTATGTCGTATGCTCAAAAACTATACGAAGCGGGTAAGATTTCGTATATGAGAACAGACTCAACGAGTCTTTCAGAAGATGCCATTGAGAATGCAACGGCGGCCATTAAAAGTGCTTACGGTGACAAATACGTTTTTAATAGACAGTTCAAAACCAAAGACGAAAACGCTCAGGAAGCTCACGAAGCCATCCGCCCAACCGATTTTTCTGCTAACACTGCTGGTGCAGATTTGAAAGAAAAACGCCTTTATGAATTAATCTGGAAACGTGCCATTGCCTCTCAAATGGCGGATGCACAATTGGAAAGAACTACCGCCACGGTCAGTATTTCAACAACATCCGAAGACTTAATTGCGCAAGGTGAAGTTGTAAAATTTGACGGTTTCTTGAAAGTATATTTGGAAGGGAAAGATGATGAAGATGACGAAGAAAATTCAAAAATGCTTCCTCCGCTTACCATCGGACAAATTTTAGATTTAGACATTCTGAAAGGCACTGAAAGATTCTCTCGCCCATCTGCCCGTTACACGGAGGCAAGTTTAGTGAAGGCTTTGGAAGAAAAAGGCATTGGTCGTCCTTCAACGTATGCACCCACCATTTCAACAATTATTAAACGTGAATATGTGGTAAAAGAAGATAGAGAAGGCAAAGAACGTTCTTTCCGAGAAATGATTTTAAAGGATAACAAAATCACGGAAAAAGTAAATAAAGAAACTTTCGGTACTGAAAAATCTAAATTATTTCCAACCTCAGTTGGTATGGTTGTGAATGATTTCTTGGTTGATAATTTCAAAAACGTAGTCGATTTTAAATTTACTGCCGATGTTGAGGATGAATTTGATGAGATTGCGAAAGGGAAAATTGAATGGTCTGAAATGATTGGCAATTTCTATACGGGTTTCCACAAAACGATTGAGGACAGTAAAGGAATAGATAGAAACACCGTTGGTTCTTCTCGTGAAATTGGAATTGACCCTAAAACGGGCAAAATGATTTCTGCCAGATTAGGAAAATTTGGGCCTTATGTTCAATTAGGTGAGCAAAAAACCAAAGACGAAGAAAAACCTTTATTCTTCAATTTAAAGAAAGATCAATTAATAACTACCATCACTTTGGAAGAAGCAATAGCTTTGATGGAATTACCTAAATTACCTCGTGAGATTGGTTTTTACGAAGATAAACCTATGATTATTGGGGCTGGAAAAATGGGGCCTTACATCAAACACGATGATAAGTTTACGAGTTTGCCACCGTCAGAAGACCCATTTACCGTAACCGAAGCACGTGCAATTGAGTTATTAATTGAGAAACGTGCCGCAGATTTAGGCAGTGCCATCGGCGTTTTTGAAGACGAACCCATTACTTCTGGAAAAGGCCGATTTGGTCCTTATGTGAAACACAATGGAAAATTCTATTCTTTGGGACGTGGTGAAAGTTTGGAAACAATCACTTTTGACCGAGCAGTTGAAATTATCAATAAAAAACGAGATGCCGAAGCCAATAAATTCTTAAAGGAATTCCCTGAGAATGATACTATAAAAGTGCTGAACGGAATGTACGGGCCTTATATTCAGATTGGGAAACGTAACGTTAAAATTCCAAAAGATATGATTCCTGCTGATTTGACTTTGGAAGATTGTATCCGTCTGGGTGAAGAAACACCATTGGTTGCTCCGAAGGGACGTAAGAAATAATATTTTATATGAGAACGCAGGCTGGGTTTTGAACCCAGCCTGCGTTAGTCCAATAATTCGATTCACGTGCTTAACTTCCTAAAAGTTTAACTCCAATGGAATTATTTCGGGAAGTTGCTCCAATTATTCTCAATAAAACACAAAAAGCCCCTCAATTATTTTTTGAGGGGCTTTTCTATGTTTTATCAATAATTTATTTGCCCACAGAAATCAAATTGGCAAATAAACGATAAGCACCAGACACTCCCGCAGGTAGTTGTCTAAAAAAGGCATAACCTGTAAAAATATAATTTCCTTTTCCGTATTTTGTGTAAAGCAATCCTCCGTTTAAGGGTTTTTCGGTTGGGTCGTTGGATGATAAAATAGTTTCGTATTTCGGATCCCATTCATTGGCAAAATATAATCCTCTTTCTTGAATCCAATTATCAAAATCCTTGTTGGTAATTTTATTTGGTGAATTCAATAATGGACTTTCTGGTTTTAAGAAACGAATTTCTGCTTCTTCAACGGTTACTCTATCTCTCGAAACTTTGAAAGGAAAAGGTCCCATACCTCCGTCAATTTTTTGAAGATTGTTATTCACTTGATATTGAACCACCATATTTCCTCCTTTCTGCACGTATTCCATCAATTTTTTCTGATAATATTTCAAACGTTCTTCGGTATTATACGCCCGTACACCTACCACGATTGCATCATATTTTGATAAATCTTCATTGAATTCTTTTTCGGTCAGCATCGTTACCGCATAACCAATTTGACGTAAAGCGGCCGGAACTTCATCTCCTGCGCCAGCAATGTATCCAATATTTTTTCCTTTAAATTTAATGTCTAATTTAACCACTTTCGCCTCCGAAATAGGGAAAAGGGTTTGCGGAGGAATATGGTCGTAGGCAACCGTTAAAATTCCTCGGTCGAAAGTTCCGTTGGCCGTTTTTGCAACAACTTTAATTTGTCCTTCCGAATCTTTTGAAGAAGGTATAACTTTAAAACTTACTTTTTGTTCTTGATATTTATTTACCAAATTAAAATCAATACTCGCAGGAACAGATTTCCAACCGTTTGGCAATTCTAAACTTACCGAACCCGACACATTTGATTTGGCAGATTTTAACGTTACTTCAACATCCTTCGCTTGATTATCCGCAAAAACATAAACTTTATCCGAAATATTGGCCGCAATCTCTGGACGAATTTCAAAGCTACGGTATAATTCTCCTCGAGTTTCGTCCGTATATTTAAAAATAACTGGCGTAGTAAAGGTTAGCATCTGATTATCAATGGTAAACGAAAATTCTGCTTGCAAATCCGCTGGTTTTTCGGGTAGTCCAATCAACTCCTGATTATCAACTCGATACATTCCTTTGCCCATTTTCTTTTCCGCTAACCAATACGGTTGCGTAAAAGGCTGACCTTTTGGGATTTCTACGGAAAACGTAATTCGTTGTAGTTCGTTATTTACTAATTCGGTTTTCATGGTGGTATCTTTGCCCAAACCAATTAAACGAATTTTATTGAGGGTAATTGGCAAATCAGAACGTTTAATTAATGTGGTGGAAACATTTATTTTCTCGCCCGAAGCCGCTGCATATTCATTCGGATTTACTTCAAAATATAGTCCAGCACACGCAATAATGAGATTTTCTAATTCTTTCTTCTTTTGCGTTTTCCAATATTCATCTTCCAAATTATTAACTAATTGATAGGCTTTCAAAAGCGTTGGAACGATAGTGGATGGATTATCGGCATTGAAATTTTTAATGGCTTCATTGACCAAAACTTCAACTTCTTTTCCCCCTTTTACCCGATTCCAAGTAATATCAACGCCATCAAAAACATCTTTATCCGCTTTATCGCCAAATTTATGGACAAAATATTCTGGTCTTGACCCACGACCACGAGGCACACCAAATCCTTGTGATTTATGTTGCGAACGACTTTCAGCCGCAATTTCGTTGTACGATTTTCCTAACAATGGATTGTAGGCACCAATATCCACTTGAATCCAATCTTTTTCTGCGGGCTTTTGGGTTTGGGCAACCGTTCCAAAATTGAAAGTATTCCAAACTACTCTTTTGGCTTGCCAAGGTTTTACATATTTTAATTGTTCTGGGTATTTTGTCGGGTCGCCCGAAATCTTGAATGCCTCTTCTGCCAAAACCGCCGAAGCTGAGTGATTTCCATGTCCTGCACGAGCATCTGGTGGAAAACGACAAATAATCACATCGGGACGAAGGTTTCTGATTCGCCAAACCACATCACCCAATACAGCATCTTTTCCCCAAATCTGCATGGTTTCATCGGTATTTTTCGAGAAACCAAAATCATTGGCTCGGGTAAAATATTGTTCGGGGCCATCAATAGCACGAGCCGCCAAAAGTTCTTGGGTTCGGATAAGTCCCAATAAATCAGAGAGTTCTGAACCAACTAAATTTTGTCCGCCGTCTCCCCGAGTTACTGAAAGATAAGAAGTGCGTACTTTTCGTTCTTTGGCAAGCCACGAAAGCATGATGGTATTTTCATCGTCTGGATGTGCCGCCATATAAAGTGCAGAACCAACAACGTTCAATTTTTTGAGATTCAGGATAATCTCGCCCGTTGGCATGGGTTTAATGGGTTGGGCATTAAGCAACGAGCATTGAGCAATGAGCAAAAGGATTAGAAAGCGAAATCGGTGGTTCGTCATGTTATTTGGTTATTGTTTGAGATGATAACGATAATCTTACACAAATCTACTAATTGTGGTTTGATTTAGAGAGGTGATTATCTATTTTTGGAAAATATTTAACTTTAATTCCTTTAACATGACTTCATTACAAATCGTCCAACAGTATTATGAATACTTCAATCAGAAAAATTGGCAGGGAATGCTTTCGCTTTTACATACCGAAGTTCGTCACGAAAGTAATCAAAGCGATGTGAGAATCGGTATTGATAAGTTCAACGATTTTCTCAAAAAAATGGATGAGTGTTACGAAGAACAATTGACTGATATGGTATTTTTTACTGAATCATCCAACCAAATAATTGCGGCTGAATTTACGGTAAATGGCATTTATAAAAAAGCTGATGACGATTTACCGCCCGCTCATCATCAAAGTTATGTCCTTCCAGCGGCGGCTTTTTTGGCATTAAAAGAAGGTAAAGTTTCTCGGGTAACTACGTATTATAATCTGACTCTTTGGCTCGAATTAGTTTCAAAGTAGCACTCAACTAATGACATACAAACCATTCAAAGGCAAAGAAATCGAAACTATTTTCGATGATTTAGCCTATTTAAGAATTACAGTTTTTAGGGATTATCCTTATTTATACGAAGGCACGATTGAATACGAAAAAGAATATCTTAAAATCTACTCAAATTCAGAACGGTCATTTTTGTTTACGGTTTATGATGGTGATAAAATGGTTGGAGCAACCACCTGCATTCCACTTTCTGATGAATCCGAAGAAGTCAAAAAACCTTTTCATGAAGCAGGATTGGATATTGATGCTATTTTTTATTTTGGTGAAAGTATTTTGTTACATCCGTATAGAGGCTTAGGAATTGGAAATCGTTTTTTTGATGAAAGAGAGGCTCATGCTCACAGTTTTGGAATTTACAATATGACTTGCTTTTGCTCCGTTTTTCGCCCCGACAATCATCCACTAAAACCCGTGAATTATCAACCACACGATAAATTTTGGACAAAAAGAGGTTATCAAAAAAATGATTCTTTGCAAAGTCAATTTGATTGGTTGGATATTGTTGAATCTAAATCTACTCTGAAACCCATGATTTATTGGACTAAAAATTTATGAATCTCAACCTTGCAACCGCTCAATATCCAATTACTTATCACGAAAGTTTTGGGGCTTGGCAAATTCATACTGAAAATTGGGTTAAATCGGCCGTAAACAAAAATGCTGAACTATTGCTATTTCCAGAATACGGTTCGATGGAATTGGTAAGTTTATTTTCAGAAGAAATCCAACAAAATATTCGCCGACAAGTCATTGAAATGGATTCCTTAAAGACTAATTTCTGTAAAACTTATGAAGATTTAGCCAAGAAATATCACGCCATTATCGTTGCTCCAAGTTTTCCTGTTTTAGAAAATGGTAAAATTTATAATCGTGTTTACGTATTCTCTGAAAAAGGTTTAATCGGTTTTCAAGACAAATTTTTTATGACCCGTTTTGAAAATGAAGTATGGGGTATTTCTTCCGCTCCCAAAGTTTTAAGCCTTTTTGAAACCTCATGGGGAAGTTTCGGAATTCAAATTTGTTATGATGTCGAATTTCCCATTGGCTCACAATTGTTATGTGCGGAGGGCGTAAATTTGATTTTAGCCCCAAGTTGCACCGAAACACTGCGTGGAGCAACCCGTGTACACGTAGGGGCAAGAGCAAGAGCCTTAGAAAACCAATGTTATGTGGCAGTTTCGCAAACAATCAATCAGGCAGAATGGTCGCCAGCGGTAGATATTAATTATGGATATTCAGCGATTTATTGCACCGCCGACAAAAATCTTCCCGAAGATGGAATTATAGCCATTCAAAATGCCCAAACGGAAGGATGGTTAATTGAAAGTGTTGATTTTGAATTAATAAAAAATGTTCGAGAAGATGGCCAAGTTTTTAATTATAAAGATACTTCGAGCATTCAAATGAGCCTTTTATTAGAAAATATTACCATTAAAAAAGTAAAAATCTGATTTTGGGACAAAAAAGAAGCCCACCAAATGGCAGGCTCTTTCATTATAATCCTTACTTTGTTTATCTTATTGTAGCGAGTAAAACGCTACAAACCTTTCCCTATTTATACAACATCACATTACTCATCGTGATGGTTGGCTCAAATGAGCATCTTTCAGGATTTGGTAAAAATTTTATAATCTTCCAGTCATGGTCTGCATCATTTACAGAACCCACACAGCCATAAATTTTCTTGCAATTTTCATCCGCATAAGATTGATAATTTTGCATTAACGCTTCATTATCTGAAGCATTAAGCGTGTTAAAATCATCAATCATTTTATTGTAACCCTTCACATTTACATTATGATTTAGGGTTTCAATCAAGACAATCTGCGTGTTACTTTCAATCGCATAATTGGCAATATCTATACTGCCTAATGATTGTTGTAAACTACCGAAACTCATCTTTGACATTCCTGCATTTTGCAGTTGAACGAGCGAATTCTCATGTTGAGAATCTTTTGAAGTTTTATCATTGACAGTGTATGCAACTGTGTGATAATTCTTCGGGCGAGTAGCTGAGTCTTGTTTGCCACAAGAATTTAAAGTAAGGACAATTAGACTCAAAACTAGGACAGCTTTTTTCATGATTCTTCTATGGATTTAATAGTGAATTGAAAAAAATAGTTCTGAACTTCCTGATTATCAAGTATGTAAGATTACGAAGCTAAATCTTTATGGACAAATAAAATTATTTATTTTTTTGAAAATTTATTATTCATTTGGTGAAATTTGATAATTCAGAATTTTTTAGATTTTTTTGAGGGTAAGAAAAAATTAATTTTGATTTATTTTTTTAAAATAGAATTAAATATTTTATTCCAAATAATTAATTTTAAACCCTAAATTGCTCTTAAATCCTATATAAAACGCTCAGTGACCCATACCGTACAAGCTAAAGAAACACTTTATAGCCTCTCGAAAAAATATGGTACAACCGTTGAACAACTCATTAAAATCAATGGTTTGAAGTCAAATGATTTATTTATTGGTCAAGTCTTAAACATTGATTTTCCCGCTCCTATTTCAATAACGCCAAAACCTCCAGTTATTGTTGATTCTGCCTTTGAAAGAAGAAAGGATTTCCAAGTAATAAAGGAAAATAAAGGTACATTCAATAATTATGTTTTGAGTTTTCCTACGCCTACGGGTATCGTTTCAACAGGCATTATGCGTGACAATTTCCCTTGGCCAAATATTGCGAATACAAAAGGCATTAGTTACGTTGGAAAATCGCTCTTCCAAAATAATATTCAATCTTTTTCTGATTTATGTCAACAATCATTTTACGTTGATTTACTTCATTATATTGCCAAGAACGAAGGTTACTTTGATGCTATTAATTAGTTACGACAAAGCGATTTTCTCGTTTGGATTTATTCAATTTACGGGCGGATTAGCGAGTGGTTCTGTGCTTTCGAGGGTTTTGCAAAGATTTAAGACAAGAGACGAATATGCTTTCAATGATTGTTTTGGAAACTATGGAATGAATATCCAGAATTATAAAGTGCCAACTTTTCAAGTAGAAACGCCTTCGGGAATAAAAGAAGGAGATGCCGCCTATTTGGAAGTTGCCAACGATTTGCAATTAACTACGGCATTTATTGCCAGCGGTTTCAGAAGAAGTATGATACGTTCGCAAGTAGAAATTGCTTTGGAAGAATACGTCTTGAAAGCCCTTTCACCTACGCAATTGATTTTTATTAATGGAGCAAATTACACGTTAAATCAACTCATCAGAACGCAAGGAGGTTTTGCTTTACGAGTA
The DNA here is from genome assembly GCA_040403295.1 of Arcicella sp. Taxonomy (GTDB): domain Bacteria; phylum Bacteroidota; class Bacteroidia; order Cytophagales; family Spirosomataceae; genus Arcicella. The sequence goes on from JBBAKY010000037.1 coordinate 20,820, forward strand.
GATTTATGCGTAAATCGGGGCTTGGGAGGTTCAATTTTAGTGTTAAAAAAGGCAATAGAACAAATGATTGCTGAAAATAAATTGTTGGATATTTATAAAATAAATGAAAAGACATCAGTTCAGAAAATTGCCGATAATGATGTTGAGACTTGGAAAAAACAAAGGGTTCTGAAGTTGTTGGATAGTGGATTTTCTTTTGAGAAATAAAAAGCAGTGTCGTGTTGACATTGCTTTTTTGTTAATTTTCTTTTATTCGTAAATCAAATTCAAAATCTTCTAAATCAATAATTTTAATTCTTTTAATATCTGGATGATTGATATTAAACAAATAATTGGATTCCTTATGAATAATTGATGAGGGTACTTTTAAAACGGCACTTTCTGCTCTTTCTAGCCAATCTTCACCAACAGATTAGATTGGCAAATTTCATACGTTGAATCATCAGACTTATTCCAACCTCCTTCTAAATTTTTTAATAAAATTTCTTCCATCAAAATATCATCTGGAATATCAATCACCATTACTTTAAACGCTTGTTGTAAGCCTTCCCCTGAACGATGGACTATGTTTTCGAGACACGCTAATGCTCTTGTAGATGCTGTGTAAATCACATGAGAGCCTTTTTTACTCCATCTCGCCTTGTTTCCAGAAGCGTTCAATTTATTAATCCATTTTGCCAGACCGATTCTATAAACTTGCATAAGATTTTTAATATTAGGCTAAATCACCGAACTCAATACGAATTAATTCTTCCATCACCAATTCAATCCCACCTGATGTTTCCATCAATTCAACGGGAACTTGCCAACCTAAACCGTAGGCAGGTTTTTGAATCCAACGGCGAAATGCTTCTAATTCTCCAAAAATCTCGGTGCCTTTTCTGAAAAGAGCAATAATTTTTAGGGCGTGTTCGCTACTGACTATATCAAGATTTTTGTTTTCGTGGGTATAGCGGGTAATGGTTTTGGCGGAAGTATTGAATAATTGGGCAATTTGTTCTTTTTTAAATCCTGAAAGCAAAATAATATCATAGTATGCCTGAGCACTCAAACCTTTTCGAGCATTGAAAACAATTGAAATATTATCACGAATTTGCGAATCATATTTTGAATAAATGGCTGCTTCTTCTTGAGCTAACATAATTTTCGTTGTTTGTTATTCGATGATTGATGTTCCTAAACTTCAAATAGTTTGGTACTTTAAAAGTGGATAATCTTTCGATAAAGCTCTTTCGAAATACCTGTTCAAAGTAAAGGAAATTTGTCCAGAAAACAAGACAAATTTCCAATTCATATAATTTCCTTCTTTCGGTCAAAAGTCAAAAACAAGTAAATACTCAACACGGCAATAATCGTTTCAAAAACTATCAACGCATGAATTATTCCAAAAGCATCGGCCAAATAACCCAAAAACACCGCAGGAATTCCGAAACCGATATACCCGTAAAACATATATCCCGATACGGCTCTGGCTCGCTGTTGTCCGCCCAAATTGGCGATTAATGCCAAACCTCCTTGATAACTAAATCCATAAGCCGCTGAACCAATGACGGCAGTGCCTACTAAAACGACTGGAAGAATTCCATAAAAACATCCCAAAACAACTAATCCAAATCCGATTGGAATTAACATAAACCCCAATTTCAAACTTAAATTTGGCGCAAATCTTTGACGAATAAATGGTTGCAAAAACGCCCCGGTCCAGTTAATTAAAACCAAACAAAAACCTGCATAAGCGGTGAAACCAAATTTGGCTAATTGCGTAGGAATAATGGAAATAACCACGCCAGTAGCCGCCCAACAAATTGCGATAGATAAATTTATTGGAAAAGAACTCTTCGGAAAGTAAGGAAGCCGGAGTAAAGAACCGCCCATAGGTGGCAAATTTGGCAATTTTAAAGCCAAAATAATTCCAATAAGTGTGATTGCCACCGCAATAAAATAAGTAATGGGAGAATGAGTAAAATGAATCAAAAGGGCAACAGTTGTAATAAATGCTCCTCCACTAAACCCAAGAGCGGTGGACATAGAAGTGGCATTTGCCGCACGAGTCGATGCATCAGGATTGGGCAATAGAATTTCGGCTAAATAAGCCGTACCAGTTCCCATACTCAGTCCAAGGGCAATGCCTTGAAAGAAACGAGCAAAAATCAAAGCATAAACATTTGGGTAAATGGAAATAATTACATCGGAAAATAAGGCACAGAATAGGCTAAAAATCAACACGGGTTTTCTACCAATTTTATCAGAAATTCCTCCCAAAAAAATATAGCAAGGAATCATTCCCAAAACGTAAGTAGCCAATACCAATGAAGTTTGACCGTTATTAAATCCAGCCAAAGCGGCATAGGGACGAAAAAGTGGCATCGAAAGATTGACAGCGAGGGTAATCAAAAATAAAGCAGACGGAATGGTTTGGGTTGGTTTTATATTCATTATGGTTTTTATATTTCTACAAAGTAAAACAAAAACGGGTTAGCAAAATTGCCAACCCGTTTTTGTTTTTGAGAATATATGCTCAAAAGCTATAGCTTACTTTTTAGTTACACGAATAGAAATTCTACGATTTGCGGAACGTCCTTCTTCTGTCTCATTCGTTGCTACTGGATTTTCTTGTCCGTAACCTTCTGATTCTAAACGAGCATCAGTAATTCCTAACTTAATCAATTCTGCTTTAACCGTTGAAGCTCTGTCGCCCGATAATTTCAAGTTTGCATTGGCATCACCCGTATTGTCGGTATAGCCGCCCAATTTAATATTTACGTTTGGAAATGCTTTCAAAATCTCAGCAATATTTTTCAATTGTTTTTCTGAACCTGCTTTCAAGATTGATTTGCCATTTTCAAAAGTCAAGTTATCAAAATCAAACCATGCTTTTTTATCAATTGCTTGGTCTTTATTTTCGATGAATTTCAACAAATTACTTTCAATTCCATTTTCTGGAATATTCAACGTTACACCCGATGAAAGGGCTTTGTCCAATTTCGCCCCTAAGTTCTTAATTCCCTCAGAAACAGGCAATTCAGAAGCTAATTGTGGCGTAATTGCTTCAATGTTCATCCCTGCCATTGCTTTGGTCGTTGAAGAATCAACGGCAATATATGGCGCAATTACTAAAGAAACGATTGACATTAATTTAATCAAAATATTCATTGAAGGACCAGAAGTATCTTTGAATGGATCACCAACTGTATCACCCGTAACGGCCGCTTTATGAGGCTCAGAGCCTTTTTTGTGCTTAACGCCATCAATCAAAACACCTTTTTCAAAAGATTTCTTAGCATTATCCCAAGCACCACCAGCATTTGATTGGAACAAGCCCATCAAAACACCCGAAACCGTTACACCCGCTAATAAACCTCCCAAAACTTCGGGTCCCATCGTGAAACCAACCAATACAGGCGTAATTAAAGCAATTGCTCCTGGAAGAATCATTTGTTTAATTGAGGCTTCCGTTGAAATAGCGACACATTTATCGTATTCTGGTTCAGCTTTATATTCCATAATTCCTGGAATTTCACGGAACTGGCGGCGCACTTCATTTACCATTTCCATCGCTGCTTTTCCAACCGCTGCAATACACAAAGCACTAAAAATAAATGGAATCATCCCTCCCACAAATAAACCTGCCAAAACGTCTGCCTTATAAATATCAATTGCTTTAATCCCAGCAATACCCACAAAAGCGGCAAATAAAGCCAAAGAAGTCAAAGCTGCCGAAGCAATCGCAAAACCTTTACCCGTTGCTGCCGTTGTGTTACCCACTGCATCTAAATTATCAGTACGCTCACGAACTTCTGGGGGTAATTGAGACATTTCAGCAATACCACCTGCGTTATCCGCAATTGGACCAAAAGCATCAATGGCTAATTGCATTGCCGTTGTTGCCATCATACCAGCCGCTGCAATTGAAACACCATAAAGTCCAGCGAATTTATACGAAAGAATGATACCTGCTGCTAATACCAAAATTGGTAAAACCGTTGATTCCATACCCACTGCCAAACCACCAATAATGTTGGTAGCATGTCCTGTACCTGATTTTTCAATGATTGATAACACAGGACGTTTTCCCATTGCGGTATAATATTCCGTGATAATCGACATTAAAGCACCCACGACCAATCCAACCACAATCGCCAAGAAAACGCCATTTGAAGTAAATTCAAATCCTCTAAGATTAAGTGTTTCTGGCAACATTTTTTTCACCAAGAAATAAGAAGTGATAAAAGTAATAATCACCGAAGCCCAGTTTCCTAAGTTCAAAGCATTTTGTACCGAAGAATCTTCCCCTTTGATACGAACAAAGAAAGTTGAAACCAAGGAAGCCAAAAGACCAACACCCGCAATCATCATGGGTAATAAAATGGGAGAAAATCCTCCGAAATTATCTGTTACCTCAATTTCCTGCCCTAAAACCATTGTTGCTAATATTGTTGCCACATAAGAACCGAACAAATCAGCCCCCATACCAGCCACATCACCGACGTTATCACCGACGTTATCAGCAATTGTGGCGGGATTACGAACATCGTCTTCTGGAATTCCAGCTTCAACCTTACCCACTAAATCTGCTCCAACGTCAGCCGCTTTGGTATAAATACCTCCACCCACACGAGCAAAAAGAGCAATAGATTCAGCTCCTAATGAAAAACCTGCTAATACTTCAATTGCCGTTCTCATTTCAACAGAAGTCAAAGGCATATCTTTGGCAAAAACGTTATAGAGTGTAATGAAAAGTCCACCAAGACCCAAAACTGCTAAACCTGCGACGCCCATTCCCATTACAGAACCAGCCGTAAAAGATACTTCCAAGGCTTTTGATAAGGAGGTACGAGCCGCCTGTGCTGTACGAACGTTTGCTTTCGTTGCGATTTTCATTCCAATATATCCAGCCAAAGCCGAAAGGAATGCTCCTAACAAAAAGGAAAATGCAATAATTGGAGAAGAGTGAATGGGATGTTCGGCAGTACCTTTGTTTGATCCTAACCAAAACAATAAAATCGCAGTTGGAATAGCAAAATAAGCTAAAACTTTCCATTCTGCTTTCAAGAATGCAATAGCTCCATCGGCAATGTAGCCAGAGAGTTTTTGCATGTTGGCATCACCTGCGGGTTGTTTTGTCACCCAACTAAAACGCCATGCCGTGTACAGCAATCCGATGATACCAAAAGCTGGTACTAAGTAAATAATGTCCTTCATTTGTTTAATTTAAGGGTTTATTTGTGTTTAATGGTTAAAAATCTAATACTAAACGGTTAAAATTGTTGAAAGTAAAGATCGACGAACATAAAAAAAGGGGTCAATTTTCTAAAAATTAACTCCAAACTTTTATCCAACTGCAAATATACGTTTTTAGGCCGTTTAGTGAAAAAATATTATAATAATAAATAAAATTTGTCCAATTAAATACACAATTCCTCATACTATTTTAAGGCATTTCTTATCAAAAAATCAACCTTCAACAGTAGAAATAACCCTAAATTCATCTAAATTTCCCGATAATGAGCATCTAATTACATTTGGCATAAAAGAAGGGACTGCTGAATGCAAAACCCATTGACAGACTCAATAAATTTTACCTTTTCACAAATTTACGTTGGTAAAGTTTTTGGTCAATTTTTACATTTACGACATACGTTCCTGCGCTGAGATGTTGCGTACTAATTTCTAAATCATTGTCACCCGTTAATCCGTAAGTATCTGAATAATGAACTCTTCGTCCCAAAACATCAAATATTTCAATCAAAACAGGTTTGAAATCAAGCAGTTTAAAACCCAAAGAAATTTGTTCAGTGGCGGGGTTTGGATAAAGATTTAATTCCTCACACTCTGGACAAATATTGATAGAGTTAATAGTAGATTGTTTTCCTAAATTGGCACAATTAATACTTATTTTAGCATTTCCAATTAAAAAACTACTATTCGGAATTTTGATTTTCAAACTATGGTTCCCGTCAGAAAGTAAAGGCAATTTGAAAAAAAAGCCGTGTTTTGCATTCCCAAAAAATCGTTGAGATTCATGATTTAAACTATCAGCTAATGCTATTTTTATCGTTTTGCCATCCAATTGCACTTCGTATTTAACAGATTCCACAATATTACTTTTATTGACAATCCAGCCGTAACCACCTAAACAATCAGCTTTTTGCAATTGCCCTTCGTACTCAGAATTTATACTTGAATTTTCACAAACGGGCGTAGAATCCTTTATAAAATCCTCTTCCATAATTACTTCTACGGGCTGTCCGCCATTTTTGGCAGAAATATCCTGCCAAATCGGTAATACTTTACATCTTCCCGAACCCATTACGCAACCTCCATCAAATAAAAATTCAGATAATTTAATCGTCATTTTACCCTTGGGACTCACCGAAATTGGCGTTTTATTATTCAGCCATTTATTTTTGATTACTTCCACAAATTTTGGGGAATTTTCCAAAACTTCCATCAGATTTTTTCCTTTTACATTTGGGAAATAAGCAACCATTTTAGCACCATGAGCAAAAGATTGGTCAATTTGCTGAAAAGATTCATTGGCAAGAACGGCTGATTCTGTTTGACTTGGAATTAATTCTTTAAATTCTGCCTCATTCATTACCCATTTATTAGGCATATTACTTCGTATTAAATCCATCGAAAAACGATGATTATACGGCAGAGCATCATTCACTTTTATGCCATCCGTTCCCTCGGCTAAATCCTGAAAAGCCATCGTTCCACGCCTCACGGATAAATCATCGAAGACCGAACCATAATCATTCACAAACTTGAAAGGTCGGCTTACTTTTACAGATTTCACAGTCTGAATAAATTCAGCACTAAAACGCTTTAACATAAAATGTCGAAAATTATACCAATCTCTACCATCCTGGTTTTCAAAGGTGTACTGAAAATACTGGCTATATTTGGGATTGATTTCATTAAAACTTTTCAAATCGTTATAATTTCCCCCCCAAGATTTTTTCAACAAATTCAAATCATTACAATATCTTCTTCGCAACCAAACCCGGTAGGCTTCTCGCATCGGCTGTGAATAATCAAACATTCCATCCGTAGTCGAATTGCCGAAGGGATAGCCCAATTCTTGTTCGCCCGTAGTGGCTAAACTGACGTACAGAATATCGCCATTTTCTTGGTATTTTTTATACCTCTCCATCACTTCCGTGGTGAAATTTTTCATGCGAGTTAAGGTAGAGGTACTCGCAAAAGAAGTCATTCTACGCTTGCCTGGCCCTGATTGAGCATAATCGTATTTTCCCTCGCCATCAGTCATTAAATCATTCTCGTTAAAATTAGAACACCATTGGCTTTTATCATCGCCACACCAACCGTCCACCCACACACGAAGCCCAATTTTCATTCCCAATTCCGATGCTTTTTTCATTTGATTATCCACTTGAATCCATGGATTTGGCGTACCCGCCCGATAGACTTTCACGTAGTCCCAAAGCACGGCAATATTAACCGCATTAAATCCTAATTGATGCGCTTTTTCAATTTCTTTCACGCCTAAATCATCCTCTTTTTCATCAATATTTACCAATACTAAAGCTAAGTATCGCTGATTATCTTGGGCTATAATCTGCTGACAATTAAGTAGATAAAAAAATAGCGAAACATAAAAAGGCGTATTGAATACGCCCTTCGTCAAAAATTTTATCCGAAAAATATTTTTATCATTCATATCTGCATTTTTGATTATCTTTTGTAGAAAATTGTATAGCTTTGAATAAATAAATTTGTCAATACTAAACGATAATTTCCAATTTCATGAGCGGATTAATTGCCACATTTATGCTTTGGTCGAGCAATAGAAACCTTACCTAATAGCCCTTCTTCAAATCTACTACGTTCAATAATTCTTGTGCTCGCTCAAATCTACCCAAATTCTCTAAAAAGAATTTTACTTTTCCAGAACTTTCTTCCAACCATCCACCCGATGAATGTTGGGTTAAAAGTACATTTTCCATTTCCCAAAGTACACTATCCTCAGGAAGTGGCTCTACTTCTGTAACGTCCAAAACGGCTCCCATGATACGTTTTGCCTTTAAAATTTCTATCAAAGCCTTTTCATCTACATTGGATCCTCTGCCAACATTGACAAACAAAGCCGACGGTTTTAGCATTTCTAAATATGCTTTACTGATTAAACCTTTTGTTTCGGAGGTATCGGGTAACGTACTTACCAAAATATCCGTGTCGGGCAGATAATCTTCAATTTGACTAATCGTTTTTGAATTTAAAACGGTTGTATCACATTCAAACCCAGACAATAATTGCTTGGTTTTCAGACCAATAGCGCCACTTCCCAATATCAGTACTTTTGCATGGTAGAGTAAATGTAGCGTCTCTCGGATGGGAGTGCCTACCCATTTTTTTTGTGTTTGTAATCGGGCAAGTTCATCTATTTTACGATAAACCCCCAAAATTCCTGCTACAGTAGTTTCTGCAACTGATTGTCCAAAATAACCTTTTAGATTAGTCAATTTGAATTGATAATCAAGTAATTGTTGATACGGGTCGAGTCCAGCACTATTGAGTTGAAGCCACTGCAATTTTACGGTTTCATTTGCCCATGCTATTGGCGGATTTCCATAACAAATGTCTGAATCCAAAAATTGTGCTTTTTGATTTTCAGCGGGTATCTCCTCCCCGATTACGACTTCGTATTTTGGAATTAAACTCTCTTTAAAAGACTGATTTTCAGTATTTTGAAATTTTGTGTGAATGTATATTTTCATTTTATTGGATTATTAATGTCTTTACGACCATTTTTGTGCGACTCAGTAGCTCTGACGAAATCGACAAATATATGATTATTTTTGTCAGTAATTAAATCTTTATTACCGCAAGTCTGACAACAAAAAGCCCTTTTGCTGTCAATCTGTCATAAAAAATGGATAAAAAACCTACTGGCATTAAGATTGTTGAAATTAAGGAAAATTAGATTAAAAACTTATTCAAATAATAAATTAATAAATAAAATGGGAAAAATTATCGGTATTGACTTAGGAACAACCAACTCTTGCGTAGCCGTAATGGAAGGTAATGAGCCAGTCGTAATCGCTAACTCAGAAGGTCGTCGTACTACACCTTCAATCGTGGCATTTTTAGATAATGGCAACGGTGAACGTAAAGTCGGAGATGCAGCCAAACGTCAGGCTATTACTAACCCTAAAAACACAGTGTCGTCTATCAAACGTTTCATGGGTAAACGTTATACAGAAGTTGGAAGCGAATTAAAAACGATTGCTTACACGGTTGAGCAAGGTTCAAACGATACTCCACGTGTTCGCATTGGCGACCGTCTTTATACACCACAAGAAATTTCGGCGCAGATTTTAACGAAAATGAAACAGACTGCCGAAGATTATCTTGGACAAACTGTTACAGAAGCCGTTATTACTGTTCCTGCTTATTTCAATGATGCAGAACGTCAGGCTACCAAAGAAGCTGGACAAATTGCAGGATTAGAAGTAAAACGTATCATCAACGAACCAACCGCAGCTGCTTTGGCTTACGGTCTTGATAAAGGTGGTAAAGATATGAAAATTGCCGTTTTCGACTTAGGTGGCGGTACTTTCGACGTTTCAGTGTTGGAATTAGGTGATGGTGTTTTTGAAGTAAAATCAACTGATGGTGATACACACTTAGGTGGTGACGACTTTGACCAGGTAATTATTGAGTGGTTGGCAGGCGAATTTAAAAATGACGAAGGGGTTGATTTACGCAAAGATGCAATGGCTCTTCAACGTTTGAAAGAAGCGGCTGAAAAAGCGAAAGTTGAATTATCATCAAGTGCTTCTACGGAAATCAACTTGCCGTATATTTTCCCTGTGGATGGAATGCCTAAGCACTTAGTACGTACCTTATCACGTGCTAAATTTGAACAATTGGCAGATTCATTGTTCCAACGTATGATGGAACCAGCTAAGCGTGCCATGAAAAACTCTGGTTTTTCAAACGCTGACATTGACGAAGTTATCTTGGTAGGTGGTTCAACTCGTATTCCAAAAGTAGTGGAAGAAGTTGAAAAATTCTGGGGTAAAAAAGCATCTAAAGGCGTAAACCCTGACGAAGCGGTGGCAATTGGTGCGGCAGTTCAAGGTGGTGTTTTGACGGGTGAAGTGAAAGACGTACTTTTATTGGACGTGATTCCTTTGTCGTTGGGTATTGAAACAATGGGTGGAGTTTTCACTAAATTGATTGAATCAAACACAACGATTCCTACCAAAAAATCTGAAACATTCTCCACTGCATCCGACAATCAGCCTTCGGTTGAATTGGTTGTTTTGCAAGGAGAACGCCCATTAGCAGCACAAAATCGTTCTTTGGGACGTTTCCACTTAGATGGTATTCCACCAGCACCTCGTGGTGTTCCACAGGTTGAGGTTACTTTTGATATTGATGCCAACGGAATCCTCCACGTATCAGCAAAAGATAAAGGAACTGGAAAAGAAAGTAATATCCGTATCGAAGCATCAAGCGGTTTGACGGATGCTGAAATCGAAAGAATGCGTCAAGAAGCAAAAGCTAACGAAGCAGAAGATAAAGCTGAAAGAGAAAAAATTGAAAAAATCAACCAAGCAGATTCATTGATTTTCCAAACGGAAAAACAGTTGAAAGAATACGGTGATAAATTATCAGAAGGTAATAAATCAGCGATTGAAGGTGCTTTGACAACTTTACGTTCAGCCCACGCATTACGTGATGGTGGAGCAATTGACACTGCTTTAGAAGCCTTGAACAACGCTTGGGCAACGGCATCAACTGAGATGTATGCGCAAACTGGAAATCCACAAGACGGACAACCAATGGGTGGTGACAATGGACAAACTGCCGATGCAGGTTCAAATTCACAAGCGGAAGATGTGCCTTTTGAGGAGGTGAAGTAATTTGATTTAGGTGTTAAGCCTAAATATATTTAAAAAAGTGTTATGAAATCTCCTTTGTAGGTTTTATAACACTTTTTTTTGTCAAATTTATTTATTCATGCTTTAATAAAGTACGCAATGAATTTTAAATTAATCGGGTATATTGCGATTATATACTCGTTATGTGCTAATTTGAAAAATGAGACTAACAGACAATGAGTGACAAAATTCAATTAAGTGAAACTTTGATAAACTATTTCCACAAAAAAGACTTTGTTGGAATGATTAATTACTGTAATTCAAAAATAGAATTAGACAAGACAAATTATTTACTTTTCGGTGCAAGAGGTAAAGCTTTTATTGAAATGGAAGAATTTAATAATGCAATTATTGACATTTCACGAGCATTAGAATTAAATCCAAACTATGCTTTAGGACTATATAATAGAGGTATTTGTTATTATTCAACAGATAAATATGATTTAGCAATCAGAGATTTAGAAAGTGCAAAATTATTAAATAACGAATTAGATAGTATAGATTTTTACTTAGGAGGGTGTAATTATTTTATTGAAAACTATGAAAAAGCTATTGAATTATTTTCAAATCATTTGTTAAATTATGACGACGAAGTTGCTTTAAAATGGAGAGCGGATATATATAATTTGACAGAACAATATGAAAAAGCAAATATTGATATTGCCCAATTACTTTTGAATGAAGTTCAAGATATTGAGCGCTTTCAAAAAATCAATGAGATTGAAAAAGTAAAAACTGCAAATCCAAATGACAATAATAAATTATTTATAGTTAGTGATTACGGATTCCAAAATCTAAGAGACGAAAAATGTAGTGGGATATATATACTTGAATTTAGCAATAATGAATACTATATAGGACAGGCAAAAAAAATCCAAGTCAGAATTAAACAGCATTTTAAAAAGTATAATGATATTGTAACAGTATATTTCAAACCAACAATTGAAGATTTACTGCTCTCAGAAGAAAATACAACAATAGCAATATTTGAAACCCTAAAATTAAGAATTCGTAATCTCAAACAAGTTGAATTTTTGAATGTTTTTGATGAAGTACAACAAGAAAAATGGGTAAGTAATTTGTCCTACAATACCCTAATAGGAAGCAAATTCAACAATGATGATGTAAGAAATAAGTTCAAAAACAGGTATTTAAAACTTAAAGAAAAATTATATTTTAAGGAGATAATAAATTTATTGAGAAAATATATTAAATCAGCTATTCCAAATTACTTGGCAAGTGAATTTAATTATTGGAATATAACTTGTTTACCTAATTATTTAAAAAAATCTATACTCTACCCGATGAAAAATTAAGATTAATAAAAAAAGGCTGAAATTTGTAGTT
>JBBAKY010000038.1:0-32637 GCA_040403295.1 Arcicella sp.
TAACGGTAATCTACCTAAAAACTTATGCCAGTAAAAAACTTAACGCCTATACTACGAGAACTTTTTGTAATTTTAGAAATTATAAACCCAACTTATCTTTTCAATTAAACCATGAACAAAAACCTCCAAAACCTGTACCAAATTGCTCAAAAGCCCGCTCGTAAAATTATCGGCTTGATGTCGGGAACGTCGATGGATGGGCTTGATGTGGCTCTTTGTGAGATTTCGGGGGCGGGAGAAAGTACCGAAGTCAAATTGTTACATTTTGATACGGTTGATTATTCCGAAGAAATCAAAACGGAAATTCGTAAAGTTTTTGCTCAACAAACCATTGATTTTCAGCACCTTGCGTTATTGAATGAATGGATTGGCGTACTTCATGCCACGATGATTTTGGATTGCTTGAAAGCTTGGAATGTGCCTTCGCATGAAGTTGATTTAATAGCCTCACACGGGCAAACAGTCATGCACGCTCCCAAGATTTTGCATCAGCAAGAGAAATTTCCGAATGCGACTTTACAAATTGGCGATGGCGATCATATTGCCGTAAAAACAGGGGTTATTTCTATTTCAGATTTCCGACAAAAACACCTTGCTGCGGGTGGTGAAGGTGCTCCATTAGCCGTTTATGGTGATTATTTTATTTTTGGCAAAAAAGGAGAAAATCGTATTATGCTCAACATGGGCGGCATTGCCAATTTTACGTATTTACCCACAACCATGAATCCAGAGGAGGTTTTTGTGACGGATACAGGAACGGGAAATACACTTATTGATGCTTTTACAAGATTATATTTTCCAGAAAAAGCCTACGATAAAGATGCCGAAATTGCCCGACAAGGTTCGGTAAATCAATTCCTTTTAGATGAATTAAAAGCTGATAATTTCTTCAAAGGTGCATTTCCAAAAACTACGGGTCCAGAATTATTTAGCATTGAATACGTCAAAAAAGCACAAGCAAAAAGTAATACAGAAGATATTTCAGTAAATGATTTATTGGCAACTTTAACTCGTTTCAGTTCCGAGACGATTGCGGAAGCCATTTATTTTACAGTTAATAATACTTCCTATAACATCAAAGATTTCAACGTATATATGTCGGGCGGAGGAATGCACAATCCGTTGTTAGTTGAATGGCTAAAAGAATTATTGCCTTGTAATTTCCTTGAAACCAACGATTTAGGAATATCGGGCGATGCAAAAGAAGCCGTACTTTTTGCTATTTTAGCCAATGAAACGGTTTCGGGTGGTGAGTCAGATTTTGGCTCTCGCCGAGGGATTCCTTCGGTTTCGATGGGAAAAATTTCATTTCCGAATTAGTATTATGGTTGTTATTTAACGTAGGCTGGGTTTTGAACCCAGCCTACGTTAACTCGATAATGATTATGCAACCTTTTACTCGCCGATTGCATCTTATATTTGAATTGCCGACTTATCACCAATTACAAATAACAAATAACTAAACAAAAAAATGAAAACCTCAACTAAATCCATTGTCATTTTATTATTTTTAAATCTTTGTACCTCAGTTATTTACGCACAAAACACTGAAGAAATTCGGAACATTTCCAATTTCAAAGGTATTCGTATTTCGAGTGGAATTGATTTATACATCAAGCAAGGAAGTGTTGAATCCGTAAAAATTGTGGGTGATAAAGATAAAATGGAAAAAGTTATCACCGAAAAAGAGGGTGATGTTTTAAAAATATACGCTGGCAGTAAAAAAGGTTGGTTCAATTTTGATTTTGATTGGAGTAATAAAAAAACCATCAAAGCCTACGTGACCGTAAAAAACCTTAATAGCCTCTCGGCAACGGGTGGTTCGGACGTTTTTTCGGAAGGAAAATTAGATTTAATTAAACTTGATGTGCGAGCAACGGGTGGTTCGGATATAAAATTAGACTTGGATGCCGACGAATTGACTTGCGAAACAACGGGTGGTTCGGACGTGATTTTATCGGGAACTGCCACCGTTTTTAAAGCCTCTTCAACGGGTGGTAGCGATTTGAAAGCCAGCAAATTACGTTCAAATTATTGCAGCGTTTCGTCAACGGGTGGTTCGGATGCCTACGTTTGGGCAGAAAAAGAAATCAGTATTTCAGCAACGGGCGGAAGCGATGTTTATCACAAAGGCGGTGCAAGAGTGGTGAAATCAAGCTCTACGGGTGGTTCGGATATTCATCAGCAATAGTTTATTAGTCAGTTGACAGTTTTTAGGAAGCAGTGAAAAGCACACACGTGAAATAATCAAAAAAAGGCTTCTTGAATTAAGAAGCCTTTTTTTGATAGTACGTAATATAAAACTTTTACCGCCTACTGAAAACTACTTACTGTCCTAACTACTCCTCATAATAATACCCAAAAATGATATCCATTTCATCATCCGAAGTCAATCCAAAAGTGATTTTGGCAGTCGAAGTATTGTTGTAAGTTACCACCGAAGTCAAGCCTTCACCTTTTTTCAAAGTTATTGGCGTGGCAAAATTTATCACCGCTGGGTGTTCCCAATCCGTATTTTCGTACACTACTTCACCATTTCTTGCTCCTCCGAAGATTTTGATAACGTATTTTTCCCCAAATTTATGCGTATGTGAGGTCAACGACACAATTTTTACGTTTGTTCCGAAGGTAAAATCTTTCGAAATGGTCGTTTTAGCACTGGCAGGAATGGTTAAGTTTGTATTATTAAAATCAATGGTTTTTACCACATATTTCACCTTTGCTTTTTGGGTGGTGTATAAATTAACGTAATTTTCACCGTAAAGTGCGGTATTTGTTTTATTGAAATAATGCGGATTTAAATCCATCGAATAATTGGCTGGCAATAATAAAGCTGTCCCTTCTGGAAATACATATTCTTGATTGGCTTGAGTCCCTCCACCCAAGAAAATATGGTTCGACATTTGAATTACCGTGAAAAGATTGAGACCATTATCTGGATTTCTTAAATCTCTTATTTGGTCAATAACGGGTAAATTTGTTCGGTCACGGTAATCATACAAAACCATGTGATGGCTGTTTGGACGAGATTGCAATTTGATTTTATTGACGTAAATCTCTGAGGTATTACCCACATTTCTTCTTACAAACAATTCACGTTCAAAATTCGGATTAACCGTAAATTTATCCACCTTCAATTGAAATCCCTCCACACCTTCTGCACTGGGAGAACTCATGGCTTTAAAAGCATCCGTGGTTGAAACACTCGGCGTTTTGTCATCCAATAATTTTGCATCGGCCACTTCGCCAGTTTGTGGAGCGCCTGCCTCAATCCAACGACGGACAAACTCAATTTGCCCAACGCTCAAAGCCGTACTTCCCAAAGGCATGGGCGAACCGTATTGTTTACCGCCATGATGCGCAACATCCCAATTTAATTTATGATACAAAAGGCTTTCCAGCGATTTGAAGGCTCTTACACGCAAATGTCCATCGGCTTTCGAGAGGGCATTTACGGGTGTAATACCCACTAAATTTGCGTAGGCAACTGATTTTTCTAAAACCAAGCCATGCTGATTATAATTACCGTCGGAAGTGGAAGCGTGACAGCCCGAAGTTGCACAGGTGGGCGTAAGAATTTTATCTTGCATCAAACTAAAACTTGATACGACCGTTGGATTTGGCGTATCAACAGATTGTTTTGTACAAGCTGATAAGGTTAATAAAGCCCCTAAAATGATAGTTGCTCCTTTGAGTAAATTATTTTGCATGGTTCTTTATTACTGTTGATTTCCACTTAGAGGTTTCATTTGCCAAATGGTTTAATTACAGACATTTAAACGAATAAACTTGCTTAAATTATACAACAATATTAACAAAAATACACGATTATTTTTTTAAAATAACCATATTGAAGAACAGCAAAAGGTTTTGTTTTGTTATGGAATTAATTAATAAAAATCGAAAAAATGAAAACAACAGAAAATAAAGAAACATTTGCCGACATTATCAAGGGCGATACGCTCGTGTTGGTAGATTTTTTTGCCACTTGGTGTGGACCTTGCAAAACAATGGCTCCCATTTTGAAAGATTTTTCCACACAAATGGGCGACCGTGTGAGAGTCATTAAAATTGATGTAGATAAAGCGCCCTCGACGGCTGAAACGTATAAAATTCAAGGTGTTCCAACGTTGATATTATTTAAAGGAGGCGAAATTCTGTGGCGACAATCGGGCGTGGTACAGAAAAATCAATTGGTGAAATTGATTAATGAATTGTAGTAATTCTATCATAAGCCGCTGTCAGGGTTTCGGACTTTACCCTGACAGCGGTTTACCGTTTTATTATCCACTACAAACTGCCAAATTTCATCCCATCACCGATTTTGTGATTCCCAATAAAATTCCTTTCCAAAGGGTGTAGAAAAAGGGTTTTGTTGGGATTCGTTCGTATTGGATGGTCGATATTCGCACGGGTGCTTTGCCAATTGGATTACTATCTTTTATCACAAAAGTATTGGCAAAAAATGATAATAATTTTCGCTTTTTCAAGCCCGTTTCTTCTCCTTTTTTCAAAATCGTAATATTCAAATCTTCATAAAGCATGGTTGCCGAACCTTTGAGGGCGTATCTGTCCCCTTTGAGATTACAAGTGAATTCATTCAAAATTCCTTTCTCAGCTTTAGCAAAACCCAAAGAGGCTGTTACTTGATTTAGATGCGCTATTTCCATTCTTTTGACATTACCATGAAATAGAAAATCGCCTTTGGGTGCCAACATATCAAAATTAAAATTTAAAGTAATGGCCGCTTTATTCATCAAATATCCATTGAAATTTACCAAACAATTTGGATTAGTTTTTAGTGGAATAGTATCGTTGGTAAGGTTTTTAATGTTGCCCGTTACTTGCTTAAAAATGACATTTCCAACCGATTTTGTATCAGGATTATATTCAGAATAAGTGATATTGAAATTCCTCATTTTGACGGTATCAATCATAAATTTGAGATTCCAATCTTTGAACGCCTCATGCGGGAAGGGGCGGTAGGGAGACTTTGGCGGCACATTAAATGTTCTGGTATCCGTAAAAACCGTTACATTTCCTTGATTGATTTGTAGTGATTCGGCATATATTTTTTTCTCCTCAAAGAGTTTTTTTATATCAATTTCTTTTAAAATAATATCATTAAAAATAATGCCTATCCTGTCATCGCCATTAGTATGAACGCTGTAATCCATTGGTTTAAAACGGGGTTCAAGCACCAGGTGTTTCATAGAAAGAGAGCGGGTTTCGGTAGAAAACAATAATTCATTAATTTTCAAGGTATTCAAAGAATCTTGTGAAGGAACTTGTATTTTTTTCAAGCTAAAAATACATTCTTTAGTATAGTAAAACCGCTTTTTATCTTGCCCCGAAACTGAATCAATCAATAAGTCAGACACTTCTAAATCAAGGTTTTCGACCCTACTGATATGCGGTTTATGGGGGCTTCCTAAATTGGAATAAGTGAAATTAATGTTTTCAAAAATAATTTTTCTTACGGAAAATGATTTCACAAATTTTGAGATAATTTGATAGGGAGATTTAGCGGTTTTAAAGGAGTTGTAATTTTGTTTTTCATGTATTAATTCTACATTTGGGTCTTTAATGGAGATTGTACTCAATTCCAGTTTATTAGAAAAGAAGATAGTCCAGGGACGTAATCCCGTTAATTTTATATTATCTACTTTGCCTTGATAAATGTTATCGGGCAATTTTTTTACTTTTTTCAAACCCACAAATAAATTAGAATCTGCTCGCCAAACTACGCCCAAAACATTGGCTGTGCCCGAAACAATATCATAATTAATATCCTCAAAATCAAGATAATATAAACTATCGGTAGATGCTAAAACCGCCGTTTTGATACGTTTTGATAACAATGGTTTGACACTCCAAAAACCAATGCTGGCCACGATAAAAAAGAGCCCAATAAAACTCAAGATTGAGATGAATACAGTTTTTTTAACACTTAATTTCCTTTTATTTTCCATTTCAATTTTAAAAAAGGCTGTATGTTAATCCAAAAGATAAATTAGTTCCTCTGCTTCCTACTAAACCAATATTGAAATTACCAAACACTCCAAGTCGTTCGATAAAGAAATATCTTGCTCCTGCTTGTGCATAAAATGCTGAACCCGATTGGTCTAAAATTTTACCGTACAAACCGCCCACATAGGCATCAAATCTGCTGGAAGAATTTGTTATATCGCCCGTAAAGTGATAATTTAAACCCACACCAAATAGTCCATCACGGTATAATACGCCATCTTTGGTTTTACTACCATACCAGC
Source organism: Arcicella sp. (assembly GCA_040403295.1). Classification (GTDB taxonomy): domain Bacteria; phylum Bacteroidota; class Bacteroidia; order Cytophagales; family Spirosomataceae; genus Arcicella. Next base: position 6,273 of record JBBAKY010000038.1, read on the forward strand.
CTCTCACTTCAACGCCGATATTTCTACCGATGCCGTATTCGGCCGCAAGCATAAGAGGCAATAAATCTTTCTGATAAACAATGCCTACGCCCAGCACTAAAGAGCCTGTGTGAAAAACACCGTCTGAGGTTGGGTCTGCGGTTAACGTGACGCTGCGAGTTGGCGTATTTATTCTTGCTACTTCTGTGGGTTGGCTGGGTGTGATTTTATCAACGGATTTATTAACTACTACCACAATATCTTTTGTAATCGTATCAATTTTGGCGGCTATTTTTTGCGTTTGGGTAATGTCTATTTTCGTACTATCTCGGGGCGTTGATTGCGCTATTACAGTCGTACAAGCCAAGGATATTGACAATGTCAAAAGCTGAATTTTGTTGATAATTAGTTTCATCAGTTTATTAATTAAGTTTATATTTAGTCGTATCCATCATTCAATAAATCATTCCACATCGCTAAAAGCCATTTTCTGGCTACTTTGGGGAATATTATACTCGTTTTATTTTTCTGAAAATCCCATAAAAAGCAAATGACCCGAAAGCAAACTTTCGAGCCATATTTATAGGAAAGAGATTAGTAATTATTTTTGAGCAACTTCTTCTTTTGTTGCTTGTTTCTTCAATTTATCATTTGCTACAATGGCAAATTCCACCCTACGATTCTGTTCACGTCCCGAATCTGAAACATTATCAGCTACTGGATTTTTTTCACCGTATCCCAAAATTGTCAAACGATTACGGGATACTGAATTCGCCTTCAAAACGGCTGCTATTGCGCCTGCTCTTTGTTGCGATAGTTTCATATTATATTCTGCCGTTCCCACATTATCCGTATGTCCTGCCACTAAAATTTCTGTATCAGGATATTGTTTCAAGGTTTCGGAAAACTTGATTAAATTTTCGTTCACCCGTGGATTTACTTTTGATGAATTAAAATCAAAAAGTACGCCCGATTTCATCGTAATTTTTATCCCCTCACCTACTCTTTCAACATCCGCCAAAACATCTAAATCTTTCTTTAGTTTTTCGGCTTGTTTATCCATGTATCTTCCAATAAATGTTCCTGCCACTCCACCAATTGCCGAACCAATAATGGCATAAACCGCTGGATTTTTTGATTTACTGCCAATCACTGCGCCTAACGCACCACCCGCTCCAATACCAATAATTGCTCCCCGTTGTGTTTTATTTAATTTCTTAAATGAATTACAAGATGATGCCCCAAAAGCAAGTACTACCGACATCAAAATAAGAAATATTTGTTTTTTTAAATTTACTGCTACATTATTCATGACGATAAGTTATTTGGTTTGTAGCTAAATTTTAAAATTTTATACCAGTCATAAAATCTCCCGTTCAAACTTTTAAGTAACTGATTTTTAGATATTTACAAATTATCCCGATTAATATTTAGGGGTAATTATTCTACATATTGGGTAAACAAATCATTTTCTACGGAGGATTGGAATATTTTCGAGCAATGTATTTTCAACATTTGTAAAAGCTGTTTGCAGATTATTGAGGTGCCTTGTCAAAATATCCCTCAAATATGGTAGGTTTTTAATTTCTAATAATCCCAGCATTTTTTTGTAAATATTCATTAAATATTCATCCCCAAACTGACAAGAAACCATTACCGTTCTGGGGTTTTTAGAAGCTCTGGCCATTCCAAAATAAAATTGAGATTGACTCATTTTAGCATCCTCAAAATGCAAGGGACTATCAGCATTTTCAATCGAATCAATTAAGGGATTTAGTTCCTCAATAATCGTAACAGACTCATCAACCTGTGCTTTGAAGTATGGCTGTAATTCGGGGTTGTTTATCATACTCATCAACTTTCGATATACCTCAATCCGATATTCATTAATCTTGAAAACGTTTATCAACTCTTTCAAGGTTTCTTCGCTCCTGATTTTCATGATTTGAGTATTTAATGTGTGTTAATTTTTACTACACTTGTTACAGAAAAATGCCAAAACAGTAGTCTTGGCATTCATAAATAAAAAACAAGGTGTTATAATAAAATCGTTATTGATTGTTCAAAACTTGTTGTTCAGCTTTTGCATGATGTTCTGAAGTTTTCAAAGATTGAATAACTTTCAAAGATTCAGAAATTGAAGAGCGTTGTGCATTCAATAAACTCGTAAAATCAGGTGATGCTTGTACTTTATCCAACGCTAAAGCGGTATTATAAGCCTTGATAGCTGTTTGGTCACCAAATTCGCACGAACTTAAAATAGTCTCACGGTTGTTTGAAGAAATGGCCGCTTTAAAGTCTAACCACACTTGATGAACTTTACCCGAGAAAGTGCTTCCTGATGCAGGATCGCCACCAAATTTTTCTACGTGTGCTGCTAACTCATCCGTAAAATGCTCACTTTCATTCACCATTCCTTGAAAAAGTCCCTTCAAATCTCCACCATCAATATCTTCGGCTGCTTTTTTATAACCATCAATTCGGCTGTGATTAATCTCAATCAACTCATTCAGAGCGGTTAAGAGAATGTCATATTGTGTTGTCATAGTTAAAATATAGCGTCTATTATTTTGTAACAATAAACGCTATTTTGTGAGTTAATAGATTATCATTTTATTACTTTAGCTCAAAGCAGCTTTCGCTTTCGCTTTCAATTCTTCGTATTTATCGCCAATTTTCTCCCCAATTTCTTCTGCTTTATCTTTTGCGTCTTCGTATATATCTCCTGCTTTATCTTTCACATTTTCCCAAGTATCCGAGGCATCTTCTTTCAAATCGTCGGCTTTTTCAGCTAAATTAACTACTCCTAATTTTACATCAGAAACGGTTTCTTTTGCTTCTGCTTTCAGCACAGCTACTTTTTTATCCAAAGTATCCATCTGGCGTTCTGCCTTTTCGTTTTCGAGTTGTTCTTTCGTATTTTCCATTTTCGTCGGTAGTTTTATCGTTTTAAAGTATCTGATTTATTTATTATTGCTGAATCTTGAGGTGTTACTTTTCCCATATTATGTTGTCCTTGATTACTTTTTGTTGACCACAATCCTCCAACCACTGATATCACCATTAAACCAAGAATGATGGCCAAAAGAAGCAAAAACATATTAGTAGGCTTTGTTTTCTTTTGATGCTGAATCTCAGATTTCATCTCGTAATTAACTTTATTTTTTAGCGGGTCAATTTCCATGAGTTTTATTGTTTAATTATACTAAGAATTGTAAAACTTCTGTACCATATATTTTACAATGATTTTGATGTTTTTTTGAGTAAAATCTTCCACAGAATGAGGAAAAATGTAGTGTTTTGAGATGCTATTAATTAGTACTTTCAAGAGCAAAAATAGAGGCATAAAAAAAGGAATAATTCAGAGAACTATTCCTTTAAGTAAAATCCTAACTGCTTAATTAGTCTTTTCATTAGCAAATAAGGTTGTAAAAAAAGGTATAGGGAATAAATCCCTACCCTTTCAAAAACCCCTTAACCATTACTAATTTAATATTTTAAGTATCTATATTTAAGTGATAGAGAAAGGTAAGAAGGGGAAAATAATCTCCCCCTTAAGCCACACTATCTAACCACTATTAAAATTTTATTTTGAGTAGTTTTTAAAAATATGGGAGCATAAATATGCCCCCTATTTCTCACAATCTAACCACTATTAAAAATCTACTATGTTGTTGATGAATTGTATATTCAAAAAAACTACTTTAAATCTTCTTGGATATTATCAATTTTTTTATTTAAATCTGCCTTAAATTCTTTCCAATTACGTTTAGTATCTGATTTTAATTCGTCCATTGAATTATCCAAATCATCTAATTTAGCTTGCATTTTGGCTTTACGAACTTTCCAACGAGCTTTTTCTTCAGCCGTTGCTTTGCTCATTTTAGCATCCATTTTATTAATATCCTCTTTGATGTCTGTGCGTTTTTCTTCAATCTTCGCTGACATTTCCATGCGTTCCTGCTTGATATCGTCTGATGCTTGATTTAGTCCGTCTTTCACATCCGAAGCCACATTATCTGCACTTTCGGCTACTTTATCCTGAGCATCTTGGGTTTTTTCAGCAATATCTTTTTTCTCACTGCGTGAACAAGAAGTCATTGAAAATGAGTCTAATGCAATTACACTTACAAATACTAAGATTTTCTTTTTCATTTTTGATTATTTTAATAGAATTGAGATTGGTTTATTCTTTAAAAATTAAATCCGAGTGTTGCTTGTAATGAATTACCTTTCGCTGCAAATTTTGAAGCACTACTGGCATCCGCAAATTTTACATTTACTACATCATTGACGTTGCCTTCATAACGCAAATCAATGTTGAGTTTACCAATGTCAAAGCCAACCCCTGCTTGGTAGCCTAACGTTACATTATTGAAAATTTCACTGGCACTTTGCCCCTGATATTCTTTGATACTATCGCCTAAATTTCCACTATCCGATAATCTAAAAGTTGCTACAGGGCCAGCATTTATTCTCAGTACGTTTGCTAACTTAATCCCTATCAAAACGGGTAAATCAATATTTGTTAACTTCAAATCTATCGTTTTTCCATTGGCTTTCCCGTCTTCAAAAACATCAAATTTGCCACCTTTTTGCGATAATAAAATCTCTGGTTGAATAAAGATTGTTCTTCCGAATCTCATAAAAACACCCCCTACAAATCCGTAAGCACGGGTGTCATTACTTTTGAAACTAAAATTCTTTCCTCCCGATGATAATGATAAATCATTCCCACTAACTTGTGATAAATTTACCCCTGCTCTAAGCCCAACGGTAAATAATTTTTCTTGAGCAAATGTCGTCATACAAGACATGGCAATAATTACTGTTAATAATAACTTTTTCATAGGTTTAAATAAATTTGTATCTTGTATATTCAGTTTAAAAACTTGTGCCAGCCACGATGATTTATAAGTAGAAATAAAAATCAAAGTCTCAGTTTAGAAGAATTACCTTTAATTTTTGTCATAAATGAATTCAAATCGTGACCTCTTTCATTAAATTGACTTGAAACGTTATTCTCAATTTTGACATGAGAAAATCCAAAAATTATGAATATCCCGATGATGGAAATTGATAATATTAAAAGTACGATAGCCTCCATAACATTAAATGTTTAAGGGTTGAATTAATTTATTAATCTAAATTCATATTCCTCTGCGAATCAATGATAAGATAATTGATATTACCGCAAGCACTAAAAGAATATGAATCAGGCCACCAACACTGTAAACAAATACGCCCAACAACCAACCGATAATCAAAATAACTGCGATAGTATATAAGAGACTTCTCATGATTTTAGATTTTCAAGTTTGAGATAAATTTTCATAAATACTTATAAAAATCATATACCAACAATTTGGGAGATATTTAGCGAAAAAAACGTGGGGAATTGTCGGTATTTTTTGTGGAAATGGGGAATAATTACCCCATAAACAACAAGTTGTGGAAGGATGTTGGGTGGCATTAATGTTTAAATGATTATTAAAATTGTTTATTAAACTAAATCAAAATAACACATGGAAACAGTCTCAAATCATGAAACGGTTGTTATTAGCACTTCAAAAATTAAAACTTTGCAGGTGCTAAATTTCTTATTCTTTATCATTATGGTTACGATGAACGGTTTGGCGGTCGGGTTGCCCCTGAATGGAAAATCAACGGGCGAATTATCCAATAAGTATCCTAATTTGTTTGTTCCAACGGGCTTAACTTTTTCTATTTGGAGCGTTATTTATTTGCTATTATTAATATTTTGCATTTACCAAGTTCGTTCACTTTTCAGTCGAAAACCCGAACCTCATTTAGCGATGATTTTGAATGCAATTGGCTATTTATTTATCCTGAATGCTACTTTCAATGCGCTTTGGATTGTGGCTTGGCATTACGAAATATTACCTTTGTCGATTGTGATAATGCTGGGCATTTTAGTAACCTTAATTCAAATTAATAAAAACCTAAAAGCCGTTCAACCTTATATTAGCGGCGGACTCAAAGTTGTGGTGAAGGCTTCTTTTGGGTTATATTTTGGCTGGATTTGCATTGCCACTATCGCCAATGTTACGGCCATTTTGGTGGGCTATGGCATCATGCCTACGGGTATTTCGGGGCAATCGTGGGCGTGCATTATGATTTTGATTGGTAGTTCAATTGGGTTTATCTCCACGATAAATGTTAGAAATGGCTACGTTGGATTGGCGATTATTTGGGCTTTGATAGGCATCATTATTGCCCGAAATCAGGATATTATTTATTACAAATATGTAGTTTACAGTGCAGTATTCGGCATTTTGATGATGGTGAGTGCCATGTTGATGGCTTCGACTTTGCAGATGTTTACCCGTAGAAAAGTGATTATTCAAGATTAAGATTTTATAAATTTTACGGAAGTCGTCGTCTAAAACAACGACTTCCGTAAAGACTTATGTAAGCATTATATCGCTAACGGAAAAGTGATAATAAAAGTAGTGCATTTACCCATCTCTGATTCTACCTCCACACGAGCTTTATGGGATTGAATAATGTTGAGCGTAGCGGCCAAACCCAACCCAATTCCATTGTTTTTTGACGTAAAATAAGGCTCAAATAATCTGCCAATGTGTTCTTGACTAATCCCAATACCATTATCTTTGATAGTTAATACAGCATTTTTACTGGTCGAAAATGTTTTTATGGTTAAAATGCCTTGCCCTTCTTTCATCGCTTCAACCGCATTGATGATGATATTAAGAAATGCAATTTGAATCTTTGATTTATCCAAATCTACCACAATATCTTTGGTAAATTTCTTGATTAAAGTTATTCCTTTCAGATTAATTCTATCAATGGCCAATTCGATGGTACTTTCTAAAACTTCCTGCAAATCCAATCGACTAAATACCACTTCCGATGGACGTGAGGTATTCAACAGTTCAGTAATCAAATCATTGATTCTTTGGCTATTTCTACGAATAATATCTAAAAAAAACTTGGAGTCTTCATCATTAAAATCTTCCCCCATTTGGTCGAGCGATAGATTTATATTAGTAAGTGGATTACGAACTTCATGGGCGAGCGTTCTGACTAAACGTCCCGTTGCCGCCATTTTTTCAAATAAAAGAAAATCTCTTTCTTCTTTTTTTCGGGTCGTAATGTCTTGAATAATTCCTAAATAATAAGGGAGCCCTTCTCCATCAAGTTGACGGTTGCAATGAATTAAACACTGCTTTTTTTCACCCGATTTTGTATTTAAAAAGACTTCATAATTACTGATTTCCCCTTTTTCTTCGAGCGTTGTGAAGAGTTTTTCTTTATCTTCCGACTTTACAAATAGCGTGTATATTTTTTGAGTATAAAGTTCTTTTTCATCATAACCCAAAAGTTCGGTCGTTGAGGGCGTAAAATAGCGAAAAGTACCATCCAACTGCGTAGCAAAGATGGCTTCTTTTGTTTTATCAAAAATGTTGCGATATTTTCTTTCACTTTCTCGGAGCGTGGCGAGTGTGTTGGCTCGGTCGAGCGAATAACGAATGCAGCGTTCTAATTTTTCGGAATCTAATTCACTTTTTACCAAATAGTCGTACGCACCGAGGGTCATTGCTTCCATATCAATGCGCTGGTCACCTTTGCCAGTTAGGAGAATTACGGGCGCTTTTAGTCCATGAGCAGCGCCAATTTTCAATAAATCAAGCCCCGTTTTTGCGCCTAATAAAAAATCAAAGAAACATAAATCGTACGTTTTTTGCTTGATTTTTTCCAGCGCATTATCAAATGAAAAAGCCCAATCTATTTCAAAATTTTGCCCTTTTATATCATTCAAATAATCACTGGTTAGATAAAAATCGTCTTCATCGTCATCTACTAATAGCAACTTTATGGTATAATCTTTAATCATTTGGTTTTAGGATTAGCTATATAAAAGAGTTGGATTTTAGACTGTAATTAGTTCATCCTCGGGCAAATAGACCGTAAAAACAGCGCCTTTATTCGGTTCGCTTTTAGCAATAATATAACCGTGATGATTATCCACAATTTTTTTACATATTGCTAATCCTAAACCCGTTCCTTCAAATTCAGACCGCCCGTGTAGGCGTTGAAAAATGAGGAATATTTTCTCGGCGTATTCTTCATCAAATCCAATCCCGTTATCACTTATTGAGATTTTGTAATATTTATTATGCTTAAAAGGAACACCCAATAAACTCATTTCTTTTCGGTCTGCTTCGTGGGCTTCAATAGAAATTTTAGGTTTTTCATTGGGTTTGACAAATTTCAAGGCATTGCTAATCAAATTTTGAAACAATTGTTGCATCTGCGTGGGAAGGGCATTCAACGTAGGCATCGGCATCATCGTTATTTGAGCATCAACATCTTGAATTTTCATTTCCAAATCGCTCAAAATACTTTCAATAATAAACCCTAAATCAACTAATTCAGGAGGTTCTGTTTTTGTAGATACTCTCGAATAGGACAATAGGTTTTCCATCAGTATTTTCATACGATTAGCGGCATCCATCATTCTGGATAAATAAAATTGACCATCTGAACCTAATTGTTCACCATATTTACCATTCAAACGTTCGCCGAATGCCATAATTTTACGCAATGGCTCCTGCAAATCATGTGAAGCAATGTAGGCAAACTGTTCTAAATCTTGATTGGAACGATTTAATTCTTCAATTTTATATTTCAAATCTTTTTCATAAACTTTCATCTCCGTAACATCAACAGTATTTCCAACAAATTTAATTGGTTCATCTTTTTCATTTGTCATAACCCATCCTTGGGTATGAACTGTTCTTTCAATGCCTTCTAAGTTTATTAATCTGTGTTCAAAGGAGTAAGGTTTTTTTGTTTTAATGGCCTGTTCAACTATTTTTTTTACCCAATTCACATCATTTTCATGCAACCGAGATAAATAGAATTCATAGGATAGATTTTCAGGGAGTTTTGTAATACTACCCCCAGAAAAAAGCCTTTTCAAACCATCCGACCATAAAAGGGTATCATTATTTACATCCCAATCAAAGCTCCCATAATTCATTAAGGCTTCCGCATCTTTGAATAAACTTTCGGCTTTTTCTAACTCATCGTGCGCTTTTTTTAATTCTTCAATCTTGTATTTTAAGGTGTTTTTGAGTTCATTTAATTTGGTAACATCTTCTGAAGTCCCCAATACTCTGATTACTTCGCCGTTATCATTCAGAAAACTTCTGCCCTTTACGGCAATTAATTTTCGATTATTGTTTTCATCAATTATTCCGTGTTCGAATTCATAAAATAGTTTTTTGTTGACGATAGCATCGTTAGAAATTCGCTTTACTCGTTCTTTGTCTTCCTCAACAATATGCTGATTATAGATACCATAAGCCATCTTTGAATCTGGATATAAATTTGCATCGTATCCAAAAATATCAAATAAACCATTCGACCAAACCACATAATCAGTTCCCAATGTCCATTCCCAACTACCATAGCTGAAAATACTTTCGGCATTATTTAACTGAAGTTGCTTTTGTTTTTGTTGTTCTGCATTTTCGGTTTCTTTGGTTATATCCTCGGCAATAACCACAATTTTAGCAGCATTATCTTTTTTATCTTTTTTCAATAAAGTAGCTCTATTTCTAACAATGTGCCTTTTACCCTCTTTTGTTAATAATTCAATGGTAAACGACCGATGATCGCCCTCTTTAGTATCCTTAAACAATTGATTTACTTTATCGAAAAAATCCTCTCTGTTTTCGTAGTTTTTTACAGGAAAGAAACTTTTATCAAGTGATAATACTTCTTCGGCTGTATAATAAGCGATAATCCCCGTTTTTTCATTCAGATAAGTTATGTTAGAATCTTCTAAATCAAGCAAATAAACGAAATCTGGAATGGCACGCAAAAAACTATCAAACAAATCTGATTGTTTTTCTGAACTGAAAACATTGAGTAAATATTCGGATAAATCCATTATAATGGTTAAAAAAGCAGTTTTATAGCAAGAATATACTTGACTATAATTCAAAAATTCTCATCTTGTTATATAACGTTTTTCGGTCGATTCCTAACATTCTTGCGGCCTTACTTTTGTTGAAATTGACTTCCTTCAATATTTTTAATATCATATCATATTCTGCTTCAACCGCCGCTGATTTTAGCGTTGGTTTTACAGCATTTATCGACTCTGCTGCTGTTGTTACAGGTGAAACTGGAGGAACGTATTGTTGCGAAATTGCTATTGTTGGCAAAGTATTGGGCGTATCGTTGAATAGTAATTTCACATAATTTGAAATTTCAAATGGTAGTGTTTTAGCTTCAATCCAATCGCCATCCGTTAACAAAGTAGCTCTTTTAATTACATTTTTCATTTCTCTCAGATTACCATACCAAGCATAAGTCATGAAATTTTCGATAACATCTGGAGAAAAACCTTTAACTTTTTTACCTAATTCCGCATTTGTTTGATCTAAAAAAAAATGAGCGAAAGTCATAATGTCGTCTTTACGGTCACGTAGTAGTGGCACATCAATGCTAAATTCATTGAAACGATGATATAAATCTTCTCTAAATTTTCCTCTTTTAGAACTTTCAATTAATTTTTCGTTTGATGCCACTAAAATCCTCACATCTAAAGGAATTTCCTTTGTTCCGCCGATTCTTTTCATCGTTCTTTCCTGCACAACCCGCAATAAAAGCACTTGAACTTCATAAGGAAGATTAGCAACTTCATCCAAAAAAATCGTACCACCATTGGCTAATTCAAAGTGTCCAATCTTCTGATTTAAGGCTCCTGTGAAGGCTCCTTTTTCGTGTCCGAAGAGTTCAGAACCCGCCAAATCTTTTGAAATTGCGCCACAGTCCATGGCCACAAATGGTTGATTTGCTCTTTTTGAATGTAAATGAATTTCTTGAGCCACTGATTCTTTTCCTGAGCCACTTTCTCCATAAATCAAAACACTATAATTGGTTGGAGCAACTAACTTTATCTGCTTCAATAAATACTGCGATTCTTCCCCATTGCCAAAAATATACCTTGGTGCTTTAGCATTCTTTTTCTTTCCTTCCTGATAATTTTCTTTCCCATTATTTCCTTCAAGTTCATTTTGTTTACTCCCATTTTGGGTTTCGGTACTTTCGAGGGCTTTTTTGATAGTTAAAAGAATTTCATCCGGAAAAAGAGGCTTCGTAATGTAGTCGTAAGCCCCTAATTTCATTACATTTACCGCAATTTTTATGTCTGAATATCCCGTAATAATAAGTACGGGGATAAATGGAAATTTTTCTTTGATTTTAGAAAGAATTGTCCCTCCGTCCATATCTCCCAAACGGAAATCGGTCATTACTAAATCTGGTCTAAATTCTTGCAGTTGGGCCAAACCAGCATTGCCATCATGGGCGATGGCAACTTCATAGTTATTTTTAGTCAGGAAACGGCGAAGCAATAAGCATATATCGGTGTCGTCATCAATTACTAATATTCTTTGCATGGGTTTATTGTTTATGGAACGCAGATGAGACTTGCCGTTCTATCGTTATCTGTTACAAAACTCTTCTCATCTGGGCGGAAGGAATGCTCATATTTTCTCTATATTTTGCGACAGTTCTTCGAGCAATATTGTATCCTTTTTGAGCCAACAAATCCATTAATTGAAAATCATTCAATGGATTTAGTTTATTTTCGCTGGCGATTAAATTGGCAATTACCTGTTGAATTTCACGATTAGAAACCTCCTCGCCCGAATCTACTTTGATACCTTCGGTGAATAAATCTTTCAGATTAATGGTGCCAAAAGGCGTTTGGGCGTATTTACCACTGGTTACTCTGGAAATCGTTGAAATATCCATGCCAATTTGGTCGGCAATATCTTTCAATATCATCGGTTTCAAATTACGAATATCACCCGAGGTAAAAAATTCTCTTTGGAATAAAACAATGGCTTTCATGGTTTTCAACATTGTCGTTTCACGTTGTTGAATTGCCTCAATCAACCAATTAGCGGCACTCATTTTGGTATTAATGTACTGATTTACGGCTTTATTTTTGGTAGCATTTATCGTTTCAGCAAAATCTTTATTGATTTTCAACGAAGGTGTTCTACCATTATTCAGCGAAATATCAATCGACATATCGCCCGATAAATTGGTTTCATACGTAATAATATAATCGGGAATGATGTTATCTTTTACCGCAATTGAAGACGTGCTACCGTCCATAATTGGTTTTGCGTTGAGGGCTGTTATTTGTTGAATAGCAATTTTAAGCTCGTCAGACGTAATATTACGCATACGCATAATCTTCTCATAATTTCTAACGGCTAATTCGTCAATATTATAGGCCACAATTTCAATGGCAAGATTAACGTCAAGGCCATTTTCTTTTTTACGTTGTAATTGCATCATCAAACATTCCTGCAAATCTGACGCTCCGATGCCAGGCGGATCCATCATTCTCAACACTTTTAATAGATGTTCTACTTCTTCAATATCAACAAAAACATTGTTGGTAAACGAAACATCATCGGCAATTACATCCGCTGTTGTAGTCAAAAAACCATTATCATTCAAAGAATCAATGATATAATCCATCAACATGATTTGACGTTCGTTCAAAGGTAAATAATGAACTTGTGCTTTCAAATCTGTCCGCCAATCGCTTTCTTGAATAATTGGAACGGAATATAAATCATCATCACTACTGTGATTATTGATGTTCGTTTTATAATCTGGTGTATCGTCATTGCTATATTCATCCCAATCCGAATAATCATTCTCTGGTTTTATGATCGTCGAATAATCATCGCTTTCATTATCCGAAACTTCCTCGAAATCGTTATCTGGCGTTTCATCTTTTGTTACAATGCCTTCTTCCAATAAAGGGTTTTCTTCCAATTCATTCTTAATTCTCTCTTCCAATTCTACCGTTGAGAGTTGTAAGAAATTAAGCATTTGGATTTGTAAAGGCGTAATTTTAAAAGTTTGTCTTTGGCTCTGTGATAAATTCATCATGACTGGAATGGTTTTAGCGTACAGTTAGTCGTATTCAATTAGCGAGCCTATCAAAGCAATAAAGTGATTCTTTATAAAATAAATGTTTTATACGATACATAAGTATTTGATTTATAAATACTTATGTGATAAATAAAATATTTACAGTGTTTAATATTTATGATTATTCAATGCTAAAATATTAGTGAATATAGCAAAAAGTTCTACGATATGGGAAATTTTTTCCCCATATCGTAGAACTTTTTGTTTTTGTGTTATCATGAAGTCATTTAATCTGCTACGCTGGCAATTGTTTTAAATCATGTTGGGTAAGTTCAATACTATTTTTTGGTTTATCTTCAGTAGCGTCTTTCACCCACATCAATGCTCTTTCTGCGAATGAAACTTTGGGTGCTTTAGGTTTTTTGGGTTCATCAGAAGTTTTACTTTTAACCCAATTTACGGTATCTTCTAAGATTTCAGTATCGTGTTTTGCCACATAATTTGACAATACATTGTTGGCAATGTAAGGAACTACCAAACGAGTAAGCCAAGAAGCACGGTATAAAACTGTATTTTTAAGAATTGCATCCACGCCAAAACGCAAACCCATGCCCACAATACTTTTTCGATTTCCATTATTGACTAATAGATTTTTGGCGTATCCTACAACCTGACGAGCAGGCTTTAGTTCTTCTTTTAAAACAGTGAAATGGTTGATCAATTTCAAATGAGAAAGCGTTATTTGATTTTTTAAACGAGCTCTTTCTGCCATTAAATCTTCGATTGTTTCTATTTTAGTCTTCATAATAAAATTTCTTAATGAATGAATTAATAATTGGCAATTTGATGTATTTATCTTTAATGGCATACACCAAAATTCCAATGATTATATAAAATAACCCAACGTAAAAAAAACCAGCAGATTGACTATTCAGATGTTCTCCGATGAGCAATGCCACGCCGATGCTCAAGAACATTAAAATAATCATTCCTATCACCGCCATTATTAAAGTGGTAGTGAGGACTGAAATTGTACCAGCAGCTTTCGAGGACGCATTGAGTACTCCCAAATTCCAACGAGCTTCTAAATACTCCGAGGCATTTTCAAAAATATCTTCGGCTTTATCTTTTATTTGGTCAATAGCTTCCATGCGTTTTTTATTTTTAAAGAAATACTTTCTAATTTTTATAAGGTTTTAGAAGATAATCGGGAATGTGAGTGTTAGCTTGTAGTAAGCAGTAAAATGAGTTACTACTTACTACAGACTATTTATGGACTTCTAACAAATTACACGGTCGCACCTAAAGTTGAACTAACTTTTCTGCTTGCCCTATCGGCTGCATCTTCATATTCATCTTTCGCTTTATTTTTCCAAGACTTTGCTTTGTTCTGAGCATCTTCTGCCATTTGTTGAGCGTTGTCTTTACCTTTACGAATAGCATCCAATAATTCGTCAGCCCAAGTATTAGCATTTTGTTTTACTTTTTTTCTTAAATCAGTTCCTTTTTCAGGAGCAAATAAAAATCCGATTGCGGCACCTACAGCAGCAGCAACGGCAATTCCAATAATAACATTTGATTTATTAGACATAATAGTAAATGTTTATGTGAAAATTTAATTAATTACATTTTGGAAAGTAAAACAACCATACCGCTTATAATTAGACACAATTTTTATTACTTTCGGGGTGTATTATACACAACTTGTGGATTTATGAAGGCATGATTTTAATGGAATTGATTGGAATAAGCTGGAATAGTTTTTTAATTTTAATAAGTTAATAAATAATAAATCACTTTAATATGAGTGTTTTAGGGCAGTATTTAATAACCTTAAAATTTCATTCTTATGGAAATGATAACGATTAAACAGCTAATTACTATGCAAAGTATAGCACTAATTATTGACGATGAAAAAGATACGTGCCTTCTTTTAAAACATTTTTTGAAGAGAAAAGGAATATCATCATATTATTCCCATACCCTTCAAGATGGTATGGGAAGGGTGTTAGAATTGAAACCAAATTGGTTATTTTTAGATAATAATCTACCTGATGGTTTTGGGATAGATAGAGTTGAAGAAATAAAGATATTATCACCTGATTCTAAGATAATCATGATTAGTGCGATGGGGAATTTATTGGAAATGGCAAACAGCGTTGGCGTAGATACTTTCATAGAAAAACCACTTGATTCATTAAAGATTGAAAACTCGTTAATGAATTAAAAAAAATTGCATAAAAAAACCTCTCAAAATTTGAGAGGTTTTTTTATGCTTTACAATCATCAATTATTGACCCAATAATATTTCAAGTTCTTTTTTAAACTCAATTAATAAGGTTTCTTTCATCGAAATTTTACGTTTTTGCGTATTGATTTTATTCATCACCAATTTATCACCCATCTGACCGCTGTATTGAGAATCCGTAATGAAAGCATCCAATTCGTTTTTCTCTTTTTTGGTCATATAATCCATCTGATTAATCATGATTTTCAATTGCTCAACTCTCGGCTTCTCGTCTAATGCTGGATGACGGTAGCTGATGACACGCAAAAGATAATTCATTTCAAAAATCTTATCACAAACATTTCTAAAACGCTCGGCTATGCTGCGGTCAAGGGTTTTTGTTTGAGCGGCCAATTCTTTCCATTTCACCAAATATCCTTTTGCTTTTTCAGAAGTAGCTGGAATTTCAGATTGGACTTTCAGCAAAGTTTCCAATTCAGTTGTCATTTCCTTCATTTGCTGAACCCGTGGGTCAATTCTTACCGTTGCCACGATTCCTTTGTCACGGTTATAACGCTCAAAGAAGAAATCGTTAGAACGCTTAAATTGTTTCCAAAGCAAACTTTGTTTTTTGGGCGGAACGTTAGCAATCGTTTTCCATTCACGTTGTAAGTTTTTGATTACTTCAAAAGCTACATCAACGTCTTTCTCATAACGCAAATTACGAGCATCGTCCACAATGCGTTGGAGCGTTGCCAATTTCTCATCAATAATTCTGTTTTTCTCAGAATAATATTCACGACGACGAACGAAAAATTCATCAACGATTTCATCAAATTCACCTTCTACACCATCTTGCAGATTTTTGTCAACAGGACCCGTTTTCAACCATTTGGCTTTGATTTCCATGATGGTTTCGGTAGCAACTGCCCAATCTTCAATTTTACCAGCCTCTTTAACTTCATCAATTAAAGCCTTTTTGATTTCAAGGTTTTTGATTTGATTATTTAAAATCAATTCACGAAGTTCCAATTCCAAGCCGTCCAAACGTTCCAGCAAAGGAATGAAATTTCCAAGACCATCAAATTCTGTGAGGCTTTTGCGGAGTTGTAGGAGTTTAGTCAAATAAGACCCTTTATTTTGGGCTTCTTCAACTTGTTCAAACAGGGTGCTTACTTTGTTTTCAGCAATAGAGAAGCGATTAACAAAATATTGTAGAGCTTCTTCTTCGGTGTTTCTAACAACACCAATTTGGCGTTCTTCGTACTCAGCGTAGCTTTTCAGATAGACTTTACCGTCTTTACAGTAGCCGTATTCAGCTGGGTTTTTAATTGTGTTTTCCATTTGGTTTTATTACATGAATAGAGTTTCTGGCAAGGCTCATTACTCTAAGTGATTCATGGTTTAGGTTAATTAACGTTTTAGTAGCCTCATTTAAACTATTTAAACAGTTTTGCTTTTGTTATTAATTTTGTGCAAGTTACTGATTTTCAATAAAAAATCTAATCTTTTACTTACATAATCCATTGAGTGGTCAATTTTTTAATAAATTTTCACATCTTATTCTTTAAAATACAACAATTACGCCAAAAAAAATAAAATAGCCAAAACTTAGTTCGATGATTTATCTATTTGAACACAAATAACAAGATTTGAAAGCGTATTTTTTGATAAAAAATATACTATTTTCAAAACATCTTTATTTTTCGACTAAAAAGTGGCCAATTCTTTCCGAATTTCTTCTAAAGCCTTGACAGTCTGCGTAGTAACGGGCATATCTGTATCCACCAAAATGTTAAAAATGGCACTGAACGAATTTTTCAACTTGTTCAATTTGGTTTCGTTTTCTTTTGATGGATTCTCTTTCAATTTGTTGGTAATTTTCTGTCTTGCTTCATAACAGATAAAAGACATATCATGAATTTGCTTTATCTTCTCGGGACTTGTCTTGACTCTTGGGTCTTGTTTTATGGTGAATTTTTGGGCGTATGTTTTACCGTTCACTGTCATTTTTGCAGTATAATTTCCTGCCAAAACCCAAGGCGAAGTTGCATCAGGGGCAGTATCCATATACGTTGCCGAAATTGGGTACGAAGCTGGTTCGTCCAGCGGTTTATAGTGCATATCCCACACAAAACGTTGTGAACCCGCTTCGGCAGAAAGGATTTGCTGCGGACGAATCCAATAAAGCGGAATATTTACGTCTGGAATTTTGTAAGGTTTATCATTACTCGAAAATTTACGGACTGATTTTCCCGAAGCATCAAAAATTTCGAGAGTTACTTCTCCTTGGGCTTTTTCCTTCAAAAAATAATCAAAGATTGCTCCGTCGGGCGGGTTCTGTCCTGCCGCTTCTTCTTGTGGAACGGGCGTATCTGAATAAATATTCCAACGTACTCGATATGGATTTTGTGGCTTATAGAAAATGGCATCTGATTTGGCTAAATCTGCCGTAATTTGACGGAGAGGCGTAATATCATCCAAAATCCAAAAACTACGACCGTGCGTTCCAATGATTAAATCATCATCTTTTATCACCAAATCACGGATGGAAGTAGCGGGCATATTCAGGCGTAAAGATTGCCAATGGTCGCCATCATCAAAGGACACATAAACGGCAGTTTCTGAACCAGCAAACAATAATCCTTTCCGATTTGGGTCTTCTTTTACGGAATTTATCGGGTCATTTGGTAAGCCATTCACCGTTTCTTGCCAAGTTCTCCCACCGTCACGGGTACGCATAATGTGTGGTCGTATGTCATCGTTACGGATACGGTTGACGGCTATGTATGCAGTATTTACGTCAAAATGACTGGCTTCAATCATCGAAATTTTCGACCATAACCAATAATGATTTTTCTCTCCCGAAGGCGTTGCAGGCGTAATGTTATTCCAATTTTTACCCCCATCTTTTGTGATATGAATGAGTCCATCATCCGTTCCTGCCCAAATGGTATTAATATCTTTTGGCGAAGGAGCAATGGCATAAATTACGCCACGACGAGTCATTTTTTTCATTTCTTCGGTACGATAAATTCCTACGCTTTCTGGAATATCGGAATAGATTTCACGGCTCAAATCTGGACTAATAATTGTCCAAGAATTTCCTGCATCTTGGGTTTTAAATAATACATTTCCTGCTAAAAACAGCGTTTTGGGGTCAATGGGCGAGAAAAGCACGGGTGCAGTTCTCACGAAACGATACTTTCCAGACCGCACCGCTTCGGGAGCAATATTTTGAACTTGACCAGTTCGTTTGTCGGTTTTAGTAATTTTTCCTCCGTAAATAATATTTGGGTCGAGCGGGTCAGCAGCCACATATCCATACTCCTCCACGCCAGCAGGATGCCACTCACGATAGCCAATATTTCCATCATTACTTCGTGAAGCAATGCTGACCGAACCGCTTTCTTGCTGTCCCCCCAAAACATTATACGGAAAGGCATTGTCGGTACTGACATGATAAAATTGTGCGGTTGGTTGATTATACCACGAAGAAAAAGTTTCACCACCGTTGACTGTAATAATTGCCCCTTGGTCGGCGGCGATGAGGATAATATCGGTATTGTCAGGATTTATCCAAATTCTGTGGTAATCATCACCCCCAGGCGCACCTCTGAAAGCCGTCCAAGTTTTTGCGCCATCGGTTGATTTCCAAGTAACCACATTGGCAGAATAAACAATATCTGCATTTTTCGGATCGGCTTTTATTTCGGCAAAATCGCTTCCACGACCCCATAAACGTCCATCGGGATTGATTAAATACCAATTTTCGCCCGCATCATCCGAACGATAAATGCCGCCCGACTTTCCAGCATCCACCGTGGCATACAAACGATTTGGGTCGCTTGGCGCTACACAAAAGCCGATTCTACCTAAGCCCTCTTCAATGCTTGGCAATCCTTTAATGAGTTTTTTCCACGTATTTCCACCATCCATTGATTTAAATAAACCACTTTCTGGGCCTTGCCAAGCTCCATTTTCCCAAGGACCTTGACGAGCCGCCCATAAATCTGCGTAAATAATATTAGGATTTTTAGGGTCGAAAACCACTTGAATGGCTCCCGTATCTTCATCTTTATACAAAACTCTTTCCCAATTTTTACCGCCGTCAACGGTTCTGTAAACGCCTCTTTCAGTATTTGGGCCGTAAGGATGCCCCAAAACTGCCACAAATACACGATTTTCATCGGTAGGGTCAATGATGATACTACCAATTTGTTGCCCATCTTTCAAGCCTGTGTTTATCCACGTTTTGCCTGCATCGGTTGATTTATATACCCCATCTCCAACCCCCAAATCTGGACGTTGAATTCCCTCGCCACTCGCCACATAAATCACATTGGGATTGGAAGGAGCCACGGCAATATCGCCCACTGAACCCGTTGGTTGGTCATCAAAAATGGGTTTCCACGTCCGACCATAATCATTGGTTTTCCAAACACCGCCATTATTAACTCCGATATAAAAAACGTTAGGCTGTTGAGGCACACCCACCGCTCCAACCGTTCGTCCACCACGATGCGGGCCAATCATCCGATATTTCATCGAATTGAAAAGGTTGGGATTGAATTGGGCATTGATTAGAAAACAGAATCCGCTAAAAAGTAGGGTGAGTAAGCGTTTTTTCATGGTTGATGATTGGGTTGATGAATTTTGAAAATCTTCCTATTCAAAGATAATAAAAATGCTCCTTGTTAATTTGTAGAATGCTATATTCTTTAATAAAAATTATCTGCTGAAACTTGAAATTTTTAGTTTTACCACCTTTACTGTACCTTTGAACTACAAAATTTTTAACGTACACAATGAGTCAAGAAACCATCATATTTTCGATGGAACGTGTTTCTAAAACCGTTCCTCCTCAAAAACAAATCTTAAAAAACATTTATCTGTCTTTTTTCTACGGAGCAAAAATTGGCGTTTTGGGTCTCAATGGCTCAGGAAAGTCATCTCTCCTAAGAATTATTGCGGGTAAAGACAAAAGCTATACGGGTGATATTGTGTTCTCGCAAGGATATTCTATTGGAATGTTGGAGCAAGAGCCTGAACTCGACCCAACCAAAACCGTTAGAGAAATCGTGGAGGAAGGCGTTTTCGAAGTAATTGCTTTATTAAAAGAATTTGACGAAATTAACGAAGCCTTTGGCGACCCAGATGCTGATTTTGATAAATTATTAGACCGTCAAGGCACCGTTCAAGAAAAACTCGACCATCATAATGCTTGGGAATTGGATACTCGTTTGGAACGGGCAATGGATGCTTTGCGTTGTCCTCCGTCCGACCAAAATGTAGCTAACCTTTCGGGTGGTGAAAAACGTCGTGTGGCGCTTTGTCGTTTATTATTGCAAGAACCAGATGTTTTGTTATTGGATGAACCAACCAACCACTTGGATGCTGAGTCTGTCCTTTGGTTAGAAGAACATTTACGTCAATACAAAGGAACGGTGATTGCCGTAACCCATGATAGATACTTTTTGGATAACGTAGCAGGTTGGATTTTGGAATTGGACAGAGGCGAAGGTATTCCGTGGAAAGGAAATTATTCTTCGTGGTTGGAGCAAAAACAAAATCGTTTAGCGAAGGAAGAAAAAACTGAATCACGTCGCCAAAAGTCTTTACAACGTGAATTGGAATGGGTGAGAATGTCGCCAAAAGCTCGTCAGGCAAAATCGAAAGCTCGTTTAGATGCTTACGATAAATTAATGTCGGAAGAGAATCGTCAGAAGGAAGATAAATTGGAATTATTTATTCCGGCGGGTCCAAGATTAGGAAATAAAGTAATTGAGGTTCAAGGCGTTACGAAAGCTTACGGCGATAAATTATTGTTTGATAACCTTACATTTTCACTACCTCCTGCGGGAATTGTGGGAATTGTGGGACCCAATGGTGCGGGTAAATCAACACTTTTCAAACTCATCACGGGACAAGTTCAACCCGATGCAGGAACGTTTGAAGTGGGAGAAACCGTACAAATGGCTTACGTTGACCAAGAACATAATCAATTAGCGGCGGATAAATCGGTATTTGAATTGGTTTCGGGTGGAACGGAAATGACACTTTTGGGCGGGCGACAAGTGAATGCTCGTGCGTATGTAAGTAAATTCAACTTTAACGGAGCCGATCAAGAAAAGAAAATTGGGAACCTTTCGGGTGGAGAAAGAAATCGAGTGCATTTGGCAATGATGTTGAAAGAAGGGGCAAATCTTTTATTATTAGATGAGCCAACCAATGATTTGGATGTGAACACATTGCGTGCCTTAGAAGAAGCCTTAGAGAACTTTGGTGGCTGTGCCGTTGTTATTTCCCATGATAGATGGTTTTTGGATAGAATTGCCACGCATATTTTAGCTTTTGAAGGGGATTCTCAGGTTTATTGGTTTGAAGGAAACTTCTCTGATTACGAAGAAAATCGCAAAAAACGTTTGGGTAATGATGCCACACCAAAGCGTATTCGTTATAAGAAATTGGGGGATTAATTTTAATTTTCGATGTACGATTTTCGATATTTGATGTTAGGAAAACGAGCATCGAAAATCGAATCACGAAAATCGAAAAAAAACATGAATATTTTTGAAAGACAACAACAACATTTACAAGAAATAATGAAAAACGAAATCGAAAGAGGAATGGCTTTTTTAGCCGAAAATGCCAAAAGACCAGAAGTTACGGAAACGGCAAGTGGTTTACAATACGAAGTTTTAGTAGAAGGAACGGGGGAAAAACCAAGTGGCCCAAGAGCAAATGTACTTACGCATTATCACGGAACTACCATCGACGGTGTTGTTTTTGATAGTAGTGTATTAAGAAATGAGCCAATCAGTTTTGGCTTAAACCAAGTAATTACGGGTTGGACAGAAGGTTTACAATTAATGCCTGTTGGTAGCAAATACAAGTTTTTCATTCCTCATCATTTAGCGTATGGCGAACGTGGTGCGGGACGTGATATTCCAGGAGGAGCAACTTTGATTTTTGAAGTTGAACTTTTGAAGACGAAGTAAAATTCGATGGTCATTCTCCGATTATTGATGTTCGGATAACGATATTAATACAAACCAAAAAAGGCGTTAAAATGAGTTCAACTCAATTTTAACGCCTTTTTTATATCTAATTTCTTAGTTTCTACCTTTGTACGCAGGTTTTTCAATGCTCGTACTTCCGTAGGCAGGACAATTATTTTTTCTTGCGCATGAGGCCAAAGAGATAACAGCTAATAATCCTAAAATGATGGTTGATTTTTTCATGATAAAGTATGAGTATGGATTGCGTACGGATTCTTACACAACAAAATTACGAAAAATCTTGCCAAATATTGTTTCGCAAGTAATTAATTTTCAGTTGGTTAGAATGGATTAGGGATTTCTGATTTTTGATTTAAGATTTGGGGAGAAAAATAAATCTAAAATCTTACATCAAAAATCCCCAATTTAGTTATTGTTCCACTAATGACATCTGTTCTGCCAATTCCATATCTTCTTGACTTATCACTAAAATCTTTTCTTCTTGCTTTTGAACTTTGTCGCCGTAGCCCAAAATGGTCATCATGCCTTCTTTGCCTTGTTCATCGGCAAAAAGTCGGGTTGTGATGGTACCATCTTCTAATCTATCCACAATTACGTGTTTAGGAGCGGGAATCAAGCAATGTTGAATACCACCGTAGCCTCCTAAAGACTCTTGATACGCTCCTGTGTGAAAGAATCCCACAAATTGCCGTTCTTGTTGTTCTTCGTAAATTGGCAAATATAAATCTGAACTGTGCGCTTCGGTATTATAAAAATCCATTGAATCACAGGTCAAACCACCTAAATTTACTTTCTGATACGGGAAATTCCAATTATTTACGGGAAGCATAATATACTTCTGGTTCATTCCCCAAGAATCTGGCAATTGTGTGATGAAAGAACCATCAATCATATACCATAACTCCTTGTCATTCTGCAACTTCTGGTCAATAATTTCGTATAAAACTGCCCCACTTTCGCCAACCGTATATGAGCCAAATTCCGTAAATAAATTAGGAACGGGAACATTACTTTTATTACAAATCCACGAAATAGATTCCACAATCTCATCAATCATCGACTGATAATCATAGTTGAATTGCAAAGATGTTTGAATCGGCAATCCTCCCCCCAAATCAATCGAATCAAGTTCTGGACATACCTTTTTCATCTCGCAATATTTATAAATAAAACGGCTCAATTCAGACCAATAATAAGCACTATCTTTAATGCCAGTATTGATAAAAAAATGTAACATTTTTAATTTATACTTACTACTTCCTTCAATCTTATTCTTGTACAATTCCATGACATCAGAATATCTGAGTCCTAAACGAGAAGTATAAAAAGAGAAGTCTGGTTCTTCATCGGTAGCGATACGAATTCCTAAATTTACCGTTTCTGCAGTAACTGATTTATCGTAAAAGTCAATCTCTTTGAGGTTATCCAAAATCGGAATACAGTTGAAACCTTCGTTGATTAACTCGCTGATATACTGCGTATAAAGTGGCAATTTATAGCCATTACAGAGAATAAAAGTTGATTTAGAAATCTTACTTTCCGAATGTAATTCTCTGATAATAGAAATATCAAAAGCCGACGACGTTTCTAAGTGAACGTTGTGGCTCAAAACTTCCTCAACAATAAATTTGAAGTGAGAAGATTTTGTACAATAACAATAAGTATAATTTCCCTTATAATTGTACTTTTTAATGGCATTCTTAAAAAGCCTCTTGGAGTTTTCAATATGCTCACCAATCTTCGGAAGATAGGTTATTTTGAGGGGCGTGCCATACTGTTGGATAATGTCCATCAAAGGAACATTATTGAACAAAAGTTCATTATCGTGGTCGATGTTAAATTCCAACGTTGGGAATTCAATCGTTTGGTCAATCAGGTCAATGTAGTTCTTCATCCTAAGCTAAAAAGCATAAATTGTTTTTTTAGTTGAAAATATTGTCAATTGGCATTAAACCAATCCCTCAAAAAGTGTGCAAAAGTGCAATAAAAGTATGACCTTTGCAAGTAAATAAATTGGATTTAACCCTTATTTAACGTTCTTTCCGTAAAAATAGTTTAATTATAGCTGTGAGCTTTAAGTAATGAGCTTTGAGAGAATAAAAACTCATGGCTATTGCTCAAAATTCATAGTTTGTAGCTCACAGCTAAATTTTCTTTATGCAAAAAATTCACTTCATAGCAATTGGCGGAGCAGCGATGCACAATTTGGCGATTGATTTACATAACCGAGGCTTTCAAATCACGGGTTCTGACGATGAAATTTATGAGCCGTCAAAAACTTTATTAGCTGAAAAAGGGATTCTTCCCAACGAAATGGGCTGGTTTCCCGAGAAAATTACCACTGATTTATCTTGTGTAATCTTGGGTATGCACGCCCGTGTGGACAATCCTGAGTTGGCAAAAGCTCAAGAACTTGGTATTAAAATTTATTCATACCCCGAATTTATTTATTCACAAAGCCTTCATACACAACGAGTTGTGATTGCGGGAAGTCATGGAAAAACCTCCATTACGTCCATGATACTGCACGTTTTGAAGTTTCATAACCGTAAGTTTGATTACATGGTTGGGGCAAGAATTGAAGGTTTTGACACGATGGCAAAACTTTCGGATGCCCCCGTTGTTGTCATTGAAGGCGATGAGTATTTATCCTCTCCGATTGACCGTCAACCTAAGTTTTTGCATTATCATCCCCACGTAATGTTGATGTCGGGCATTGCTTGGGATCATGTGAATGTCTATCCAGATTTTAAGGATTATATTCATCAGTTTGAATTATTAGCCAATGATTTACCGAAAGCGGGAAGTTTTATTTATGACGAAACCGATTCTTTGGTCAATAAAATTGGCTCGGTGGAACGTTTGGGAATTAAAAGATTTCCGTATCAGGCTCTTCCAAATCGAATAAAAGACGGCAAAACATTTTTGATTTTACCGAATAAACAAGAATTAGAAATTGAAGTTTTTGGCGAACATAATCTTAAAAATCTGAACGGAGCGAGATTAGTTTTATCTCAAATCGGGATTGATGATGAAGAATTTTACACTGCCATTCCGTCATTTAAAGGAGCGGCAAAACGCTTGGAATTGGTTGGTAAAAATGAGAATACCGTGATTTACAAGGATTTTGCTCACGCTCCATCCAAAGTGGAGGCAACAACGAAGGCGGTAAAAGCCCAATTCCCAGACCGTCAATTGGTGGCTTGTTTGGAGTTGCACACGTTCAGTAGTTTGAATAAAGATTTCTTGGGAGAATACGCCAATAAGCTAAATGCAGCCGATATTCCAGTCGTTTATTTCAGTCCTAAAACCTTGGAACACAAAAAATTACCTGCCATCACGCCCGAAGATATTAAAGTACATTTCAATAATCCTAATCTCCATGTTTTCACGGATAATGATTCGCTGAAAGATTTTTTATTATCTCAAAGTTGGCGTAATACTAATCTATTGATGATGTCTTCTGGGACTTTTAATGGGTTGGATTTTGGGGATTTGGCTAAACAAATAATTCTCTGATAAAATTTTTACAAATTAACATTATCACAGTTGTATGCTAACTTACTGATACCGTATAAACATTGACAGCAAAAAAAAGATACGAGATTTTAGAAGCATTGCCGACTTACGGACCAATGTATATTCCAGTCACTGAAAATGGAGAACCATTTTATTCAGAAGGGTTTGCTGTTCGTTTTTATAAAACAGACGGGACCCAATGGGTTGCTAACTTTGAACCAGGTTGTACAGACTTAAAAACAGTCATTGAACTTACTGACACAAATAATTTATTGATAATCGCTTTCGGAACTTGTTATTTAATGAACCCAGACCATACAAAACCACTATCTGTTTTTGGCGTTGGTTATTTAGCAACCTTTATAACACAAGATGGCAGACTAATTTTACAAGACCAAACTGACTTAACCATTGTAGAACCGAATGGAAATCATTGGGACACAGAACGTATTTCATGGGACGGACTTAAAGAATTGGCTCTTGATAAAAATATTGTAACAGGATTTGCGTATAACACAATGTATGACGCTCATGAATGGGTAAATTTTTCTTACAATATTGATACAAAAGAATTACTTGGCGGCAGTTATCCAAGACCACATAAAATAAAGAAATCAAAATGGCGATTTTGGTGATCAACAAAGTAGCACTTTTAGAA
>JBBAKY010000039.1:0-13826 GCA_040403295.1 Arcicella sp.
TGTTTAACCAAGAATTAAATCCAAATATTGCGGTTGTTCATGCGTTTATTGCTCGCTCAAGGGTGCGTAAAAATCGCCCAATGACGATGAATTGTGAACAATTAACGGAGCATTTTAAAAAATTTCCGAAAAATTTTCAATTATTTTCTGTAACTCATTCAAATACAATGGTTGCCGTCGGGGTAACCATTAAGATTAATGACGACATTATTTATACTTTTTACCTTGCCGATGAGGAAAATCACCTCAAAAATAGCCCAACAACCTTCTTATTATCAGGTATTTACGAATACGGCAAGTTGGAAAAATTTAAAATTTTAGACCTTGGAATAGTCACCGAAAAAGGCGTTATGAATGAAGGATTGGCGAGATTTAAGCAAAATTTGGGGGCGGAAACATCAAAGAAAAAAACCTATTTTTTAGCTTTATAATTGTGATTTACTTCTCTAAAACTAAGTTTCGATTTCGATTTAATTATTTTTTTAACATACGCTGTGACTTCTTTCTCTTTTTATCGTTTACTAATTAAGAAATACATTATTTGCTCGATGAGTAAATGATTATATTTTGGTGTGTTAGTGATATTTTTTGGCGAACCTCAATGAGGCTCGCCAAATTTTTTGTTAGAATTTGAAGGAAAGACCAATTCTACCTTTATGTTGCTCTGCCTCAATATTTAGTCCAATTTTTGGGCTTATGAAATATCTTACACCGACGTATGGATTAATAATAAATTGTTCAACGTTATAATCTAAATAAGTAAATTTTGTAGTGCCAACGGGAAAAGAGCCATTTATTGCAGGATTTCCTTTGTAATAGGTCTGCTCACCTGCATTTGACTCTGTAATAACCTTCTGAAAACCAAGCATTGCCCACCGTACAAATCCCATTTACGAGTTGAGTAATGTATCCCTAACCGAACTCCAGCAGTAAGTGTATGACTCTTAAGCCCTTTTAGGTTTGTAATACTAAAAATACTGTCACTTGAAATTATAGGTGGATAACTATTATAGGCATTGAATCCATATCCGTCATCAACGGGTGCAGTCCGTTGCGAGTAACTTAAAAATCCACCAATGCTAAAAATTATTCCTCTTGTCGCTTTCAAACCATAATCAAATGAAACCGAGGGAGTGAATCCAATAGGTTCATTGCCTTTGGAAAAATTTATTGGAGAATGCCTCGTTATGGATGATAAAGGAGATTCAGAGCCAAATCCCATTCCAAATGTAAAAATCTTATCTCCTTCCTTGAAAGCCTTTTGCTCATCTTGAGCGAATGTAGAACCGTAATTTGCACAGAGCGCTGTGATAGTTAAAATAGAGAGTTTACGTAAATTTTGCACGATGTGTAAAAGTTTAGTAAAAATTTGTGTTACCCTTACTATACGAAATGAACTATCGTTTTATTAGTAAGCCCATTCAGTTTTAACATTTCTTAACAGTTTTAACAAAATATGGCAATATTTTAACATTTGGATTAACTTTGCATATTCAATTTTGAAATTAGAAATCCATGCAACACTTTCTATCTGTAAAAGATGCCATTGATGTTCAGGCTTTGGTAAAAGAAGCCTTGTTATTTAAAAAGACCCCGTATGCTGATAAGCATTTGGGCAGAAACCGCACAATGGGACTTTTGTTTTTTAATTCGAGTCTCCGAACACGTTTGAGTACACAAAGGGCAGCTCAGAATTTGGGCTTAGAACTTATCGTAATGAACGTGGGGCAAGATGGTTGGGGATTGGAATTTGAAGACGGTGCCATCATGGACGGAACAAAAGCCGAACACATCAGGGAAGCAGCACCCGTGATTGGGCAATATTGCGATATTGTGGGCATTCGTAGTTTTCCAACTTTGGAAAACCGTGAAGAAGATTATTCCGAAAAAGTATTAAATCAATTTGTTAAATATACTGGTCGCCCAATCGTGAGTTTGGAATCAGCTACACGCCATCCTTTACAGTCTTTAGCAGATTTAGTAACCATTGAAGAACTCAAAACAAAACCCCGACCGAAGGTTGTTCTCACATGGGCTCCGCACGTAAAAGCATTACCACAGGCAGTCCCAAACTCTTTTGCTGAGTGGATGAATGCCGCTGATGTAGATTTTGTCATTACGCATCCCGAAGGCTACGAACTCGCCCCAGAATTTGTGGGAAAAGCTAAAGTAACGCACAATCAGGCCGAAGCATTTAAAGATGCTGATTTTATTTATGCCAAAAACTGGTCGTCATATACTGATTATGGCAAAATTTTGAGCCAAGACCCTTCATGGAAAGTGACGGCTGAAAAAATGGCTTTGACTGATAACGCTAAATTTATGCACTGTTTGCCAGTTCGTAGAAATATCGTGGTGGACGATGCCGTATTGGATTCGCCCAATTCGGTGGTGGTGCAACAAGCGGGGAATAGAATCTGGTCCGCACAAGTCGTTTTGAAACAGATTTTAATGAAAATAATTAGAGAAGAAAGTCCCTACCTTTTCTAATTTGTGATTTTTGATTTCGGATTGCGGATTAAATTCAATATCCGAAAGCTTGGTATAAATCCGCAATCTAAAATCCACAATCCCAAATCAAGGAAATGAAATTAAACATTATAAAAATTGGCGGGAACGTTGTTGATAATCCTACTTTAAGGGAAAACTTCCTAAATGATTTTGCCCAAATACCCTCACCAAAAATTTTGGTTCACGGTGGAGGAAAAATTGCTACCCAAGTTGCCGTAAAATTAGACGTTGAAACCGTCATGGTTGAAGGCAGAAGAATTACCGACAAAGCCATGTTGGACGTGGTTACGATGGTTTATGGCGGTTTAGTAAATAAAACTTTAGTCGCACAATTACAGAGTAGAAACATAAATACCATCGGACTTACCGGTGCAGATGCAGGCGTAATTCTTTCTAAAAAACGTCCCGTAAAAGAGATAGATTACGGTTTTGTGGGCGATATTGAAAAAGTCGATAACGTATTCATTGATAGCCTTTTAAAGCAAAACTTAGTGCCCATTTTTGCTCCTTTGACTTACGACAAAGACGGCAATATGCTCAATACCAATGCCGATACCATTGCTCAGGCTTTGGCAATTGCAATGTCCAAAAATTATGAAGTAAATTTAGTATATTGTTTTGAGAAAAAGGGTGTTTTGACCGATGTAGATGATGATAATTCAGTAATCCCAAAATTACAAAAACCATATTACGAGCAATTAAAAGCCGACGGAGCAATTCATACAGGGATGATTCCGAAATTGGATAATGCTTTTAAAGCGATTGGAGAAGGGGTTTCGCAAGTAACAATTTGCCATGCGGCAGAGGTGAGATTGGCGGTGAATGATGGGACTGCTGGGACGAAGATTATGTAATTATCTTTTTGACAAGTTTTACTAACGACTCTTTTTTGAAAGAACTATCTTCAGATTTATCGTATATAGTAAGAAGATAAACATCACTTGATTCAGGTTCTTGATAAATAATGTAGGTAATAACCTTAAATCCTCCACTTTTACCAATGCCTTTACTTTCAACGGATAAACGAATTTTATAAAATCCAGAACCAAGAGAAGTGCCTAAATGGGCATCTTCTTCTAACTATTCCGCTAATTCTTCTATTTCATCTAAAATTGAAGGGAATTTCTTAGCAAAACGCTTTAATTTTGATTCATAAGTATCTGAATAGATTACATTATTCATTACGAAGACTTGCGATTAAATCTTTAACATTTCTTTTAGGTTTTAATCCTTTTTTCATTTGCTGGACTTCGATTAGGCTATTTTCTATTTCAGATAACAAAGGACTTTCGTCCTTGATAATCATAGAAAAAACTTTACTCTTTACTGAAACGGGCAAAGATTTATAAATTTCAAAATATGCTCTTTCTGTTGTCATAATCGTGTTGTTTAATTCCACAAATCTAAGCATTTTATTTATTTTTGTAGAAATATTACCTAAAAATAACTAACCCCACAAATGCACACCAAAGGACTCCTTTTTGGCATAGCAATCGGCGACGCATTGGGCGTTCCAGTTGAGTTTATGAGTCGCAAACACTTGCAGGCAAATCCTGTTATCGGTATGCGTGCGTATGGTACGCATCACCAGCCCGCAGGTACGTGGTCAGACGATACAGCGATGTCCATGCTTTTGGTTGAACAATTAATTGAAGGTTACGATGTTCAGAAATTAGCCAATCGTTTTTGTCATTGGTATCAGTATAATCAATGGACTCCGCACGGCGAGATTTTTGATATGGGGGTTGCCACTCGCAATGCGATGGACAAACTCGCAAAAGGCGTATCTGCCTTAGAATCAGGCGAATGCGATGATTATTCCAATGGAAATGGCTCATTGATGAGAATTTTGCCCTTAGCTATTTATCTTCAAAATAAACCCATTGACGAACGTTTTAGGATTGTCAAAGAAGTTTCTTCTATTACCCATGCGCATATTCGCTCAATTATTGGGTGCTTTTTTGCCGTAGAATTTGTCATAAATTTATTGAAAGAAAAAGATAAATGTGATGCTTATTACGAAGCTCAAAATATCGTTCGAGATTATTTACATTTAATTAATATAAAAAACACGGAAATAGAACTTTATAACCGAATTTTGTTCGATGATATTTCCTGTATTCCTGAGCAAGACATTTATTCATCGGGCTACATATTGCATACGTTGGAAGCCAGTTTATGGGCTTTTTTGACAACCGATAATTTTAAAGATGCTGTTTTAAAAGCCGTAAATTTAGGTGATGATGCCGATACCATTGGGTCTGTGACAGGCGGTTTAGCAGGATTTTTTTACGGTTTTGAGCAAATTCCAGCAGAATGGATTGAGACTTTGGTAAAAAAAGAAGATATAGAAAAATTAGCGATGAATTATAAGCTATGAATTATGTCAGGAACTTCTAATTTATAATTCATAATCGCTACGGCGAACCGTTCATAATTCATAATTTAAACAATGACCTTACAACAACAAATCACGCAAGACGCAATCGTTCTTTTAAAGCAACTCATTGCCACTCAATCATTTAGTCGTGAAGAAATTTTAACAGGCGATATTCTCGAAGAATTTTTCAGAGAAAGAAATATGCCTTTCCGCAGAAAAATCAATAACCTTTGGGCAAGAAATAAACACTTCAATCCCGAACTTCCAACAGTTTTGTTAAACTCTCACCACGACACTGTAAAGCCAAATCCTTCTTGGACATTAAACCCTTTCGAGCCATTGGTAAAAGATGGAAAATTGTTCGGTTTAGGCAGCAACGATGCGGGCGGCTGCTTGGTAAGTTTATTGGCTACTTTTTATTACTTTTATAATCGTAGCGATTTGAAATTCAATGTCTTATTTGTGGCTTCGGCAGAGGAAGAAATTTCTGGAAAGAACGGTTTAGAATTATTGTTGAAAGAAAATGATTTGCCCGAAATTTCCTTCGCCATCGTCGGAGAACCCACTGAAATGCACTTAGCAATTGCCGAAAAAGGTTTGATGGTGGTTGATTGTACCGCTCATGGAATAGCTGGTCACGCTGCTCGTGAAGAAGGTAAAAATGCCATTTACAAAGCTATTAAAGACATTAATTGGATTCAGAACTATGAGTTCCCAAAGGTCTCATCGATATTGGGGAAAATGAAAATGTCGGTGACAATTATCAATGCAGGAAAACAACACAACGTTGTGCCTGACACTTGTAATTTTACCATTGACTGCCGGGTGACGGAACAATATACGCTCGAAGAAACATTAGAAACCATTCGTCAAAATATTGATTCCGAAGTAGATGCACGTTCTATTCGTTTGAAGCCATCGTCAATTCCGATGGAGCATCCAATTGTAAAAGCAGGAATTGAAATGGGTAGAAAAACGTATGGTTCACCCACCACTTCCGACCAAGCAGTATTGGATTGTCAATCGTTAAAAATGGGCCCTGGACATTCTGAACGCTCCCATACGGCCGATGAATTCATTTATTTGAATGAAATTGAGGAAGGTATTGATTTGTATATTAAGATGTTGGGAAAGGTAATTTTGTAGATTATTAGTCAAATTAAAACAAGAAAAAATTGAGCAAACTCTGGCAAAAAGATAACGTTTCGGTAAACGAAAAAATTGAAAAATTCACCGTTGGGCGTGACCCCGAATTTGATGTACTCCTCGCCCCTTTCGATGTATTGGGGTCATTGGCACATACTCGTATGTTGGCGAGTATTGGACTTTTGGAAGAATCGGAATTGGCTGAAATTCAGCAAGAATTAAAGAATATTTACCAAGAAATCCAAGCGGGAAATTTTGAGATTGAAGAAGGAATTGAAGACGTTCACTCGCAAGTAGAGCTCATTTTGACTCGCAAATTGGGCGAAGCAGGCAAGAAAATCCACTCGGGACGTTCACGGAATGACCAAGTTTTGGTGGACTTAAAACTCTTCACTCGTTCACGTTTGCAAGAAGTTACCGAAGCGACCAATCGCTTATTTGAGTTATTAATTTCTTTGAGTGATAAATTCAAAGACGTACTTCTTCCTGGTTATACGCACCTTCAAATTGCCATGCCTTCAAGCTTTGGTTTGTGGTTCGGAGCGTATGCCGAGGCTTTGGTTGATGATACCGAAATGCTCCAAACGGCTTATCGAATTGCTAATAAAAACCCATTGGGTTCGGGTGCAGGTTATGGATCTTCGTTTCCTTTGAACCGCACGATGACCACGGAACTGCTTGGTTTTCAAGAACTTCACTACAATGTTGTTTATGCACAAATGTCTCGTGGAAAAACGGAATTATTTGCCACTACTGCCATTGCACAGGTTGCTTCAACGCTTTCACGTTTGGCGATGGACATTTGTTTGTACAATTCTCAAAACTTTGGTTTCATCAAATTGCCCGATGAAATGACCACGGGAAGTTCCATAATGCCCCACAAAAAGAACCCCGATGTGGCGGAATTATTACGAGGAAAAACCAACCGAATGAAAGGCTTACCCAATGAAATTCAGTTAGTTATGGGAAATCTTCCGTCGGGTTATCACCGTGAAATGCAGATTTTGAAGGAAGTGTTAATGCCAGCCTTTGATGAAATTCTGAATTGCTTAGACATGACCTATTTCATGCTTTCAAACATCGAAGTAAAAGACGGGATTTTAGATGATACCAAATATGATATGTTATTCTCAGTAGAACGAGTAAACGAGTTGGTATTGCAAGGCGTTCCATTCCGTGAAGCCTACAAAATTATTGGCAATGAGATAAATGGCGGAACGTATTCGGCCAATAGAAACTTAAATCATACCCACGAAGGAAGCATCGGAAATTTATGTAATCATCAGATTACCAACATGATGCAAGAAGTTTTAGGAAGATTTAATTTTGAAAAAGTAGCATTGGCAATTGAGGAATTGTTGAAGAATTAGTTGCTAATTTCAGTTTTCAAGGTCGGCAATGCGGAACTCAATTCCGACCTTACATTCCACCGCAAATCAAAGCGTTTTTATGAAGAAAATTTTATTTTTCACCCCTTATGGTGGTAGAACAGGCTCCGAAATGTTGCTGTGGAATATCTTTAAAAATCTAAACTTTGATAAATTTGAAGTTGCCATTTACAGTGATAAAATCGGCAGTCTCAAAGATGAATTACCCGCCAATATTCCCTATTACACTTCTCCTTTCAATACTTCTGGTCATCAACTTTTTTTTCTCAAATTATTGACTAAATTTGGTTACTCAGTTTATGAAAAAAATATCATTAAGATTCATCAGCAATTAAAACCCGACTATTGGTATCTCAACACCAATCATTCAGCACACTTTGCGAAACTTGCACAAAAATTAGGTGTAAAAATCATTTCGCATATCTCAGAAATGCCTTATTTGCTGTATGAATCTGTTTTAGCAACGGATATTCAAGCGATGTTAAAAGTGGATATGACCATTTGTTTATCAGAAATTGGGCGGCAATCTCTTGAAATTATGGGTGCTAATAATATTCAAACTCTCTATCCTTCCATAGATTTGAAAAGTATTCAACCTGCCAAAAACAATAAAAATGCGCTGAAAACTCAGTTAAATATTCCACCTAATGCGTATGTATGGGCCATGTCGGGAAGTTTGATTTATCGAAAGGGAATCGATTATATTCCGAAAATTATTCGATTGATGAAACAAAAAAATAAAATTTGCTACTTTATTTGGATGGGAGGGGGTACGACAAATGCTTCTGAATACTATTTCAGAAAAGAATTAGCATATTATCAGTGTGATAATATTATTTTGACGGGTGCATTAGCTACAGAATATTACGATTATTTTGATTTGGCAGATGCTTTTTTATTACCTTCACATGAAGAAACTTTTGGGATGGTAAACATAGAAGCGGCTTATTTAGGAAAACCCATTATTACTTTTAATTCGGGTGGGGTTACTGATATAATGCGAGAAGGCATGGGAAAAGTGGTTGAAAGTTGGAACGTTGAAGATTTGGTTGAGGCAATGATAGATTTGATGGAAGGAAGAATTGAGGTAAATAAAGAAATATTACAACAAAGAGCATTAGATTTTGATGCACCCAAAATGTATCTTAAATGGGAGACATTAATGGATTTATTACCTTAAAAAATTAATATAATCAGTAGAATCTATTTAAAATTACCGCCAAACAAAGATATTCTTCATACAGAGAATAATTTATATTAACCCCTATATTATTAAAATAAAATGAAACAAGTCCCAACAGTTTCAATTGCACTTTGTACTCATAATGGTAGTAAATTTTTAGGTGAACAACTTAAAAGTATCCAATATCAAACACTTCAACCGAATGAAATAATCATTTGTGATGATAACTCTTCGGATACAACACTCGAAATAATTCACCAATTTTCGAAATTTCTTCCAATCAAATTATACCAGAATATCCCTGCTCTTGGTATCATAAAAAACTTTGAATATGCCATCAGCCTTTGTTCAAAGGATGTAATCTTTCTCTGCGACCAAGACGATTATTGGCTATCTCACAAAATTGAAATTTTGGTTAATTATTTGGTAGAAAACATTTCGCAAGATGTAGTTTTTACAAATGCCGTACTGGTGGATGAATCATTACAAGATTTGAAGATGACGATGTGGGAAAAAGTACGCTTCTGGGAAAATGAAATTGATGAATGGAAGAAAGGGAATGCCTTAGATTTATTGTTGACTGGCAATCGGGTAACCGGTTGTACGATTGCGATGCGAAAACGATTTGCGCAAAAATCAATGCCTTTCCCAACCAATATTCATCCCGATTTCATTCATGATGGATGGATAGGTATTTTGGCTTCTATCAATAATAAAATTGGATTTGTGGCTGAACCCTTAGTTTTATACAGGCAACACGAACTGCAACAAGTTGGTGTTGTAGAAAAAGAAAGGGAAATAATTCACCTTTATTCTCGATTTTCAAGACCAAGAGATAAAAAACTTCGTCCATTCATTGAGAAAGGTAATCTTTATTATAATTTGCTCAATCATATTCACATAAACTATCCAGAATTGAAGGGGAATCTAAAACCCTTACAAAGAATTTCACAACATTATCAATTACGAAGCAATTTGGCAAAGAACCGATTGAAACGGGTAATACCAATATTTAGAAATTTTTACCAGGGAAATTACCATCGTTATAAGAATCTTGGCTCAAATTGGTACGGTGTTTATTTGGCCGTTTTGGGAGATTTATTTGAATAATTTTCGATATTAGATATTCGTTTTTCAGTTAACAAACATCGAAAAACGAATATCAATCATCAAAAAATCATTTCCCTTGTGCTTCCACCACAGCGATGGCTACCATATTCACGATTTCACGCACCGACGAACCTAATTGTAGCACATAAACTGGCTTTTTCAAACCTAATAAAATTGGCCCAATATACTCAATATCAGAGGTTTCTTTCAATAAATTATACGCAATATTTGCGGCTGAAAGGTTTGGAAAAATCAAGGTATTGGCTCCTTCTTCCGCTAATTTCGAGAATGGATAGTTTTCTTTAATCAACTCATTATCAAAGGCTAAATGTGCTTGCATTTCACCCTCCACAATCATTTCAGGATGTTTTTTCTGTAAAATTGCCGTTGCTTCACGCATTTTCAAAGCATCTTCGCCATCAGCCGTTCCAAAGTTAGAATACGTCAATAAAGCAATTCTGGGTTTCAAATTAAATTGCTCAACGGCTTTGGCTGTAAGCTCCGTTATTTCAACAATATCCTCCACACTTGGATTAAAATTCACGGTGGTATCAGAGAAAAATACGGGACCTTTTTTGGTTAAAAGAATATACATACCCGATACTTTTTTCACACCATCTTCACGGCCAATAATCTGCAAAGCTGGACGAATAGCATCTGGATAATTACGGGTCAAACCCGAAATAACACAATCTGCATCGCCCGTTTCTACCATCATTGAAGCAAAATAACTTCTTACTTGCATCTGTTTTTGAGCTTCGTATAGGTTATATCCTTTTCGTTTTCGCTTATCAAAAAATAAATTTCCATAACTTTTCAAACGTTCTGCCATCTTGGGCGAACGAGTGTCAATAATCTCTACTTCGTTCAAATCCAAGTTATTAGTAGCGATTATACCCTTAATTTTTGCAATATCTCCCAATAAAATTGGCGTACAAATACCTTCATCTTTCGACTGTTGTACGGCTTTCAAAACCTTCAAATTTTCTGCATCGGCAAAAACAACTCGTTTAGGTGAACGCTTGGCACGATTGACGATATATTTCATC
The DNA here is from genome assembly GCA_040403295.1 of Arcicella sp. Classification (GTDB taxonomy): domain Bacteria; phylum Bacteroidota; class Bacteroidia; order Cytophagales; family Spirosomataceae; genus Arcicella. The sequence continues at coordinate 10,768 of JBBAKY010000039.1, forward strand.
AATTGATTATCCAAACCTAATCTTTTGCTCAGTTCTGATTCGTAGGCATCCCAATCCAAAATAGGATTTTGAGCCAACCCAGATTCCATTGCCGCACGAGCCACGGCGGGCGCTACGGTGGTAATTAATCGTGGATCAACGGGTTTTGGGATGATATAAGTTCGTCCGAAAGAAAGATTTTTTTCGTTATAAGCTAAATTTACAATATCTGGAACGGGCTTTTTAGCTAAAGCAGCTAATGCTTTTGCCGCTGCCATTTTCATGTTTTCGTCAATTTCAGTGGCTCGTACATCCAACGCACCTCTAAATATATACGGGAAGCCCAAGACGTTATTCACTTGATTCGGAAAATCTGAACGACCCGTTGCCATGATGATATCTTCACGGGCGGCTACGGCCTCTTCGTAAGAGATTTCTGGCGTTGGATTTGCCATGGCAAAAACAACCGCATCTTTCGCCATTGACTTAATCATACCTTGGTTTACAATATTGCCAACCGATAACCCCAAGAAAACATCCGCTCCCACCATTGCTTCCGTAAGTGAATGAATATCAGTACGTTCGGTGGCAAACGGAGCAACGTATTTATTCAAATCAGTACGAGATTTTGAGATTAATCCATCTTTATCAAACATCAAAATATTCTCTACTTTCGCCCCTAATCCTAAGTATAATTTCATGCATGAAAGCGCCGCAGCACCTGCTCCCGAAACGGTGAAACGACAGTCTTCAATTTTCTTGCCAACAATCTCCAAAGCATTCAACAGCGCAGCACCCGAAATGATGGCGGTACCGTGCTGGTCATCGTGCATAATAGGAATATTAAGTTCTTTTCTGAGTCTTTCTTCAATCTCAAAACATTCGGGCGACTTGATGTCTTCCAAATTCACTCCGCCAAAAGTAGGTTCAAGAATTTTGACCGTTCTGATGAGTTCTTCGGGGTCTTCGGTATTTAGTTCGATGTCAAAAACATCAATATCCGCAAAGATTTTGAACAAAACTGCCTTACCTTCCATCACGGGTTTTGAAGCTTCTGCTCCAATATTTCCCAATCCTAAAACGGCCGTTCCGTTCGTGATAACTGCCACCAAATTGCCCTTTGCAGTATATTTATAGACATTTTCACGATTCGCAGCAATTTCCAAACAAGGCTCAGCTACACCCGGGGAATAAGCCAAAGAGAGATCACGTTGAGTTTCAGTTTCTTTGGTGGAGATAACGGCAATTTTGCCAGGGCGACCTTTAGAATGATAGTCTAAGGCATCCTGTTTTCGGATTGGATTTTGACTCATTTGGATTGTTTTATTTTTATGATAGTTATACGCTCACAAAAATACAACACGATGCTGATTAAGCGGAGAATTATCATTGATATGTTTTTTCTTTTAAATTGTATAACGAAATCGCAAATTAACGTTTATTTAAAAAATCATCTATTTTTTCATGCTATAAGTATGACATTTAGCTAATAGTGACCCGCCAAGTTCTTTCAAAAGTTTCTCCCAAATCCAAACAAATAATTCCCTCCTTCTCCGTCAATTCCTGATGATGATTTGCTGCATCGGCAATGCCACACCACGGCTCAATGCAGACAAAATCAGCCTCTTTTGCCGCCCAAATACCTAAATACGGAAAGCCTTCAAAATCGAATTTTAATTGCCGATTTGTTTTATCCGATTTTAAAATAACGGACGTTGATTCAAGGTTTTTAAAGACAATTGCATCGTCATAAAATAGTTCTTTCGTCAAAGCTAATTTATTTGTATCTATTAGAAAATCAAATGGTTGCGTTTCAATTAAACCATCTGACGTAAGCCCCCAACGTTTGAAAGTTTCTGTTTTATTGAACTCCAAATAACAGTCATCATAAGAAGTATTTTCTGATAAAGGAACGGTAAAAGCAGGATGTCCACCCACTGAGAAATACAACTTATTTTCTCCGATATTTCTCACGAAATAAGTAACATTTAGCGTATCATTTTCTAAGGAATATATCAAACGAAATTCAAATTTGAAAGGGTAAACTTTCAACGTATTTTCATCATAAGTTAGTAAAAAAGTTGCATGAGTTTCATCTGATTTTTCCACAATAAATACGCTATCACGGGCAAATCCATGCCGTGGTAAAGTGTATTCTTGCTCCTCAAAACAATAACTATTTTCTTTCAATGAACCCACAATTGGAAACAACACGGGCGATGATTTTCCCCAAAATGCAGGGTCAGCATTCCATATATATTCCGTTTGGTTTTCGTTGTTAAAAAGGCTGGTAAGTTCTGCCCCATTTGGGTTTATTTTGATGGTGAGGTTTTGGTTTTTTAGGATTTGCATGAGGGGAGATTTTTAATTTTCTTTGCAAATTTACACAAATGAATTGTCTTTATACTTGGGGAAATATTGAGTATTCATATTTTTTGACCAATTTCACAATTCTTTAGCACTCCACCTACTTCTACTTCTTAAATCAATACCCATTATTAACGCTAAATAAACCTAATTTTGAAATCTGGACTGGTTTTGTCTATATTGATTTGTTTGTTTTCCATGAAACTAAAAGCTCAGGGCGAGAAACCTATATACTTAAGTTTTGCCTACGGTTCTGACCAAGATTTAGAAAAAGCCGACCGGATTTTGCCCTCTCACCCAACGTTTTTAAGCCTCAATTTAGAGCGGCGATTACCCCAAAGTGATTTTTACGGTTTGGGCATTCATGCCTATCGTTTTATACGTGTTTTTGAAAATTATAACCACATCAGTTTCAGAGGATATCAACATTTCGGTTATGCTTCTGATGCTTCTGATGGCAATTTCGACCCTTATATTGGCGCTTTCTTAGGAGGCGAAACCTATCAAGGCAGTTTTAAAACTTCCGTTGGCATTTTTGTGGGTTTACGAGCCATGATAACACGAGCAGCGGGTGTACATTTGGAGTTTTCATCGGTTTCATCGGGCTTTAATAGCAGTATTCTTTTAGAGTTTGGAATCACTACTTGCTTGATGAAAAATAAATTTCCCAAATTAAGAAAATGGGGAAATAGATGTCCGAAATAAGTTTAGCG
>JBBAKY010000039.1:13926-32362 GCA_040403295.1 Arcicella sp.
AGATGTCCGAAATAAGTTTAGCGCTTAGCGTTTAGCGTTTAGCGTTTAGCGTTTAAAAGAGCCCATTAATTAGATTATAAGTTCCATAAAATACTTAACGAATATATCAATGATTGCCTTATTGCCACGACGTTAAACCTAATAGAAGGAAACTTTCTAAACTTTGCGTGGGTTATCTTTGCATGGAAACAAAAACTACTGTTAATCAACCCATTATCTCAAAACTTCAAAACCCTACTTTTGCTTGGGGTTTAATGGCTCTTTTGGCAGTCATTTGGGGAAGTTCATTTATTCTTGTCAAAAAGAGTTTGATTATTTTTGATGCCTCTCAAGTAGGCTCATTGCGTATAACGGCGGCTTTTTGCTTTTTCTTGCCTTTCTTTTTAGCAAATATCAAAAAAATTCCTCTTCAAAAAGCGCATCTATTTTTAGTAGTTGGATGCTTAGGAAATCTCTTTCCTGCCTATTTATTTTCGTTGGCAGGTTCCAAATTGGATAGCGGTGTTTCGGGTGCCTTGAACTCAACTACTCCCCTATTTACGCTCATTGTTGGCGGCCTTTTCTTCGGAAATCTCATCACAAAACGCCAAGTTTTTGGTATTATTTTGGGCTTTATTGGAGCGCTATTATTAATATTGGCAGGCGCAAAAGGCTTACAATTTAACAATTATGCTTTCTACGTAATTGCGGCCACGCTTTTATACGGCTTCAATTTGAACATTACCAAAAAATACCTCACCGGACTTGATTTAAGCCCATTCCTAATCACTTCCTTTATCTTCATGACCATCGGGCCAGTGGCTCTTGTCGTATTATTTAGCGGCGATTTTATGGATAAAGTAATGCTTCCAGAAGCTCAAGTACCTCTTTTATATTCAGTGCTTTTGGGCGTATTAGGTTCAGCGGTAGCCATGGTACTTTTCAATAGATTGATTCAAATAACCAGTGCCGTGTTGGCGAGTTCTGTAACCTATCTTATTCCAATTGTTGCCATCCTTTGGGGAATTCTTGACGGAGAAGCTATACAAATTCAGCACTTTATTGGCATGGGAATTATTTTAGTTGGCGTATATTTGGTGAATAAATCATAAATTAATTGTCAACTTTCAATTGCCCATGCTAAAAGCCGCCGTAAAGTCGCAAACCTTTGATATTCAGTCAGATAAAAACGAAATTTCTGTCAACTCACAACCTTTCAAATGGGATATGGTTGAAGTAAAGGATGGAAATTTTCATGTCATCTATAATAATCGTTCCTTCAATGCTGAGGTTTTGGAGGCGGATTATCAGGCTAAATCTTTTTTAATTAAAATAAATAATACGAAATATCCCGTTTCGGTAAAAGACCGTTTCGATATTCTCCTCGACCAATTGGGTATGAGTAATGCCAATTCTTCAAAGGTTAATGACCTCAAAGCCCCCATGCCAGGACTTATTGTGGACATAAAAGTCAAGGTAGGTGATACCGTCAAGAAAGGCGATACCATCCTTATTTTAGAGGCTATGAAAATGGAAAATGTATTGAAAGCTACGGGCGAAGGCATCATCAAAGCTATTAAAATTACGCCAAAACAAAACGTTGAAAAAAATCAAGTAATGATTGAGTTTGAATGACACCAAATTGATAATTTGAAAATGTGTAATCGGGCGGCGAACCGCTTGAGTATAATCACACTTCAATTCTAAAAAATAGGCTAATTCGTAAATTATTTCAGATTAGCCTATTTTCAAATTTGTGAATTGAGCCTGCTTTTCCCTATCTTTGTCCTCGCAAAAAACCTTACATCATGGACAAACCCAAGTATAAACGTATTCTTCTTAAATTATCTGGCGAAGCCCTTAGTTCAGGTGGCGAAGTTATAGACCCTTCAATCTTAGAGCGATACGCTCAGGAAATTAGAAAAGTAAAAGATTTAGGCGTTGAAGTCGCTATTGTGATTGGTGGAGGCAATATTTTTAGAGGTGCTGCTGCTGCAAAAGTAGGTATTGACCGTGTGCAAGGCGATTATATGGGTATGTTAGCGACCGTGATAAATGGCATGGCAATTCAGGCTTCTTTGGAAAAACACGGGATGTACACTCGTCTACTTACTGCCATAAAAATGGATACTATTTGTGAGCCTTTTATCCGTAGAAGAGCCATGAGACATTTAGAAAAAGGTCGTATCGTAATCTTTGGTGCTGGCACAGGAAATCCTTATTTCACCACTGATTCTACCGCTGCTTTGCGTGCCGTTGAGATCGAAGCCGAAGTGGTTTTGAAAGGCACAAGAGTTGATGGTGTTTATACCGCTGACCCAGAAAAAGACCCTTTAGCAACAAAATACGATACTTTATCATTTGCCGAAGCAATTGCCAAAGGATTAAAAATCATGGATACTACGGCATTCACGTTGTGTCAAGAAAATGAAGTTCCAATTATTGTTTTCGACATGAATAAATCAGATAATCTGCTCAATTTAGCCAAAGGCGAAACCGTTGGAACGTTAATTAGTTAATAATTATTAATTAATGGTGAACAGTTTTTAGAGAAATTTAAAACTCGCTGTTTCCTACAAATCTACTCAATCACTCATTCACAAATTACTCATTGAAAAATGGAGGAAATAGAATTTTATATTGACGCTGCCAAAGAAACCATGGATGGTGCGTTGAAACATTTAGCCATTGAATTATCAAAAATTCGTGCGGGAAGAGCCACTCCTGCCATGTTGGATGGTATTCAAGTTGATTATTACGGCATGAATACGCCACTTTCGGGTGCAGCGTCTATTAGTACCCCCGATGCTCGGACAATCTTGGTGAAACCTTTCGAGAAAAAGATGATTCAAGAATGTGAAAAGGCAATCAGAAACTCAAATATTGGATTAAATCCGATGAATGATGGGGAAAATATCCGTTTAAATATTCCACCACTCACCGAAGAACGTCGTCGTGAATTGGTAAAGCGGGTGAAAAACGAAATCGAAACGGCAAAAATCAATGTCCGTAACGTGCGTCAGGATGCTAATAATAGTATCAAGAAATTGAAAGCCGATGGTGCATCGGAAGATGCCATAAAAGAAGGCGAAGATAGAATTCAGACTTTGACCAATAGCTATATTACAAAGGTTGAATCAACATTTGCCGATAAAGAAAAAGATATTATGTCGGTTTAATTCAATTGACAATGAATAATAAGTTTTTTTGGGAAACTTCCCGAAAGTGGAAATAACTTTCGGGAAGTTAAAATAACCTATCGAAATTATGATTGGGGAACATCTCGAAAGTTATTTCTACTTTCGGGATGTTAGAATAACTTATTAAACAGTGTAGTTAATTATATCCTACCATTTCATCCTTCCCGTGCTGATAGCCTAACAGAATCATGCGTTGAATATCTTCTTGGTCAAATTCTTGAATATCAATATTTAAAGATCTTTGCGGGCGAATTATTTTGAGTTTAATTCTGGATTGCCCTTCCAAAATTCCAAATGCCCCAGGTGAGCCATCCATTGGTAAACATTCATTTCTGAATTCTGCCCAGTCCAAATCTGCATTGAGGCATTCATTTACGGCAATATCCATCACTCTATCCACCAAAGCCAATAGATTTCCATAGGGGAAATAGCCCCCATCAATGTTTCGAGTATGGCAAGCAATACAAATAATTTCGGTTGCGCCGTCATTGATGGCTTTTTTGACGGGTGCTACATCCCTCATACCTCCATCCAAAAATGCCATTTTTTTCATTCCGCCAATATTGACTACAGGCATCAAAATTGGAATGGCCGATGATGCCATGACGTAATCTAAAAAGTGTTCGTAAGTTGGGTCGGCATACACAATACTTCCATTAATAATATCAACAGCCCCCACTTTCAAGCCAATTGGACTGGCATTAAGGTTTCTGATTTGAATATTATTATGCAGAATATCACGGAGTGGCGTAGTATCCAATAATCCTTCAAAATTTCTCCGGATAGCACTCATACCCAAATCATAAGTACCCCGCCTAAAGGCCAGACTTTCGGGTGTATTGATATTATTTATCCAAAAATCACACAGGTCAGATGCTGTTTGATTAAAGTCTAAATTGCCGTCATTTTCAAGGAACGAACTTCCTAAATCATTCACTAAATAAGAGGCATTCATACTGCCAGCCGATATTCCGTAAATAGCATCTGGACGAAAGCCCGCTTCAAATACTGCTCTAACAACCCCCGCTTGATATGCTCCTTTGACAGATCCTCCTGCCAATACTAATATTTTACTCATATTTTTGTGGTTAAAAAAGTTAAAGACTTAAATCGTTCTTATTCAAAAAGTAGCAGAAATTTTTAACTCTTTAACTTTCGGACTATAAAACTCTCTTCCAAATATCGAACTAAAAAAATAAAAACAAGTTAATAAATGTAGATTAGATACAAGTTTTTATAGAATGATGTAATTTGCAGTGTCGTTATGAGTAATGAGTTGTGAATTATGAATTATGAATTGTGCGTTATGAATTGTGCGTTATAAGTTGTGCATTATAAATTAGTAAATTTTGAAATTAATATACTATCAAATAATCAACAATAGTGACTTCCTATCCATAACCAATAGCTCATCACTCATAATTCATAACTCATAACTCATAACTCATAACTAAGAAATAATGAGTTTATCAATTAAAGAAATACAAGCCCCGATTGCCGAAGAAATGAAAGCCTTTGAAGGAAAGTTTAGGCAATCGATGAAAACCAAAGTTATGTTGTTGGATACGATTATGAACTATATCGTCCAACGGAAAGGCAAACAAATTAGACCAATGTTTGTATTTTTAACGGCAGGACTTTGCGGAGATGTTACTGAGAAAACCTATCGTGGAGCTGCTTTGATTGAACTTCTGCACACTGCTACCCTTGTACACGATGATGTAGTGGATGATTCAAATTATCGTCGTGGATTTTTTTCGGTGAATGCCCTTTGGAAAAATAAAATTGCCGTTTTAGTCGGTGATTATTTATTATCAAAAGCCCTCCTACTTTCTATTAATAATGATGATTTTGAGTTGTTGAAAATTGGTTCAAATGCGATTCAAGAAATGGCGGAGGGTGAACTGATGCAGATGGAAAAAGCTCGTAAATTGGATATTACCGAGGAAGTTTATTTTGAAATAATTCGCAGGAAAACCGCTACATTAATTGCTGCTTGTTGTGCGATGGGCGTTAGTTCGGTGGGTGCCGATGTTGAAACAGTAGAAAAAGCCAGATTATTTGGCGAAAAAGTAGGGATTGCTTTCCAAATAAAAGACGATTTATTTGATTATGGCGATGCTGAAATTGGTAAACCTTTAGGGATTGATATTAAGGAGAAAAAAATGACACTTCCACTCATCTATGCCTTAAATCAGGCGGATTGGTTAACAAAACGTCGAATCATTAATATCATCAAAAACGAATCCGAAAATTCTCAAAAAGTTGCTGAAGTGATTGAATTTGTTAAACAGTCTGGTGGACTTCAATACGCTACTAAAGCCATGCAAAGGCTTGTGGATGAAGCACAGGGCATTTTAAGTACATTTCCCAATACAATTTTTAAGCAATCGTTGGCTGGATTAGTTCAGTTTACAATTGAACGCAGCAAGTAATGATAAATTTTTCATCACGAGGAATGAAGCAACCATCTGTAAATCAACATCTTAAAAACTATTTAAAGCCTATTTTTATTGTTTTATAAGTAAATCTTCTTTCTCCTTTGCTTTTGCCAAATTCCACCAAGGAAGATAAGGATAAGCATGGTGTTCGTGATGATATCCAAAGAAATAACAGGTGATAAACGCAAGGAAATGATTCAGTTTTTGACTTTTTGCTCTGAACTGATCAGTTGGATGATGTTCGCCCCTGTGAGGCAGATAAGTACCGAAATAGAATAATTGAAGCGTACTAAGGATTGCCGGTATTTCCCAAAACACGATGAGATTTTCCATCGGAAAGAATAATTTTAATAGATTATAAGTTACCGCCATCAATAAAATCTGCCAAATCGTTACATATTCCAACGCAAATTTGAGATACCACCGAAAGAAATTTCCATCATAATAATCAGGGTCATTTTCTGATACTACGTGCGCATGATGAAGATGATGTTTTCGAGAAAGTTTTTCGTAATTATTAAAGGCAAAAATGGTTGCACACAAGAAACCTATCGAATAGTTGAGTGGCTTATTATTGGGAGCTACTACCCCGTGAATTGAATCGTGGGCAGTAATGAAAACACCCGTATATAAGTGCATTTGTATCAGCAAAAACACATATACCAGCGGGTCTTTAAAATCAATTTTGTAATGCAATAAATAAGTCAACGACAATGCCCAAAGTGTGATAATGGTTATAGCGTAAAATATTCCTTTGTTCTTCATGTTTATTAGCAATAAGCTTTCAATAAAATGCAATATTGAATGATGCGCCTACGATTTTTTTAATGTTTTATAACACTCTTTGCTGACGGCTCACAACTCATAGCTATTTAACCCCTAAATCATTAACTTTGTTGCAAAATCGGTCAAAGTACCCCTAAATTTTAGAATGAGCTTTTTCCTCATCGCTCATCGCTCAAAACTCAATGCTAATCAATGGCAAAATTAGAAAAAGATTTACAGCAGGCCATTCTATCAATGCCTCAAAAAGATAAAGATAAGCTATTATTAAGACTCATTACCAAAGACGATATTCTGAGCCAACAGTTGCAATTTATGTTGGTTGAGGGCAACGCAAGTGTAGATTTTCGCCGTGATGAAGTGAAAGCAGCCATTGATAAATTGTATCGCACCGATGCTTATTCATCGGGTTATTTGATGATGGATATGCGCTATGTCAATGCCGAAATTACTCGCCATGTAAAAATTACGAAAGATAAATACGGTGAAATTGAATTGACCATAAAATTGTTGAAAGACTGTTTTGAAAAGCAATTAAAGTGGATTAAAAAATACTCTTCAAAATCCGATACCTTAGCGAATTACGTGGCAAAACGAACCGATTTTGTCTTGAAAAAATTGGTAAAATTGCATCCAGATATTCAATTTGATTTTCATGCCGATGTCAATACACTCTTGGAATATATCTATAGTTGCGCTCCTTCCTACTATGCGAATCTAATGGCATTACCCAGAACATTCGAAATTTCCGAGTAAGATTTTTATACCCATTTAGACCACGGATTATACGGATTATAGAGATTTCCACGGATAAAATTATTAAAAATCTGTGAAAATTCGTCAAATCTGTACAATCTGTGGTCTGATATAATATCACACAATTGTGCAAAAAGAACAATTTATATCATCACTTTCTGAAAGTATTTTACAGAATTCTTTCATCAAAATTTCTTTGGGAAATTATAAAGGTTCAGAAGCAGAACTGAAGAATATTTACGTCAAACGGATTTTGATAAAACGGATTGAAAATCTGAGTTTTACGTATCGTTATAAAACCCGTGATATTGTCAAAAATTTTACGATTGAAGAAGGCATAAAACTAATTCAAGAAGCGATTAAAAATGGTTTCAGAATCGCCACACTTTTTACCAATGAATTTGATTTAATCTTAGAACAGCTTAATAATCAAAAGATTACGATAAAAAAAATAAATCCTACCAGTAAAAACACCAACATTTCTTTAGACCATGACCATGCAAAAAAACGCCTGATTGAAAGTCAGGGAAAATCATATTTGCACGAGTTAAAAATTACTGATACAGAAGGAAATGTCTATAAAAATGCGCAGGATAAATACAAGCAAATCAATCATTACGTTGACATTTTGAGTTCGCTAATCAAAGAAATTCCTGCCGAAAATCTCAAAAAAGTGGTTGATATGGGTTCGGGAAAAGGCTATTTAACTTTTGCTTTGTACGATTATTTAACCAATGTTTTGAAGTTAGAAACGGCGGTAAGGGGCGTAGAATTTCGCCCCGACATGGTGGAATTGTGTAATAATATTGCTGAAAAAACGGGCTTCAAAAACCTCAATTTCACCGAGGGAACGATTGAAAATTACGATAGTACAGATACCAATATTCTCATCGCCCTCCACGCCTGCGACACTGCCACTGACGATGCAATTTACAAAGGAATCACCGCCCAAGCCGATTTAATTGTGGTGGCTCCGTGCTGTCACAAACAAATTAGAAGGGAAATTGAGAAAAATAAAGCCAAAAACGAATTAGACTTTTTGACCAAATACGGTATTTTTTTAGAACGCCAAGCCGAAATGGTAACGGACGGAATCAGAGCCATGATTTTGGAATATTTTGGCTACAAAACCAAGGTTTTCCAATTCATTTCTGATGCTCACACGCCAAAAAATGTATTGGTTGTAGGCATAAAAGGCAAAACAAATCCCAAGAAACAAGCGGAAATTTTAGAGAAATTGAAAGCTACGAAAGCGTATTTTGGAATTGATTATCATCATTTAGAGAAATTATTATCTTTGCTTTAAAATACTTAACCAAACCACGCCTAATTGTAAATCAGGGTGAATGAGATAGATTTTCCCTAATTTATTAACTTCTTGAAAGTTTAAAGCTTTCGAAAAGTTCCTCCGAAAAAGCTATTTTGCAATTATAAGTATTCACAATATTCTCAAAAACCCCAATCAACCATGAACGCCTCATCAATCTTTTCTTTCGCCAATTCCTTCGTGCTTTTGGGCTGGATTTTATTAATCTTTCTGCCCAATTGGAAGTACACGCAAACCATCATTTTGAATGGAATCGTTTTGCTCTTCTCTATTTTGTACGCCTATTTATTATTGAAAGACATTTCGGGTTTCAGCGTGGATAGTTTCAGCACTTTGGTGAATGTAAAAGCGCTATTTCAAAATGACAATGCGGTTGCGATGGGCTGGATTCACTATTTAGCATTTGATTTATTTGTGGGTGCCTACATCGTTAAAAAATCGCAACAATTACAAATTTCGAGGTGGCTTTACACGCTGACATTGCCATTTACTTTTATGTTTGGTCCGGTGGGTTATCTTTTGTTTTTTATTATTAAAACAGTCAAGACTCAATCCTTCCATGAAACTAATTATAAAGATATTTAGCAGAAATTCACTATTAGCAAAATTGGGCTTATTCTTTCTAATTTTGGCGGTTTGTCTCGGCTTATACGCAACCGTAAATACCGAGATAATTTTAGGGATTAATTCTATGATAAAGCCCCTAAAATTTGCTTTGAGTACGTGGATATATGCGTGGACGATGGCGTATTTGCTTTTTTACGTAAACAATCAAAATCGAGTAAAATGGTATTCTATTTTAGCCACCATTGTTATGTTATACGAAAACGGCGTCATTACCATTCAAGCTTTTAGGGGAAAATTATCGCATTTCAATCAGACAGAACTCTTAGGCGGTATTTTGTATGCTATCATGGGTATCATGATTGTTTGGCTCACTACTGCTACCTTGATTCTTTCACTAAGATTTATCTTCCAAAAAACTGATTCCATCAGTAAACCTTTTGCCCTTTCCATAAAAATTGGCTTAATACTTTTTGTCATTTTTAGCTTTATGGGAGGCTACATGAGCGTTATTAATTCCCATAACGTAGGGGGAAAAATTGGTGAATCAGGGATTACCTTTTTAAATTGGAGTACGCTTTTTGGCGATTTAAGAGTGGCTCATTTTTTCGGAATTCATTCGCTGCAAATTATTCCGTTGTTGGGTTTTTATGTTTCTTCTACTATTAAGAATGAGTCGAAAGCAAGTTTAATGATTTGGGTTGGTTCAATTATTTACTTAGCTTTTGTTTGCTTTACGTTGATACAGGCAATTCATGGCACTCCTTTTATTTAGGAAAGATTGCGTAAATTATAGATTTTTTCTCGTCAAAATTAGGTATTAAAAAATAGTATTTACGCCGTATAATTTTGCCAAAAACATTGTGTTACTTTGTGTCTTTCTGTTGCCAAATAATTATCGCCCTAACACCATGTCAAAAGCATTTCCTTGCCTCTTTATCTCAATTTTGCTCATCTCATGGATTTCTTCACCGATGTTTGCGCAAGACATTAGCGGACGAATTATTGATGCAAAAACTAAAGAGCCTTTGCCTTTTGTGAGTGTCTATATCAGCAAAACTACCAAAGGAACGCAAAGCGATGAAAAAGGCTATTTTTCTCTAAAAAACGTACCAACTGGCTATTTAAAATTGGTAACTTCGATGATTGGTTATAAGAGTTTTGAGCAGGAATTTGTGATAAAACCTAATGAAAATCAAACCCTTAAAATTCAACTAAACGTCAATAGTAAAGAGTTAAGTGAAATTATTGTGGTTGGAAAAAGAGGGAAACAATGGAAAAAAAACTACGCTCATTTTTTAAAAATATTCTTGGGTAAATCTAAAAATGTTAAAAAAACGGAAATTACCAACCCGCACGAATTGAACTTTGCGCTCGAAAAAAGGGTACTTACCGCCACTGCCGAAAACCCATTAATTATCAAAAATCAAGCATTAGGTTATGACATAGATTATTCACTCGCAACATTTCGTTCTACCAACGAAGATTTTCAGTTTGGTGGAAATGTCTTTTTTAAACCAATTCCGCAAACGGATGAAATACAACAAAAATTGATTGAAAAAAATCGTGAGAAAGCCTACAAAGGTTCTATTCGGCATTTTTTTAAATCAATCGTTATGGGAACTTCTCAGGAAGAAGGCTTCAGGGTTTATCTGGAAAAAGATACCCTTGAAAATATTGCCAGAAATCGCCTTTTTAGAGACAATTTCCCCAAAAAATTAATGGAAGTAAATATCAATATTTTGGCAAAATTTGATGTTCAGTTGCAACGAATAATTTTACCCAAAAATCGTTACGAAATCCATTATCTTCAACAACGAGATAATTCAACATTTTATGCAGAAATTAACCACCAAGTAAGTTGGATAGAAACTAAAGCTGATAATTTTAAATTCTCGTATCAAGGCATTTCGGAAGAACCGCTAAAATTACTTTTGATGGGTAGCATGGGCAATCGCCGAGTCGCTGATTTTGTGCCTGATGATTATGAATTGCTCAATACAGCGAAAGATTCTACCCAAAATTCTCTGACAATTCCTAACTATCAACCTCACGAAAAAGTCTTTATACGAACCGATAGAGATGCGTATTTCTCACACGATACACTCTGGTTTAAGGCGTACACCTTAGACGCAACTACGCATAAACCAAGTCCTTCCAAGATTCTTTATGTCACTTTACGAAACAAAAAGAAGGTTTTTTCTCAACAAAAATTCTTGATTGAAGATGGCATCAGTCAAGGTTTTATTCCACTATTCGACTCATTATCAAGCAGTTGTCAGTTAATTGGCCATACCAATTGGATGAGAAATTATGACGAAGATTTGTTCTTTCGGAAAAACATCAGGATTCTCTCAAAAGAGATGTTGTCCGATACGGTGAGTTCAGATTCTATCCAAATTCAGCTTTTTCCCGAAGGTGGAAATCTGATCGAAGGAATCAGTAATCGCATGGGCATTCGTGCCACCTATCCTGATGGCAGTTTTGCCAAAATCTCGGGAGAATATATAGATAAATCTTTAGATTCTACCGAGACTTCCATAACACAAGCAGTGGAGATTCAAGGAATTGGAGATTTTTTTACTATTCCAAATTCCAAACATTCAATTCACGTAAAACTGAATAATGGTAAAATTATTGAGTTGCCAACAACCCTCAAGAAAGGCTTTGCTTTGCAAGTGAGGCCCATCCTAAATACGGACAATATTTTGATTAAATTATATTCCAATTTGGCCTTATCGGAATTCAAACCGCTACGTTTTATTATTCATCAAAGAGGGCAAATTATCTACGAAAATGATTTTTTGCCCAAAAGTAAAATCACCACATTTATCTTTCCCAAAGATAATTTAACCGATGAAGGAATCGTAAATGTGTTGATATTAGATGTCTTAAATAATAAAATTGCTGAACGAGTTTTTTACAATTACAATGACTCAAATCGTCCAATTGTAAGTTTAAAGTCGAAAGATAGCGGGGTTGAAATTCAGATTTTAGACCAAGACAGCCTTGCCATTGAAGGCAGTACATTGGTTTCTTTGGCAGATAAAAAGTTTATCAATGAGGGAAGTAAAATAGAGAATTTAAGAAAATTTTTGTTTCTGAATTCTGACCTAAAATATGCCGTAGAACCATTTAAAAGCACTTTAGATACTACTATACAAGCAAAAGAGATATTAGACTTGATGCTTTTGGCTAATTCATCCATTGATTATTCCCAACGTAATGATAAGAAATTTGAGCCTCAATTAGGAACAACCATCAAAGGTCGAGCAAAGAATTTTGACAAGAAAAAACCAGCAGAAATTGTTGGATATGTCAACACAAAAAATTGGCAATTGGGACTTAAAACAATTGCTGATAGCAAAGGAGGCTTTGAGACAGAACCTTTAATTTTTGAAGACACCGCAAAGTTTAAACTCCAATTTCAACAGGCTCAAGAACCCCTAACTTTTGAGATTGAATCTCCCGAAATATTCATTCCAAAATGGCACGTTTTACCCAAAATGAATTTCAAAACTAACGCTGAAAAAGATGATGACATTAAGATTTTAATGATTGCTCAAGACAGTTTATTTTTGAAAAAACCTACAAAAGAAGTTTTTAAAAAAGAGGAAATTGATTTTAGAAAAAATCATCCTCATGCAGACAAAATTATCAATGAAATTGGTGGATTTTCTATGGGAAATAGACTTTATGAGGTTTTAAAAAATGAATTACCTGATTTAGTGTTTAACGAAAAAAATATCTTTTTGCGAGATTCTACGCATAAAAAGAACATCAGTATTTCAATTGATGGCATTCCGATGGTGTGGCAAAATATTAGTTTGCTTCCCGCATCTTTGATAAAACCAGCATCTATTCATATTTTAACTGATTCTGTAAAACTATCAGCCATAAATTTAAGGACTAATTCACTGGCTATCAATATATTGAGTGCCGACGGAGATTTTCTGAAAACCCAAAAATTTAAAACCTTTGCCAGCATTGGCTTAATGCCAAAACGAGATTTTATGAACTCAAAAACCGAGCATAAAAATATTGGAACTTACTTTTGGAAGATAGATAAAATAGACCATTCTGCTGAAAAACAGTTCATTGAATTTTGGAAAAATAACCATCCAAGTTCGACTTTAATTGAAGGCATTTCAACCACGGGAGAAGTGATTAGTGTGCAGGTTGATGAGGAGGCGAAGGAGTAGATTCACCTCCGCAAAATATCCACGCCAACATTACAATTCAAGCACTTTTTAGCCAAGCAAAAATGGTTGTGCCATTCAATACTCGCTTGCGAATCGAAGGCTGATTTTATTGACAAACCCATTGATTTCCAATGATTTGTGATACTATTTTCTTCTGCACGGAGTTCTTCTAATAAACGAATGGCTTTCTCTAAATATTCCCGATTATCTTTTTGATTAGCGTAAGAAACCAATAATGGAACAACCGTATTTATCACCACATTTTCTACCGAAGCATTCCCAAAAGTTGGCACTTTTCCTTCGGATTTTTTGCCAAAAACGTAATGTTCAATCCAATAATCCGATTGTTTTACTTTCAAAATTTTGGCTAAACTTTTCACATTTTCGAGGTAAATTAAGACCGAAAAAAGATTGGCATTTTCGTGAATAAATCGGGCAAATTGCGCCAAACGAACCGTTGGAAAATTAGCAGGACGAAGTCGCAAATATTTCCACTCGTGCTGACCCAAAATTTTGTCTTGTAATTGATATTTTGAAGCTAAAAATTGAAATTCTTTGCGGAGATTTAAACGATATTCATCCCACTTTTCAAGGTCGTTGTTTTCGTTATTCAAAAAGCCTGCAACCCCAAAAATTAGGGCTTCAATTTGCGATAAATTATCACGATGTTTTTGGAGAATTTTGAGCGGAAGATTCTTCGCTAAACTCAAAAAAGGTGCTGAATTGAGTTTAAAGCCAAAGTTTTTGGCCAAAACTTGGTAAGTGGTTTCTTCCCAATCAGCATTATTTTCTTGCAAAAACTGATGAATTATCAAAGATTTATCCTCCAATCGTTTCATCAAAACCTTATCCAACATCGACAGTTTTTTGATGTCGTCAACTTCCATAAATTGATTTTGGCAAGGCATCTCAGCGTTGGATTCCATCATGGCTTGATATTTCCTAAGAAGGTTTTTATCGGCTCTTTCCCGTAGCGTAAGCGTAGGAATTTTCGTACCATCTTTTCTGAGAATAGGTTTATCATCCTCCCAAACCAAATGCAGAATTACGTTTTGGTAGGCAGTATCATTTTGATGTTTATGAATATCCCAATCGGATGATTTTAGGTGAATTTCCACGCTTCCCGCCCATTCGACTTCACCGACTACAATTCGGGCATCTTGGAAATCTGCCCCTGAATCAGCATTTAATCTGCCAATTTTTATAATTCTAACCAATTCATTATCAGTAGTTTCCAGATGAGTTTTATCGAAATATTGAAATTGATAAAGAAAGTGAAGATAAGATTCGGACATTTTTTGTAGGGGAAAAATGGTGGTAAATTATGATATTGTCTTTTGTAGTAAGGGCGGTTTTAAAAATAATACTAAAATAGAAAAATTAATGTATTATTTTTGACAATATTAATAAACATTTTAAAATTCCCCCATGAAATATTTAACTTTTAAAAATAGTGATGAAATGCCCGTTTTGGGCTTAGGTACTTGGAAATCAGCGAAAGGAGAGGTATATGAGGTAGTCAGAAAGGCGATTGAAATTGGGTATCGCCATTTTGATTGTGCCTTTTTTTACGGCAATGAAGCCGAAATTGGTCAGGCAATTGCGGATGCTATCAAAAACGGTGAAGTGACGAGACAAGAACTCTGGATTACGTCTAAATTGTGGAATAATCGCCACCGCAAAGAGGATGTAAAAGGAGCATTTGAAATTACCCTCAAAGATTTAGGACTTGATTATTTGGATTTATACCTAATTCACTGGCCTGTGGCTTTGCAATACAATATTGGCTACTCCCAAAAAGGCGAAGATTTGATTAGTTTAAACGAAATCCCCTTGTCAGAAACGTGGCGAGAATTGATTGATTTGCAAGAAAAAGGTTTGACCAAACACATTGGCGTTTCCAATTTCAGCATCAAAAAAATCAATCAAATTTCGGAAGAAACTGGCGTAATGCCTGAAGTTGTGCAGGTGGAGTCGCACCCGTTTTTACAGCAAAAAGACCTTTTGAATTTTGCTCAGGAAAAAGGCATTTTCTTGACAGGATATTGTCCATTAGGTTCTGCCGACCGACCAGCCGCAAGGATTTTGGAAAGTGAACCAAAACTTTTCCAAAATGAAACAATTCTTAAAATATCCCAAGAAAAAGGCGTTTCTCCCGCACAAATTATGTTGGCTTGGGCGGTAAACAGGGGTGCTTCGGTAATTCCAAAATCGGTAAACCCACAAAGGTTAAAAGAGAATTTAGAAGCAGCAGATATTGAACTTACCGCCGAAGAAATGGCAAAAATGAGCAGTTTAGATTTACATTACCGCTATATTAAAGGGGATTTTTGGTGCTTGGAAGGAAGTGATTATACTTTGGAAAATCTTTGGGACGAGTAGAAATTGTACGGAAGTCGTCCTTTGAAAGGACGACTTCCGTGTTTGAGAAACGAATTATAAACTTTATTTCGCCACCACCTTTTTCTCTTCAATCTTCTTGGTAGTATCGGTCGTAGGCATTTTATCATGCCAACCCATATCCACTTCCACATTTGGTAAGGCTTTTTTTAGAGCGTTTACACCCGCAATGGTTACTTTTGTTTGCCAGCAATACACCTTTTTCAAAGCTTTTAATTTTGCCAATGTTGCAATGCCTGCATCGGTTATTTTGGTATCAAAAAGATTGATGTATTCCAAATATTTCAAGTCTTTCAATTGGCTAATTCCTGCATCAGTTATGGCGGTATGCTCCAGATTTAGGCGAGTTAAATGTGGCAATTGCGTAATTTCTGAAAGCGATTTATCCGTAATTTTTGTATTTCCCAATTTCAACCAAACAATTTGTTCCGAAACGTTTGATAACAAAATCATTTTAGAATCGTCCAAATTTCGGGCATTAATAAAATTGACATCTAAATAATTTTGGTCTTTCGAAACGGGCATTACAATTACATTCAAATCCGTCAGTTTTTTGATGTCATTTTCCGAAGCTACTGCTACTTTTTCGTTGAAAATAGGGGAAATTGTTTCGCCTCCATTGGCCGTATTTTCCATGGATGCTCCACCCACCAAAGCAACTAAAATGGGCTTAATTTTATCATCTGGCTTCATTTGAGCAACTTTTACATCAAACTTTGCTCCGTTCTTTATCCACCAAGTTACCAACGAAATTTCTTGTTCGGTCAAAGGTGTTTTTCCTTTTGGCGGCATGTGATGTTCATCGTTCATGTCGAGTAAAAGTCGCTTAATTATCTCAGAATTATCTGGGTCATTGGCTTTAAAAATGGCTCCGTGTTCGCCTCCTTTTACCAATAATTCGGGTTTATCCATTCGTAATTGCCCTTTAATTTTATTAGCATTGTGGCACGACCAGCATTTTTGTTCCATCACAGGCGCAATAACATCTTGATAGACAAGGGCTTGTTCAATGTTTTCAATCTTTTTTCTCACGCCAACGCCATTTGTACGGGGAGGCATTCCCGCAAACCCTCTGAAAGGTTCGGGCGTGAAATTGTATAGATAATCATCCCCGTGCGTCAAACTTCCACCCAAATGTCCAGTACCCGTCAGTAATATAACCCCGAGGTATAAAGATGGCACATAAATTTTGCTCATAGAAGCGTCATTTTGCCAGTTTTTCTTCATGTACCAAGCCCCTAACGATACCACGGCCACGCCAATCCCCATCCATTGATGCCAGAAAAGGGTATCTTCATTATATTCTCCCGAAGTAGAAAGGAGATACCCCAAAACGCAGGAAATAATCGCCGAAATCATTCCCCACCACAACACAGGGGCAATGGCAGGTTGAAGTGCATCGACTTTTTTCTTTCGAGAAATATATTCCAAAATAGCAGCAATCATCAACATTCCGATGGGTAAATGAACAATCACAGGGTGAAAATGTCCAAAAAACATGGCCCAATCGGATGGAGAAGTGGTTTGTTGTAAAATCATTTTTATTATTCGATATTCGGTTTTAGATGTTCGCTGTTCGTTGTTCGACATTCGGTTTTCGATGTTCGATTCTCTTAGGTCGAAAATCATACATCGAAAATCGAACAACTAAGAAATTCTTTCCAATTTCACTGGATAGGTCTTTTTAGAATTCCATTGAGGCACATATACGTTCTCGTCCGAATCCACGTATACATCGTGTGGGTGCATGAAAACATTACTCGGGTCATCTTTGTACTGACGAATAAGTTTTCCATCTTTATAAATCGGTTCCGAACCACCAGGGGTCGAAATGGCTTTCATATCCTTATCAATCACTTGAATATAGCCCGAATTTAACCAAGAAGCATCTCCACTTCTATAAGCTGCCGCAAAAATATTATCTCCGTGCAGCACTGGGCGACAGATGAATGTACCGGGGAAACGGTAAACGGCTAAGAATTTCCCGTCTAAAGTGAATCTTTTTAAACATTGGTTCATTCGGTCGGTAATGAGTAGCGTTGGATTTGCCTTATCCCGTGTATCCACTAAAACGCCATGACAAGTATTGAATTTTTCATCAGCATAGGCACCATCTGAACTTTTACCCCCAAAATGACGAATATATTTTCCGTGGGTATCATACTGTGTAATATAATTTGCACCATACCCATCCGCCACATAAATATCACCATTGGCAGGATTAATAGCCGTTTCTGTGGGTACAAATTGATTGGGCGAATCATAAACGCCCGTCTCTTTTGGATATTCCAACTTCATTATTTCACGCCCTTTCAAATCTGTTTTGATCACTTGGTGACGGGCATTATCACAAATAAATAAAAATTGTTCCGCTCCTTCGTTGGCAATCGTAAGGCCGTGGGCTCCCGTGTAGGTAGTTCCCCAAGTTTCCAACAAATTGCCCGATTTATCGTAAATAATGACGTTATTTTTGGTTTCGTTGGTACACATAATTAACCGTCCTTTGGCATCTTCCACCATTTCGTGACAATCATTTACAGGGTTTTTACCAGCATCCAATATGCCCCAGCCTGCTTTTACACGGTATTTATGAGCATTATGACCGATTATAACGTCTTCCATTTTTTGATTTTTGGCTAAAAGATTATGCGATAAAAGTCCTGCTCCAACGGCTAACCCGCTGGTTTTCAGAAAATTTCTTCTCGAATTATATGGGTTCATGATTAATTAGTTAAGTATTCTCTGAAAATTAAGATATAGCCGATTATAGACAATAAATTGGCA
>JBBAKY010000040.1:0-18960 GCA_040403295.1 Arcicella sp.
GAGTAAGATATAAATACTAATCCCTAATTACCTAATCCCTTAACAAATGGATTATGCTTTTTCTCAGAGCCAATGGTTGTGATACCACCGTGACCTGGGAAAATAACCATTTCATCATTCAACGTATAAAGTTTGGTTCGGATACTGTTCTCTAAATCTTCAAAACTACACATTGGAAAATCGGTTCTTCCGACGCTTTGTTTAAAAAGCACATCCCCACTTACACAAATATTTTCCTCTCGATTTATGAATGCTACGTGACCAGGGGCGTGTCCAGGTACAAAAAGAATTTCTAATTCGCTGTTTCCAAATTCAATAATATCTCCCTCTTCAATAAAAACATCTACTTCTGAGCCTTCATAATTTGGGAAACCGTACAACTCTGCCCTTGAAGCCGCATTTTGAAGAATTGGAAGGTCTTTTCGATGAAGATGTAATTTTACACCGAAAGTTCTTTTTACGTATTCGTTCCCTAACACATGGTCGATATGAGCATGCGTATTGAGCAAATGGACGACTTTAAGCTGTTGATTATCAATAAAATCCTTTAATTCTTTACGTTCTTCGTAGTTGTGACAACCTGGGTCAATGATGACTGCTTCTTTGGTTTCGTCGTACAAAACGTAAGTATTTTCGCCGAAAGGATTGAATGTGAAGGTTTGGACTTGTATCATGTATAGCAGCTTTGAGCCGTGAGCAATGAGATTTTGGGTAAAAGAAAGCAAATATACAAAAAACTATTCTTCTGAAAAGGAGATCTTTTTTAGTTCCTGTACTTTATCCAATCAAAAATATCGTTGGTTTTTTATGTAAATCCGGCTTCTTGGTTTTCCACTGATTCACGGTTTTTGTTTGAATCAATTCGTCTGAAGCTGTTATATTACAGGCAATACAAAGTAAAGTATCGGGCTGACAAGTATTCAATAAATCCTCTAAAAATGAATCATTCCGAAAAGGAGTTTCCATAAAGATCTGAGTTTGTTGCTTTCTGGAATCAGTTTCCAAGACTTTTATCTTTTTAGCTCTTTCAACTTTATCAATGGGTAAATAGCCATGAAATACAAACGATTGCCCCGAAAAACCCGAACCCATCAAAGCCAAAAGAATCGAAGAAGGACCAACCAATGGTATTACTTTCATTCCTAATTGATGAGCCACTTTCACGGCCACCGCCCCAGGGTCGGCAACGCCTGGACAACCTGCTTCTGAGATGACACCAATGTTTAGATTTTGAGGAATTTGCTTAAAATATTTGCGTATTTGCTCAATATTGGTATCTTTATCAACTTCAAAAAAATGCAGTTCGTCAATGACTTTACCCACTTTTAGTTCACTAATAAATCGGCGAGCGGTGCGGATATTTTCCACAAAATAATAATCAGTGGTTTTGATGACCTCCTTAATTTGAGGACTTAAAACGGACTCCGTAGTTTCGGGAGCAAGTATAGTTGGTATTAAATATAGCATTTTGTTATTTTTCGGTAATGGAAAATCGTTGTACAATTTCTAAAAACTCCTTTGGTTTGTCCGCTTGCACCCAATGCCCTGTTCCTTCGATGGTTATGAGTTCATACTCTGGAAATAATTCCCAAATTTTCCGTTCATCTTCAGGTTGAATATAATGAGATTCAGAGCCTCTGATAAATAAAACTGGTAGATTTACAGCGTGTTCATTGGATAGTTCAAATCCAATTATATCAATATTTTTGGTAATAACAGGCACATTAAGTCGCCAATCAAATTCATTATTTTTTGCTGGATTTCGCCAAAGATTTTTCAGCAAAAACTGTCTAACTCCTTCATTCTCTTCAAATCGTTTCAATAATTCATTGGCTTCGGTTCTACTTTTCAACGTTTTTAGGTCAATCGACGCCAAACCTTGCAAGATTAAGCTGTGATGAACGGGATAAAACTTTGGGGCAATATCTACGACAATCATTTTCGAGAAACCATTCGGATAATTCATAGCAAATTGCATGACGGTCTTCCCTCCCATCGAATGCCCAATCAGAATTGGATTTTCGAGTGTATGGTCATTTATAAATTCTTTCAAATCCGCTGCCATGGCATTGTAATCAAAAATATCACTTCGAGGCGACTGTCCGTGATTTCTTTGGTCGAGCATATAAACTCGATTCGTTTCACCTAAAATTTTTCCAATGGTTAGCCAGTTGTCGGAAGTGCCAAAAAGACCATGAAGAATAATGATTGGCGTTCCATTTTCGCCTGTTTGTCTATAAAAAAGTTTCATCTAAATTGAAGGCTAAAATAAACTTAACGTCTAAATTCTGTTTTACTGATTGAGATTAATATTTATTTTTATCGTACACAAAAGTCTTTATTTCATACAAAGTTAAAAAGTATATTCTTAAAAAAATACTAAAGTGATAGACTTAAAAAAAATCTAAATTTATTTAAAATAAAATGCGAATTTCTCAAAAGTAAAATGTTATTTTTCAATGTTTTTCTTTCATAAATCCTATAAATCAGGACTTTGACTCTTAGATTTTTACATTTTCTTAATAAACGTTTGTTGTTCTTGCTAAAAAAAAGTTGTTATTTTACAGTTGAATTCACTCATACAAATTCTAATTAAATTCCAAATTTTCAATCATGAAAAAAATCTTTACCACTAAGATAGTTTTGGGAACAATGTTTGTTCTTTTCACTGTCCTTTCAAGTGTGCAAGTTTTCGCTCAATCTACTACGGCTGCCATTTCTGGTAAAGTCATAGATGAAAAAGGCGAAGGTTTACCAGGGGCAAATATTATTGCCATTCACGAACCAACGGGTTCTCGTTACGGTGCTGCAACTCGTGCAGACGGAAATTTCAACATTGTGAATATGCGTGTTGGAGGTCCATATAAAGTAACAATCTCTTTTGTAGGTTATAAAGATGTTGTGAAAACGGGTATTAACCTTACACTTTCACAAGATTTACGTATTAATTCTAAATTAGAGACTGCAGAAGCCCAATTAGAAGAGGTTAAAGTAGTGGCAGCTCGTAGTTCAGTAATTAATTCAGGCCGTACTGGGGCTGCAACAACCGTTGGGAACCGACAAATCATAACGCTTCCTACTTTAAATCGTTCATTAACTGACTTTGCTCGTTTAGACCCACGTTCAAATGGTGGTTTAAGTTTTGCAGGTCGTAATAGTCTCTACAACAATTTATCTATTGATGGAGCCTTATTCAACAATACTTTTGGTTTGAGTAGTACTGTTGGTGGGCAAGCAGGTGCTTCTCCAATTTCAGTTGATGCAATTGACCAGTTCCAAGTAAATATTGCTCCATTTGATGTTCGCCAAGGAATGTCAACGGGTGCGAGTATTAACGTAGTAACAAAAAGTGGAACAAATGAATGGTCAGGTTCGGCTTATTATTTCAATCGTAACCAAGATTTAGTAGGAACTAAAGTTGGGAGTATCGAAAATACTTTTCCCACTTTTGGCGTATCTCAAATTGGAGGTCGTGTGGGTGGTGCAATCGTTAAGAATAAATTATTCATTTTCGCCAGTTTTGAAAAAGAAGACAGAAAAGATCCAGGAACTACCCGTGTGGCTACTCGCACTGGCGTAACCGCTGATCCAGCGACTACATCTTCAGTAAAAGCAGAAGATTTGGATAAATTAAAAGCATTCTTGAAAGAAAAATTTAATTATGATCCAGGTTTGTATGAAGGTTACAACAAATTAACCCAAAGTACAAAATTTAATGCTCGTTTAGACTGGAATATTTCTGATAAACATAAATTGAATATTAAGTATAATACGCTTCGTTCTTTCGCTGATATTACTGCCTCAAATTCAGGTGCTTTACCAAACGGTCGTGGACCAACCAACACAAATTTACCTTTCCAAGGAGGTTTATATAGAATCAACAATAACTTAGATTCATATATAGCAGAATTAAACTCAACGTTTGGTGGTAGAATTGCTAATAATTTAACGGTTGGATACACACAATTACGTGATTTCCGTGAGTCGCCAGTAAATAATACTCCATTCCCAACGGTAGATATTGGTAATGGAGCTGGTCAATCAGCAACTTCTTTCGGTTTTGAGCCTTTTTCAGCTTATAACGTTTTAGATTCTGATGTTTTCCAGATCTCAGATAATGTTACTGTTTACGCAGGTAAGAATGTATTTACTTTCGGAATGGCTTATGAAAATAACCAATTCCGTAATGGTTTTGCACCTAATTATTACGGTGGTTACCAGTTTCCTTCTTTCGATGCTTTTTATGCAAGTGTAAATAATGGAGTTTCTAACGCCGGTCAGTTCCGCCAGCAATGGTCAAATACGTCAGAATTTCCTTTTGCTAAAATGAAAGGTAGTACCTTAAGTTTGTATGCACAAGACGAAATCATCGTAGGAAAGGGATTTAAATTGACTTTAGGAATACGTGCGGATGGTACATCTTTCCCTGTTGAGAAAAATGCTACTACGACAAACCCTTTCGTACCTGCACTTACTTTCAAAGACAATGGTCAAGATGTTAAATTAGCAACTGACCGTTTTCCTGAATTCACGCTGTTAGTTTCTCCAAGAGTAGGATTCAACTGGGATGTTAATGAAGAAAAGAAAACACAAATTCGTGGTGGTTTCGGTATTTTCTCAGGTCGTGTACCTTACGTATGGTTATCTAATCAATTGTCTAATAATGGCGTATTGTTTGGTTCAGAAAGTATTAATAACCCAACAAATCGTCCATTCAATGCTAACGTTGATGCTTACCGTCCGAAAGTAGATATTGGTGCTTTAAGACCAACTTCTTACAATTTAGCAGTTACAGATGAAAATTTCAAGTTTCCACAAATATTTAGAGCAAATATCGCTGTTGATAGAAATTTAGGAAATGGATGGTTAACAACATTTGAAGGTATTTATACAAAAGATATTAACGCTGTTTATTTATCAAACGTAAATCTTCCTACTTCTCAAAGAAATGCGATTGGTGCTGATAGTCGTCCTATTTATTATAACGTAGGAACCAATGGATTTCCAAGTACAGTAAATAACCGGATTTACGGTGCTCTTACTGCTGCCCAAGGAGGAAATACGGCAGAGAAACCAAATATTTCAGATGCTATTGTGATGAAAAACACAAATAACGGTTACAGTTATGCTATGACTGGAACCCTTTCTAAGAGTTTTGAAAGTGGTTTATATGCAAGTTTGTCATACACTTATACTGATTCTCGTTCAGTAAATGATGGTGGTTCAATTGCTCAATCTATGTGGCGTGACCGTCTTGTATCGGGTGATCCAAATGCTGATGTAACTTCATATTCTAACTTTTTACAAACTCATCGTATCGTAGGTTTTGGAAGTTATAAATTGAATTACTTTAATAACAAAATGGCAACCACTTTTGGATTTACTTATGCCACTGGACCTGCAGGTCGTTTCTCTTACTCATATTCAGGAGATATGAATGGTGATGGACTAAATACAAATGATTTGATTTATATCCCAA
Source organism: Arcicella sp. (assembly GCA_040403295.1). Taxonomy (GTDB): domain Bacteria; phylum Bacteroidota; class Bacteroidia; order Cytophagales; family Spirosomataceae; genus Arcicella. Next base: position 5,480 of record JBBAKY010000040.1, read on the forward strand.
GAGACCAATCTGAAATTTTATTAAGAAATCTTGCTGTTGGTAGTACAACTTATACTGCTGCTCAACAGTGGACAGATTTGAATAATTATATCAGCCAAGATTCATATTTGAATTCACGTCGTGGACAATATGCAGAACGTAATGGCGCTGAATTACCTTGGTCAACTAATTTTGATTTCAAGATTATTCAAGATTTCAACATTAAAGTTGGTGGAAAAACAAATACGCTTCAATTTACTTTCGACATGTTCAATGCCGGTAACTATGTGTCACCCAATTGGGGATTGAACCAAAGTAGTAACCGTTCTGCTTTATTGAATTTTGTTGGTTACGATAACGCCACAGGTTTTGTTAGTACAGGTTCTGCCCCAACGGGTAAGCCAGTATTTACTTTCCCTTATATCAATGGTACTAACCCATTGGCTGAAACTTTCCAGAAATCAACTGGTCTTGGTTCAAGATGGCAAGGACAAATTGGTGTTCGTTATATTTTCAACTAAAAAATATATCCAGCATCGAGTACAAAAAATCCCGAATCTTTCGATTCGGGATTTTTTTATGGGCTTCGTAAACCGTATGCTTGCATAACAATTTTTATTCTACGATATTGCGTTTATTATCTTTTAAACAAAATAACAATGAACTTTAACGAACCCATGCTCAGAGATGGAGCATTAAAAGGAAAGACAATTGTGGTAACGGGCGGAGGAACGGGCTTAGGTCGGTCGATGTCTAAATATTTTTTGGAATTAGGAGCAAACGTAGTGATTGCCTCTCGTAAAATGGATGTTTTAGAAGCAACCGCCGCCGCATTAAGGGCTGAAACAGGCGGAAAAATACTACCCATTGCCTGTGATGCACGTAATTATAATGAAGTAGAAAACGTCTTGAAAATGGCCGTTGAACATTTTGGAGCAGTTCATGGATTGGTCAATAATGCAGCAGGAAATTTTATTAGTCCAACCGAAAATCTCTCACACAAGGCTTTTGATGTAGTGGTCGATATTGTCTTAAAAGGAACGTACAATTTCACGTTAGCTTTCGGGAAATACTGGATTGCCGAAAAAATTAAAGGAACGGTCATGTCAATCGTTACTACGTATGCGTGGACAGGTTCGGGTTATGTGGTACCTTCTGCCACCGCAAAAGCGGGCGTATTAGCACTCACACGTTCGTTGGCCGTGGAATGGGGAACAAAATACGGGATTCGTTTCAATGCCATTGCTCCAGGCCCATTTCCTACCGAAGGTGCTTGGGAACGCCTTTTCCCAGCCGAAGCAATGGGTGAAGAATTAGCGGCAAAATTGTCTCCCGAAAGTAGAATTCCTTTCAAAAGAGTGGGGGAACATCAAGAATTAGCCAACTTGGCAGCCTATTTAATGTCAGATTTTTCATCTTATATCAACGGCGAAGTTATTACCATCGACGGTGGAGAATGGTTGATGGGTGCGGGTGAATTTTCAGATTTGAATGAGGTTTCAGACGAGAAATGGGCGGTGATAGCAAAGGCAGTACGTGGAAAAAAATAAATAATTGACAATTGATAATGGATAATTGATAACGGATAATTAGTGATTATCCATTGTCAATTGTCCATTGTTAATTATCAATTGTCCATTATCAGAATTTTGCCATTTTAATCCAATCTAAATCCATTTTTATACTATCCAATGGACTTTTGCTTTGATAAGATTCTTGTTCAATAATGTATTGCGTAGTGCCTCCACTTTTGGCGGCTAATTTCAACACATCTGCCACGCCAATAATTCCAGTTCCTAAAATGGTACTTTCATAATTTTCTTTTTCCCCTTTTATTTCGTCTTTTACGTGCATTAATTCAAAACGTCCTGGATATTGTTTTAATAATTCTACCGCACGACCACCTCCATTATACATATTGCCAATATCTAATTGTTGAACCACTAAATTTGGGTCGGTATTTTGCAAAATAATGTCATACACTTTCACGCTGGTAAGGCGTAAGCTAAATTCAAAATCGTGATTATGATAGCCAAATTTCATCCCTGACTTTTTGCATAATTCTCCTGATTTATTAAAAACCTCCATAAAACGCTTACAGTCATCAAAATTCTTGCGAAGGCTAACATCCAACCATGGACTTACCACGTATTTTTGTCCTAATAAAGCAGCATCTTCCACCGTTTTTTTCCAAACGTCCGTAAAATCATTTTTGGCAGCATCCCAATGTTGTCCGCCCATAACCGTGTGTCCACTCGGCATGGCTAAACCCAAATCGTCAAGCACTTTGCGGAATTCTTTTGGTTCATAACCGTAAAATTTTCCGTTTACGTAATTGGCATGTTCAACGTTTTTGTAACCCATTTCTGCCACTTTTTTGAGCGTTTCCAAAGGGTCTTTTTTCATTTCATCCCGTACAGAGTACAACTGGATACCAATGTTCTTTTTGCTGGCTTTATTGTTTGCCAATAGCGAATTAGAAAGTAAAAGTGCCGTTCCTGCCAATGCTGAGGTTTGGAGAAATGAACGGCGATTAAGATTATTTGTCATTTGCTGAATAGTTTTTTGCACAATTTAAAGAAAATAAAAATACATCATATCATTACTTATGTTGAAAAATGAAATTAATTAATCACTAATATTGTTTAATCACTAATTTCGCAACAACAAAACGAATTACGCTCCGTTATAAATTCTCGGTTACAGATTTATTAAAAATTAAACCAATAATTATGCAATACTCAATCCTCTGGGCAGATGATGAAATAGATCTGCTAAAACCTTATATCATGTTTCTTACGCAAAAAGGCTACGATGTTACCCCCGTTAATTCTGGAAATGATGCGTTGGAAGAACTTAGTAAAAAGAAATTTGATGTTGTTTTCTTAGATGAAAACATGCCTGGCATGACTGGTTTGGAAGTGCTACCCATCATCAAACAGTTGAAGCCCAATTTACCAGTGATTATGATTACCAAATCGGAGGAAGAATATATTATGGAGGAAGCAATTGGCTCTAAAATTGCTGATTATTTAATTAAACCCTTGAACCCCAATCAGATACTTCTTTCAGTAAAAAAGATATTAGATAAAAAACGATTGGAAGAAGAGAAAACAAATCTTTCCTACCAACAAGAATTCCGTCAGATTGCCACGCAATATCAAGACAATATTGACCACGCTGAATGGGCAGAAATCTATAAAAAATTACTTTTCTGGGAATTAGAAATTGACCGTACTGAAAATAAATCAATGGCGGAAGTGATGAATATGCAGAAGTCCGAAGCAAACGCCAATTTCTCTCGATTCATTACCCAGAATTACGAAAATTGGCTCAACGAACCAAAAGCGAACCGCCCGATTTTATCACATGAATTGATGCGGAAGAAAGTTTTTCCGTTACTAAAAGAAGACTCTCCCCTATTTTTTGTGTTGATTGATAATCTTCGGTTTGACCAATGGAAAATTTTGGAAGGATTAATTCAAGATTATTTCTCGGTTGAGACAGAATCTGTCTATTATTCCATTCTTCCCACCACAACTGCCTACGCTCGTAATGCTATTTTCTCTGGTTTGATGCCTTCTGAAATTGAAAAACAATATCCAAAACATTGGGTACAAGATATTGGCGACAGCGAAGAAGAGGAAGGTTTCAACAAACACGAAGAGTTTTTCTTTCAGGAACAATTGAAAAGAAGTAGAATGCCTTTTCCTGTAAAAGCCTCTTATCACAAGATTATTCATAACAATCAGGGTAAAAACTTGGTAGAAAATTTTTCAAAATTAGAACAAAATCATTTGAACATTGTGGTTTATAATTTCGTGGACATGCTCTCGCACGCACGAACTGATATGGCCATGATTAAAGAATTGGCACCAGACGAATCGGGTTACAGAAGTTTGACGGCCTCTTGGTTTAACCACTCGCCTTTATTTGATTTATTGAAGAAAATTGCGGAGAAAAAAGGCCGTTTAATCATCACTACCGACCACGGAATGATACGGGTTCAGAATCCTGTAAAGATTGTGGGAGACCGTTCGGTGAATACAAATTTGCGTTATAAACAAGGAAGAAATCTTAATTGGGATGATGATGGACATCTTTTAATTTGTCGTAAACCTGAGCGATATTTTTTACCAAAGGTCAATGTATCAACAACTTACGTTTTCACAATGGAAGATTATTTCTTTGCGTATCCAAATAATTATAATCATTATGTAAGTCATTACAGGAATACTTTTCAGCACGGTGGCGTATCGTTGGAAGAGTGTATTATTCCGTTTGTTTATTTGACGGCGAAGTAGTAACTCTTCTCAAAGCCTCCTCCAAATCCGCAGGAACATCAATGCCGAAACTATCATAAGGAGTTTCGGCAATTTTTATTTTAAAGCCATTCGCTAACCAACGTAATTGTTCCAACGATTCTACTCGTTCCAATAATGCCATGGGAAGTTTCGTAATTTTCTTCAAAACATCAACTCGGTAAGCATAAATGCCAATGTGTTTGAAATAATCGTGCGTATCTAACCATTTCTCTTTTTCAATTCCCCGCAAATAAGGAACGGTTTGTCGGGTGAAATAAATGGCTTCGTGATTATTATCAAAAACCACTTTTGGGGTATTTGGATTAAACAAAGTAGCTTCGTCTTCAATTTGTTTCACGAGCGTTGCCAATTCTGTTCGTTCGGTTAGACAACCCGCCAAAATATCAATCTGTTCGGGCTGAATAAATGGCTCATCTCCTTGAATATTAATAACATAGTCAAATTTTTGGTAGAGCTTTCCCTGTTTTTTTCTTTCCGCTCTTGATACAATTTGGAAGGCTTCAAAACAACGGTCTGTGCCACTTGGGTGTTTTGTGGAGGTCATGACAACTTCTCCACCAAAGGACAAAACGTGATTAAAAATTCGGTCATCATCCGTAGCAATTACCACTTTAGCGAGCGATTTCGCCTTCAAGGCTTGCTCGTACACTCGTTGAATCATGGATTTCCCACCAATGTCCACGAGCGGTTTGGCAGGAAAACGAGTAGAAGCATAACGGGCGGGAATGACACCTAAAATATTGTTCACGGATTTTTGTTTTTAAAATTACATCATAAAATTCAACCGAATTTCTTGTTTAATCACTCGTAGGGCTTCATCAGATGGATTTACATTTTTCTCAATAATCACTTCAAAAATACGTTTTGAAAGTTCTAAAGCAGGTGAATTCGGGGCTAAATCTCGGGCGGACCAGTTAATAAGCGCAACGGTTTCGTTCATGGCATTTTTCACCATTGCCCACGCTTGATCGCTCATGTAAACTTGTTGAGAAAGATTATGAGAATACTCCTCTCTAATTTCGGCCAACATCAATTGTTGAAATTCTACCACAATTCCGGCACGTCCATTCAATCGAATCAATAAATTATTGGGTGAAATTCTTTCCAAAAATAGCGCCATTCTTTCATACGCCTGCAAACGGATAGGCAACATCGTTTTTGTGGTTTCAGCCTTGATGGCTAATTCTTTTTCGACGACGTCTTTTTTAATAAATGAACTAACTGTCAGGTACATAGACCATAAGACTAAGCCCGCTGGTAGGATTATTTTAACTAAATCGGTAACTAATTCCATTTTGTAAAGGTTAAACGCTCAATCGATAATTAACAATTAATAATTATCAGTAAAATGAGAATGACTAATGATTATATCCAAAAAATCAATATCAAATAATCCACAACAGGATTATGATTGTCAAAAATAGTTAATTTTAATGTCAAAAATGAACTCACAGGCTCGAATAAGCATAATATTTTTGATAATCTTAATTATTGTATGAGATTTGTTATTTGTAAAAATCAATTACTACTCCTAAATTGCAAAAAAAAAATTAATAATCTTCACTTAAATACCACGTCCTGTGAAAAGACTTTTACCACTGATTACAATCTTTTTCTTCGGCCTTTTTTCTAACATTTATTCACAAAAAGGAGCAACAAAACCAACAAATTCTAATCTTCACTCAATTAGTAGTCTGAGTTGCCCATTATCGGTTTATATTCAAGATAATATTCCAGCGGCAGTATGCTCTGAGTTACTCAAAACATTGGTAGCTGTTACGGCAACTTGCACGGATACAACCGCCGTAAGTTACCGTTGGAGTTCATCAATTGGAGGTGTTTTTTCAACTTCCAGAACAACGACATTCAACCTTCCAGAATTTTTCATTGCTACAAATGTAACATTTACCGTGTGGGTAGTTGAGGGAAGTGACTCATTATCAGCCAATTATACTATAAATGTAAAACCTCGTCCCAATAGCCCAAGCCTTACCCCTTTTGGAACGATTGTATTGTGCGATAATAATCCAGTATTATTGACTTCATCGGTTTGTACGGCCGGAAGCACCACCGTATGGTCTAATGGTGCATCGAACGTTAATGCCATCAGCGTACCAGCCATTGGAGGGACTTATTATTCAGTAGCTTGTTATAAAAATGGTTGTATCAGTGACTCAACGGCGGCAGCAGCTTTTATAACGGGTATTGTTTCCAGTTCCCCTACAACCGCCAATAAAACCATTTGTGAGGGTACGACAATTACAACGGGCAATGGATTGCAAGCCAATTTAGTGAATTGTAATAATGGGACTTCGGGGACTTATGCTTATACAGGTGGAACGGTAGGTTATGACAATGGATACATTAGTAACGGTAGTATAAACCCCGCAGTGAGTGTTCCAAGTACGGGAGGGATTATTAAAAAAGTGAGTATTTCAATTACTTGGCGTAAGCAAAAAGGAGGCTTTCAAAATGATTGCGGAACTGGTGATACTCAGACTTGGCCGTATCATAATGAAACTCAATTTAGCGTTAAATCACCCAGCGGTAAAATTATCACATTGGTAAATACCAATACTTACGGGGGTTCAAATAATCCAACAGTTACTACCTTATTTGAAGATGGAGCTTCGCCAGTTAATTATTATAGTCCTCCCGTTTCAGGAACATTAGCTCCATCACAACCACTTTCGGGATTTATTGGCGAAAACCCCGCAGGAACATGGACATTGCTTCCTTTTGATGCCGTTTGGAAAGACCCACTTTGTGTAAGTGGTTTTTCGGTAACATTCTCGGACGCACAAAATGGAACGCTTACTTGGTGGGATTCACCAACGGGAGGAAATCAAGTTGGAACGGGTGCAGAATTTATTCCAACAGTCACCTCCGCTGGCACCTACACTTATTACGCACAAGCACAATGCGTGAAAGGGTGTCCGAGCGTAAGAACAGCATCAACGTTAACGATTCAACCAACGCCACCTACGCCAATAATTAGTGTTAGTATTCCAGAAGTAAGTAATGTAAGAAGTATTTGTACAGGTGAATCAATTACATTAACTGCCACAGGATGTAACAATGGAGGAACGGTGAGATGGAACAGTAGTTACAGTGGAACAAATTTCGCAACTGGCTCATCCTATACACTTTTACCTACTGGAAGCAATTCATCGAACGTAACCCACACATTTACATCCGTTTGCGAAGGCTCAAATCTTTGTAAAAGTGTAGACAGTGGTTCAATTTCTGTGGTTGTAAAATATAAACCATCACAACCAACGATATTTGGACCAGGCGCTTCTATCTGTGCAAATTCGAGTGTAACACTTTCGGCTTCAGCTTGTTCGGGTGGTACATTGGGTTGGACAGGGAATCGTTCGGAAAGTTCTATTACTTTTAATTTAACGGGTTCTGTAAATATAAAAACGGCTTGTAGCATCAATGGCTGTACGAGTGATAGTAGCAATGTTTATTCAATTTCATCTTTACCAAAACCAAATGCTTTAACGGTAAATTCATCGCAAGTACAAGCGGTTTGTTATGGTTCGAGTGTAACGCTAACTGCCAGCGCTTGCGTTGGAACGGTAAAATGGACTGGTAATTTATCAGGTTCACCCATCACGGTTACTCCCTTATCTTCAAGGAATTATAAAGCATCTTGCTTATCATCAAATGGTTGTTCAAGTGATAGTAGTGCTGCTTTAAATATTGTTGTTTTACCGAAATCAAAACCAACCATTAGCGGCAATACTTTCGTTTGTGGGATAAGTTCTGTCACCTTAACCGCCTCTGGATGTTCTGGTACAAATGAAACGGTTGTATGGAGAAATGAAAGTACAGGAATAACATTCACACAAACGATTTCTCAAACGAAGACATTTAGAGCAGTTTGTATCAGAAATGGTTATTGTGTAAGTGATAGTAGTGATATTTTTACGATTCAATACAGAATAAAGTCTTCGCAACCAATTATTACACCTCCCGCCAATACAACTATTTGTCAAGGGACGGGTGTAAGTTTAACGGCCAGTGCCTGTGCAGGAGGCACTTTGGGTTGGACTGGAGGGTTGATTGGGCAGACGATAAGTGTTTATCCGAATACTACGAAAAGCTACGAAGTGGCTTGTGTGATAAATGGTTGCGTTAGTGATAGTTCATTGGCGGTGAGTATAATGGTTAATCCTACGCCTGTAATTAATATCAGTAGTAATAAAACTTCTTTATGCTCAGGGGATTATGCTTTTTTAACTGTTTCAGGATGTACTGGAACAATTTTATGGTCAAATGGAGCGGCTTCGTCCATTATTAAAGTGTCTCCAACTTCCAATACTACTTATACCTCAACCTGTGCTTTGGGTTCTTGTTCAGCTAATCAATCAGTAAATATTACCGTTTTACCAGCACCGTCTATAACTACATCTGGTTTATTACAATGTGGCCAAACCGTTACTTTGACTACTAATAATGTACCTGCGGGTTCATCTATCCAATGGCGGAAAGATGGGGTGGATATTGTTGGGGCTACAAGCGATGCACTTATAATTGGTAGTGTGGGGAGTTATGATTTTACAGTTGGGGCAACCATTTCTACTCAGTTACAAATTAATACTACAAATTCAAGTGATATACGATTTGTGGATTTGAACAATGGTTATGTGTTTAACGCTAATATTCTTTGGAAAACGACAAATGGTGGAACAAATTGGGGAAATGTGTATTCACATACGAGTAATTTTGAAGATGTTTACTTTGTTGATAGCAATAATGGATGGGCAATTACTCAACAAAATATATTAAAAACTACAAATGGAGGACTAAACTGGACTATTTATAATAATAATTGGTCAGTAGTAACGCTTTCAAAAATGACATTTAAAGACCATAATACAGGGATTATTATAACAAATGATGGAAGAAGTTTAGCCACAACGAATGGTGGTGTGACTTGGACTTTAAATACAAATCCAGTGGAATCAAATATTAGTTCTTGGCAATTTAAAAGATTACTATATATTCCCAATACGAATAATATTTTATTAGCATACAGGAGTAATGGAACAACTCTCGTTAAATTAATAAAATCAATGGATACTGGTACATCATGGACTACCGTTTCTTTTCCAAATGTTACTTATTTTAGCGGTTTAGAAGACATTAGTTTCGTGGATTCAAATAATGGTTGGTTAGTTGGATTTGAGTATGATAAATTACTCATGAAAACCGTTGACGGTGGAAACACATGGACACGGTTAAGTCCAATTATGAGTTCAGGGAATTATAATAAAGTTGATTTTATTACACCTCAAATTGGATATGTTCAAGCCTTAGACTATTCAACGTTTAACAATCGAATTTTCAAGACTAAAGACGGTGGTTATACTTGGAGTATATTTAAGAATATTGATAATAACAGTAATTATCTCAATACCAACAACATAAAAATAAAATTTTTATCTGAAGATAATGGATGGTATGCAACTCAAGCTCCAAATACAAATCAGTCATTTCTGAATAAAATATCAACCCCCCAATGCCCAACCATTCCAAAAATAATCCAAAATAATTGCTGCAATGGATTGGAAACCCTAAAATCTGGCTCATGGACAGACCCCACCACTTGGTCATGTAATCGCATGCCAACTTCAACTGATGATATTTTTATAAATACAGGGCATACAATTACAGACAATGGAAATACAATTCACGCAAAAACACTCAATTATCGAGGAGGAATATTACAATTATCAACTACCACAAACTTTATATTGAGGTAACCATATTGCATCGTCACAAAAAATCCCTTTCAGATTTATGTTGAAAGGGATTTTTTTATACCTAAAATTTGGCAACTAATTATCTTTCATACAGGTTAATAATGAATGACTACAAGGATTAACGCTCTTTAAAACCAAAAAATAGCTAATTTTAAGGTCAAAAATGAATTCAAAAATTGAATCGCTTATTTTTTTATGATTGAAACAAAAATTATCCCCATCAATATTACAGAAAATGCCAAAGAACAAGTCAATAACGCCTTGACTATCAAAGGAATACCCGATAATTATTTTCTTAGAATTGGTTTACGAGGAGGAGCGTGTAGTGCAACGTATTTCATCGGATTTGATAAAATGGAAGACCTTGACGACCTTTACGAAATTGAAAATCTCAATATCAAATTATTAATAAAAAGACCACATCTGATGTATCTGATGGGTGTAGAATTGGATTTTGAAGAAGAAGGAAACGGATATACATTTAATAAAATATGAAACTCGCTGCTATTGACATTGGCTCTAATGCCGCCCGTATGCAAATCTCGAAAGTATTGGAAAATGATGGAAAGATTAGCTTCAAAAAAGTTGAATACGTACGTTTTGCCCTTCGTTTGGGGCATGACGTGTTTAATGATGGAGAAATCAGTCCTGAATCGGAGGTTAGGATTTTTAAATTATTAAATGCTTATAAACTCTTGATGGATTTGCACGAAGTGAAAGAATATCTCATTTGTGCCACCTCCGCAATGCGTGAGGCGGGAAATGCTGAAGCGGTAATTACCCGCATCCACAAAATTTTAGACATGAAAATCCATATCATTGAGGGTACAAAAGAAGCAGAATTAATCAATGATGTGGTGGTTCAGGCTTTGGATGATGCCAATTATTTACACATCGATGTAGGTGGCGGTTCGACTGAGTTAAATATCTATTCGCAAAGAATGAAAATTGCTTCCCGTTCTTTCAAAATCGGTTCAGTCAGAACATTGGAAAATAAAGAAAAAGAAGGCGATTGGGAGAAGATGAAAAAGTGGGTAGAAAGTAATATTGATATAAAAACAGCAAATATAACAGCCGTTGGAACGGGTGGAAATATCAATAAATTATTCAATATTTCTCCGAATCATGAAGGTGAAACTTCTATGAGTTACGATGAATTAAATCGGTTGAAAGAATATGTAGGCTCATTTACTTACGAAGAACGTATCAATAAACTTCGCCTCAATGCCGATCGAGCCGATGTCATTTTGCCTGCCGCTCAAATCTATCTATCCGCCATGAAGTGGTCAGGAGCGAAGAATATTATCGTTCCTGATTTGGGATTGAAAGACGGAATTATCAAAATGGTTTATGAGAAAATTCAGAATCGAAAAAAGGGTTGACGCTAAATTACAAACATCTAAATCCATGAAGGAGACGTGAATAAATCATTTATCTACGTCTCTTTCATGGATATTCAAATATTTCACTTTTTGCTTTTGTCCCCATTATCATCAATTATTCTTCCCAGATAATTAACAACACTCGTCTCTCCGTGGCTTTGACCTCCGCCTTTGTATTCATTTTTACTCATGTTCCTAAACTGAATGTAAGTGGCAGTTCCGAAGGAAATGAAAGAAACTACAACGGCAAAAGTTAAAACCAATAATTCTAAGTTTTCCATATTAATTTTTGAGTTTCGTATTGACGTATATTAACATCGCCAAAATAGTGGGTGGCCATAGACCAATAAAAATGGCTCTCGTAGGGTCTTTCAAGAATACGAACTCGTATTCTGAAACGAATATTAGAATAACTACAAGGACTAAAATGACAATTTCTGATACTTTGAATTTATGAAACATAATTTTTATTTATATTAAATGTAAAATTGGAGTAAGTCAAGAAGGCTATACATTGATAACGGCTGATTTGAAGGAATGTTCAGTATCTATTGCAAATTCTTTGATAGATCCTTGGAGCGTACTTAAATTAAACATAATTGATTTTCAATTGGTTAACTCCATGAAAATAAAATTACAATAATATAACTAATCACAAAACATGGATAAATTCTTACAAAGTTGGATTGCCGTTTATGATAAATGTGAAAACCAATGGCATTCAACTCAAACTTCAAAAATGATTAGCAATTTGGTAGTTTTGTTTTTTTTTGTTGGAATAATTATCACCTTACTCTCTCAATATCAAATCATTAACTACCAAGTAGGAATTTTTTTTTCTATTGAATTAGCATTTAGTATTCTATTGATTTGTGAGATTTTAGGATTGGTCTTCATCTTGACGCATTCAGTAGCGGATTCGATTGGGAAGCAATTTGAGATTATTTCTTTAATTTTATTGCGTGATGCATTTAAGGAGATGGGGCATTTGCCCTTAGATGTTAAATGGAATACTGAAACACTGTTAGAACTTTTACCCTTATTAGTTGATGCTCTTGGGGCAGTTATAATTTTTTTAATTATTGGGTTATTTTATAGAGCTCAACGCCATGTGCAAATTACCAGTAACCCTGAAGAACAAATTAGATTTATCTTGTTAAAAAAAATGATAGCTAACATACTTCTAATGGTTTTTTTGTCCATTTGTATCTATGATATTCTTGACTTTTTTATTACAAATCAATATCAAAACACCTTCAATGTCTATTACAATATCTTGATTTTCACGGACATCCTAATTTTAATTATTTCTCTACGATACAGTAATCTTTATATCCATTTATTTAGGTATTCATCATTTGCTTTAGCAACGGTTATTATTAGGCTATCACTCTCCGCCCCAAAGTATTATAATGTCTTGTTGAGTGTTTTAGCAGGACTTTTTGTATTGATGGTTACAAATATTTATAATATGCTTAACAAAAATCAAGCAATTAAATAAGTACAAAAACGATTATTGAATGATTAGTTTCGATTAAGTAAAATTCTGCTGGTTGTCGTATAGTAGTCTAAAAAGTCTTGTTTTATAGAATATTATTACATAAAGAAAGGCTATCTCATAATAAAATTTTGTAAATTTTAATTATGGGACAGCCTTTCTTCAAATTACTTTTCCTCCTCTTCTTCCTCTCCTGATTCCTCCTCTTCTTCATCTCCTTCCTCTTCATCATCTCCTTCTTCCTCTTCATCTTCCTCTTCTTCTCCTTCTTCTTCGTCTTCTTCCTCTTCATCTTCCTCTTCTTCTCCTTCTTCTTCGTCTTCTTCGTCTTCCTCTTCTTCCTCTTCTTCGTCTTCTTCTCCTTCCTCTTCTTCGTCTTCTTCTCCTTCCTCTTCGTCATCTTCTTCGTCTTCTCCTTCCTCTTCTCCTTCCTCTTCTTCGTCCTCTTCTTCGTCTTCTTCTTCGTCCTCTTCGTCTCCTCCTTCCTCTTCTTCTTCGTAAGAACCTAAAATATCATCGTATT
>JBBAKY010000040.1:19060-32035 GCA_040403295.1 Arcicella sp.
TCTTCGTCTCCTCCTTCCTCTTCTTCTTCGTAAGAACCTAAAATATCATCGTATTCACCTTCACCTTCATATTCTAATTCATCATATTCTTCGGTTACTTCATCATCATAGTCATAAACATCAACGAATTCCCAAATATCAAAATCGCTATAATCGCTATCTTTATAAAATTGAAAATCGTTTCTATCATATCCTCTTCCACCATCAACTACTGATTTTTTATCGTTAATCCAAGAATCATCAGCATCAGGAATTGGCGTTGTACGTCCAAAAATCCAGCAATCGCCAAGATTAAACTTCTCACTCATCAAATATTCATAAGGCATATAACAGTAGCCTTTATCTCCCCATTTATCACCCCAAGAATTACGGACAATAAACATTTTATCTACATCTGAATAACCTACGCACAACATTGCGTGTAAACCATGTGCTTTTCTACCCGTTTCATCAGGCGATGGCATTGAAACAATTCCTTTGTTTGGTGTACAACTATCAAATGATGAAAATAAAGCAGTTCCAAAAACAATTGGATAACCTTCTGCCAAAGATTGTTTCCAAATATCTAATTTAACGGGTACAAATTTCTTTGTTTCAATTTTGAAATCTGCCGCTGCTACATAAGAACCTTCATCGGGTTTTTTATTAACACTTTTTAAATCGTAAGGCCAAGTATCTTCCTTACAAGCCCCAATTTTCATTAAACTATCAACTGCATATTGAATGTGACTGCCTGAATCAGTAATTTCACTACCAGCTCTTAAACGTGCATTATAGTAAATAAAAAGTCGGCTAACGTCAAAAGCTTGTTTACTCAAATATTTTTTTACTAAATACTCATAAGCCCCAGCAACTGCATTTGCCGTACAACTACTAAGACTTTTTTGGTCTTCGACCTGAGTCATAAATGCCCGTAAATCTACTTTTGGAGGAAGTGTGGCTCCTTTGATATCTGATGATGCTTTATACTTTTCAGCATCTGCACTTGGGCTTAAATAATCGTACCCTTTGATTTCACGGTCTGAACCGCCTTGATTACTAAATTTTAAACTCATAGTTAAGTACGGGAGTGCCTAAGCACCGTTAAAGTGTCAGTGTTTGATTTTAAAAAGGAATGAAATTGGTAATATTTTTTCGCTCAAAAAAAAAGGAAAATAGTGGCAATTTCAAGTTTTTTTGAAGCATTTTAATCCTCGAATTAAAAGAAGTACGCAAAGGAATAACATTTTATTAACAATCCAAAACTTGTTTTATGAAACTTATCAAGCGGAGAAAAACAGCGGAATTTCATAGAAATTAATGGATTTTTTATACTAATTAGTCTTTCAAATTTCAAGTAAAAATGCTCAATCCATAGAATTATGCGTAATTTTGGAAACAAAAATTTTACCTAAATCCTTTATGAACAAACTTGAATTAAGAACTGTCAATGTAACTCGCTACGTAACTCCCTTGCGTGAAGGAGGTTCATTGCCTGCCATTGTGGAAGCGGATGATGGATTTCTGTATGTCCTCAAATTTCGGGGAGCAGGTCAAGGTGTGAAAGCACTCATTGCCGAATTAATTGGCGGTGAAATGGCTCGTGCAATGGGTTTACGTTTGCCAGAATTGGTCTTTGCTAATTTGGTGGATACTTTTAGCAAAACCGAACCCGATGAGGAAATCCAAGATTTGCTTCGAGCGAGTACGGGCTTGAATTTAGGTTTACACTATTTATCAAGTTCTATTACTTTCGACCCGCTCGTTACCACCATTGATCCAAAACTTGCCTCACAAATTGTGTGGTTAGATTGTATTTTGACCAATGTTGACAGAACGCCAAGAAATACCAATATGCTGACTTGGAACAAGCAATTATGGCTGATTGACCACGGTGCTGCATTGTATTTTCATCATAATTGGGACAATTGGGAAGAACAAGCTAAACGTCCATTTTTGCCAATAAAAGACCATGTTTTGTTACCACAAGCCTCTGAATTAGAGGAGATTAATACTGAATCTCGTAAAATTTTTACGCTTGAATTAATAACAGAAATTGTTAACTTAATTCCAGACGAATGGTTGCCAGAAGAAGGTTCGCCCGAAAGTCAAAAAGAAGTTTACATTAAATTTTTAGAAACCAGAATTGAAATATCTGATTTATTAGTAAAAGAAGCCAACCATGCAAGACAAATACTTATATGAATACGCCGTCATTCGGGTTGTGCCGAGGGTGGAACGTGAGGAGTTTTTGAACGTTGGTATTATTCTTTATTGTTCAAAACAAGGATTTTTAGAAGCGAAAATCCAACTCAATGAAACACGTTTTAATGTTTTTCCTTGCACCATTGAAGCCTCCGAATTGCAAGAATATTTGCAAACATGGCAACGCATCTGCAGAGGTGGAAAAGAAGGTGGCCCCATTGGATTATTGCCAATCGCCTCCCGTTTTCGTTGGCTAACTTCCACTCGAAGCACCATTGTTCAAACTTCAAAAGTCCATCCCGGATTCTGCAAAAATGCCGCTGAAACGCTGGAATCTTTATTTCAGGATTTAGTGGCTTGATTTTCAGAGAAAACATTCCTAAAAATCAAGGTATTAGAAATATAAAAAGGGCGACATTATTTTCGGTAATGTCGTCCTTGTATGTGCTATCACGTATATACACACAAATAAGCATTAAAAAATTGCAGATATGAGATACCTTTGTTTATTAGAATTATTGCAAAAGTATTTTAAGCAAAAAATCTATTCAAAACATCAATAAACAAAACATTCTCTCAGTGAAAAAACTATTACTTTTTTTGTCCTCATATTTCGTCAGCTTGACCCTATCAGCCCAAAAAATTAACGAAAAATACCAATATCATATCAACAAAGCCACCAGTGAAATTAGAATTGATGGCAAGTTGGATGAAGCTCAATGGCAACGTTGCGAATCAACTTCCGATTTTTGGATGATGACTCCTGCCGATACGTCTAAGGCGAAATGTACAACCGTGGCAAAATTTACGTATGATGATAAATATCTCTATTTTTCCGCCATTAATTCGCAACAAAAAGAAGCACCATACATCGTTGAATCGCTGAAAAGAGATTTTAATTTTGGTCGAAATGACAATCTTTGGCTCATTCTCGAACCTTTCAATGACCTTACCAATGGTTGGGTTTTTGGAACGAATGCGGCGGGAGCTCAATTTGATGGGCAGATTGGCGAAGGCACAAATCTAAATGCCAATTGGGATAATCGTTGGATTTCGCAAACCAGTTTTGATGGTAATAATTGGATTTTGGAAATGGCAATTCCTTTTAGTTCACTCCGTTATAAGGCGGGAGAAACCAATTGGGGCATGAATTTGAGTCGTTTAGATTTAGGTTCAAACGAAAAATCTACGTGGGCTCCCATTCCACGCCAGTTTTTCTCCATTACACTTGCTTACACAGGAACGCTGGTTTGGGACAATCCTCCGCCCGCACCCAAAACCAATATCTCCATTATTCCCTACGTTTTGGGAGGAATTAGTAAGAATTTTGAAAAAGGAGAAGATGCCGTTTTTAGAAGAGATTTTGGGGGCGATGCAAAAATTGCCGTTTCTCCATCGCTAAATCTTGACCTTACCGTAAATCCAGATTTCTCACAAGTAGATGTCGATCAACAAGTTACCAATCTTAATCGTTTCGAATTATTTTTTCCAGAACGTCGTCAATTTTTCTTAGAAAATTCGGATATTTTCAACAGTTTTGGCGGTGATGAAACTCGTCCTTTTTTCTCTCGTCGAATTGGTTTAGGAACTCCTATTCAATATGGTGCAAGATTGAGCGGAAAATTGGGTAATAATTGGCGAATTGGACTCTTAAATATCCAAACAAGTGCCAACAAAGATACGTCTGTGGGGCTTCCTACTTACAATTATACGGTTTTTGCCTTGCAACGTAAACTCTTTTCTCGTTCCAATATCAGTATGATGGTTGTTAATAAGGAAGGCATCGGATTTGGCTTAGAAAATACCAGAAAAGGCTTTAATCAGTACAATCGGAATGTGGTTTTGCAATATAATTTAGCATCAAAAACCAATAAATGGACGGGAAAAGCGGCGCTTATGAAATCCTTCACGTCCGAACAAACAACCGACGATTATACCCAATATTATGACGTTTCATTTACCACCCAAATCTGGGATATTGGTTTGACTTACAGCAGAATTGGCGAAAATTTCAAGGCTGAAACGGGCTTTGTTCCCCGAAAAGGATACCATTATTGGAATCCGAATATTGGTTATACTCACTATATTAAAAATTCGATTAGCCGTCTCATTTCGCATGGCCCGAAGTTGCTGAGTTTTATGTATGAAAACAATAATACAAATGTTCCTGTGAATATTTCACTGTCTTCCGACAATTCGACAACGCACGTTTTAAGCTATAATTTCACCTTTCGTGATCGGGCAACTTTTGATATTTTTGCTGCTTACGATAACGTTTTATTATTCTCATCTTTCAATCCTATCAACCCTTATTTGAAAGATTTTTACGTAAAAAATCGTAGTCAACACAGTTGGACTTCATGGAGCACGGCTTTTGTATCTTCTCCTCGAAATTTATTTACGTATGGATTAAATACTCGCTACGGAACTTACTTCGGCGATGGCACTCGATTACGAGTGAATGGGCAAATTGGTTATCGTTTTCAGCCATTCGTAAGTCTTTCCTTATCAGCAGAATATAATAAAATTAAAGATGTAAATGTATTCAGAGGCAATGACGATAAACCAACTTTGGCAGGGGCAGATTTCTGGTTAATTCAGTCTAAATTTGATATAACTTTTACCAATAAAATTTTCTGGACAACTTACATTCAATATAATGAACAAGTAAAAAACGTCAATTTAAACAGCCGTATTCAGTGGCGATATAAACCCGCTTCGGATGTTTTCTTAGTATATTCTGATAATTATTTACCCTCAGATTTAGGCATAAAAAACCGCTCAATTGTCTTGAAATGGAATTATTGGTGGAATATTTAAATTTAATGGATAATTGATAATTGATAATGGATAATTGACAATGGATAATTGACAATGGATAATTGACAATGGATAATTGATAATTAAGTGCCAAGATAAAATTAATTAGCAACATACTTACGGCATGACCAATAATAACTTATTGACTATCAGCATTTTATAATGAATCTATACAATGAGTTAATTTGTCTAAACAATTATCAATTATCCATTACAAATAGTCCATTATCAATTATCAACTCCCTTTCACCCTACGAATCAACTCTTCCGCAGCTTTGCGTCCCGTTTCGGCACCGCCATTCATATATCCTTGAAATTCTTTTGAACAGTGTTCGCCCGCAAATAGAATACTATTAATCGGTTCACTTTCCACGCCACCAAAAGCCGTTTGTTGTCCTACGGTCATACAAGCGTAACTACCTTCGGCAAGCGGTGAATTACCCCAATTGAAAGTACCTTTTTTACCATTAAATTGGTCTTTAATCGTTGGATAAATCACGTTTAATTTATCCAAATAATCACCTATCTGACTGTCATTCAAGTTTTTACCCATTTTTCCCCCAAAGAAAACCGAATAGCCTCCCGCACCTGTATTATCGTGTTGCATTTGCGAACTATCCCAACCGTTATGCATTAAACTACTGAGCACATAGCCCGAAAATCCTTCGTCACGCCAGATTCTATTATTCATGCCCAAAAACATTTTTGAGTTCGTTCCGTAAGATAATTCCTTAATACATTTTTCTTTTTTTGGCGACATGTCTACATTCATTTTCACGTCTCTCAAAACCGAAAAAGGAATCGTCATTATCACAAAATCGGCATAAATTTCTTTCCCATTTTGGAAATTTAATCGATATTCCATCCCCTTTTCGGTAAGCGAATCCAAGTGATATTCACGCTCAATTTGTCCTTCCAAAGTCTTCGCCAAAGCATCCACTACCTTCTGGTTTCCGCCAATCACTTTGTAACGTTCGTCACTTTCACCATAAATATCAAAGCCATTTTCGCAATTGCCATCCAACAAAGAAATAAAAGCCAAACAGTTCTGGACGTCCGATTCCAAGCCCATTTCAGCAGTATAAGATATTCTCAATAATTCGTACAGCCAGCCTGTTATCCCAATTTTTTGCAGATATTCATCGAGTGATAATTTATCCAAAGCAATCAATGCTGGATTTTTATAATTTCTGGTGGCAACCAAATCAGCATCTTTTTTGATGATTGGCAAATAAGGTTTGATGGCTTCAATCAACGATTTTTCCGTAATTCTACGATTGTCGAAATAAAAATCGTGCTGAACCAAATCCTTTTTCACCTCGGCTGGTGCTTGCATATCCAATAATCCAAGATTGAATTCTTTACATAATTGTAACATATCCTTGTGGGAAGAATCAATAAATTCGCCGCCTAATTCGGTGGTAATTCCATCTGCCAATAACCCCGTTACGCTCATCATTCGTCCACCTGTACGTTTGGCCGCTTCATAAATGGTTGGTTTAAAGCCTGCTTTATTAAGATAATGAGCAGCATTTAATCCCGAAATTCCGCCGCCAATAATGGCAATTTTAATATCTTTTGTGGAAACACAACTCGAAAAATCAAAAGCAATTAAACTGGCAAAGGAAGCAATAGAAGCCGTTTTTAGAAAATTTCTCCGAGATTCGTCATAATCATATTGTGGACTTTGGACTTGAATAAATGCTCGCTTAATTAATTTAATAATGGGAGATTTTGGGTTTTTCATTGGTAAATTTTGGTTGTTACACTTAAAATTAGTTTAAGCAATTTATAAATTATATATTGTACTTTTTTAATCAAATCAATTAATAATTTTTTCAAATAAATGCAAACCAAAACCACCACCCAACATCTTTTCAGTATTCCCGTCATCGTTGCCGCCTTGGGCTATTTTGTGGATATTTATGATTTACTCCTTTTTGGAATTGTTCGGGTGCCAAGTTTGAAAGACTTAGGTTTATCGCCCGAAGAAGTTTCATCGGTCGGTAAAAATATTATTAACTGGCAAATGGGCGGTTTATTAATTGGCGGGATTTTATGGGGAATTTTGGGTGACAAAAAAGGGCGTTTATCCGTTTTATTTGGGTCAATTATTACGTATTCAATCGCCAATATTGCCTGTGGATTTGTGAAAGACCCCACTACTTATGCCCTCCTCCGCTTTGTGGCAGGTGTTGGTTTAGCGGGAGAATTAGGCGCAGGAATCACTTTAGTTTCAGAAATTCTACCGAAAGAAATAAGAGCATTGGGTTCATCGTTAGTAGCGGGAATTGGTTTATTCGGAGCCGTGTTTGCTTACTTTACCGTAAAGGAATTAGGCGGTTGGAGAAATGCTTATTTTGTGGGCGGAGGACTTGGAATCGTACTTTTATTGCTCCGTGTCAGTGTTTTTGAATCAGGGATGTTTGAAAGTTTAAAGCATCAAACCCACATCAAAAAAGGAAATTTCTTTTCACTTTTCACTAATAAAGACCGCTTATTTAGGTATTTAAAATGTATCGCCATCGGAATACCCACGTGGTTTGTGATTGGAATTTTAGCCACTTTTGCCAATGAATTTGGCGTAGCAATGGGCATTCCAGAAGTCATCGAACCAGGAAAAGCTATCATGTTTTGTTACGTCGGACTTGCTACGGGAGATTTAATGAGTGGCGTGATTAGTCAGTATTTGAAATCACGTAAAAAAGCGGTTGCCATCTTACTTTTTCTTTCCTTAATTTGCAGTATTGTGTACTTGTATTCAGGCATTAAAACGGCAACAGGTTTGTATGCAACTTGTGTTTTTGCAGGTTTTTCAGTGGGATATTGGGCCATGTTTGTAACCATCGGAGCCGAACAATTTGGCACGAATCTAAGAGCTACTGCCGCCACAACCGTACCCAATATGGTTCGTGGAACGGTAATTTTAATGACTTCACTTTTTGCGTATTTAAAACCCACGATGAGTATTTTTAACGCCGCCGCCGTTGTGGGGTTAATTGCTTTTGTATTAGCATTTTATTCAATTTTCACAATTCCTGAAACGCATGGGAAGGATTTGGACTTTTTGGAGGAGTAGGAAAAGTTAGAATATTTAAAGAAGTTAGAAATTTATGAATTAAAAACTTTCTAACTTCTTTTAACTCTTTAACTATAAAACTCAATCAACTCACCAAAAAACCCGTCTCATGCTTAATTTCGGACATGACAAAAATCGAATGGGTACTGCCAATATTCTCCAATGAAGCTAATTTATTCATTAAAAATGCCTGATATTCTCGCATATCATGGACGACAATTTTTAACATAAAATCATAGTCTCCCGAAATATTATAACATTCTTGCACTTCGTCCAATTGAACAATTTCATGCACAAATTTTGCCCCTGCTTCTTGGGCGTGTTCCTTCAAACGAATACTGCAAAAGACCATTAAATCTTTCGCAACCTTCTCTCTGTCTACCAAAGCCACATATTTTTTAATAACGCCATCTTTTTCTAACCTCCTCACACGCTCGTAAACGGGCGTTGGCGAGAGGTTTAAACGAGAGGCTAATTCCTTCGTGGTCAAGAGGGCATCTTGTTGTAAATGTCTAAGAATTTCTTTGTCGGTCGAATCCATTTTTATGGCCATAATTTCAATAGATAATTTATCGTTTCTCGGAAAAATACCTTGTTTATTTAGTTAATAATATCTTCTATTATCAGTAATTAAAGTAAATATATCTAATTATTTGAAATAAAGTAAATTATTTATCCAAAACCGATAAATTTGTGGCAGATTTCATTGAGAAAATATTAGCAACGATTTATAAATGGTAAATTTGTACTTTGCTAAGAAGAACGATTATAAAGATGATAGATAGACCAAATATAAAATACGTATTAAAAAACCGAATCCTTGTGCTCGATGGTGCTATGGGTTCGTTGATTCAAGAATATAAATTATCCGATGCTGATTATCGTGGAGAAAAGTTCAAAGACTTTCCGCATGAGGTAAAAGGCAATAACGATATGCTCTCAATAACTCGCCCCGAAGTTATCAAGGAAATCCACGCTAAATATTTTGAGGCTGGAGCAGATATTGCCGAAACTAACACATTCTCAGGCACTTCCATTGCCATGGCGGATTATCACATGGAAGATTATGTGTACGAATTGAACTATAAATCTGCCAAAATTGCAAGAGAAGTAGCCGATGAATTTACGGCAAAAGACCCAAGTAAACCACGTTATGTTACAGGTTCAATTGGACCAACTAATAGGACTTTATCATTATCGCCCGATGTAAACGACCCAGGTTTTCGTGCCGTTACTTTTGATGAATTGGTAGATGCTTATTACGAGCAAATTCAAGGTTTGATGGACGGTGGAGCAGATTTATTATTAGTTGAAACCATTTTTGATACCTTAAATGCTAAAGCAGCACTTTTCGCCATTGATTTATACCAAAGCGATAGAAATAAAGGAACGATTAGACCATTAATAAGCAAGTCTATTTCAAGACAGGTAAATCCGAATCCTCAACCACTGAATGTTCAAATTCCAATTATGGTTTCGGGAACGATTACGGATGCTTCGGGCCGTACACTTTCTGGACAAACTACTGAGGCATTTTTGACATCTATTTCTCATTTAGATTTATTGTCGGTGGGTTTAAACTGTGCTTTAGGAGCCGATTTAATGCGTCCTTACGTACAGATTTTGGCAAAGGAAGCACCATTTTTAGTATCGGCTCACCCGAATGCAGGTTTGCCAAACGAAATGGGTGAATATGACGAAACGCCCGAAGAAATGGGCGTTGTTGTGGAAGAGTTTTTGAGTAGCGGTTTCATGAATATTATCGGTGGTTGTTGCGGAACTACACCCGCCCACATTGCCGAAATTGCCAGAGTTGCCGCTAAATATCCACCAAGAATTATTCCTACGTTTGAGCCAATCCAAAAATTATCGGGACTTGAACCGTTGAATATTACCAAAGAAACCAATTACGTAAACATTGGCGAGCGTTGTAACGTAACTGGTTCAAAGAAATTTGCTCGTTTGATTCGTGAAAACGATTACGAAGCTGCCATTGCCGTAGCTCGTGAACAAGTGGACGGTGGCGCTCAAGTAATTGATGTCAACTTAGATGAAGGAATGATTGATGGAGTTGAAGCAATGAAGACGTTTTTGAACCTCTTGATGGCTGAACCCGACATTGCCAAATTGCCGATAATGATTGACTCCTCGAAATGGGAAGTGATTGAGGCTGGTTTGAAATGTGTACAAGGAAAATCAATCGTGAACTCCATTTCTTTGAAAGAAGGGGAAGCGAAATTTATAGAATCTGCCGAAAAAGTAAAACGTTACGGAGCGAGTGCTGTTGTGATGGCATTTGACGAACAAGGTCAGGCAGATAGTTTTGAAAGACGTAAAGAAATTTGTCAGCGAGCTTACGATATTTTGGTAAATCAAGTACATTTCCCTCCGCAAGACATCATTTTTGACCCCAATATCCTGACGGTTGCCACGGGTATGGAGGAACATAATAATTACGCCGTTGATTTTATCAATGCCACTCGTTGGATAAAAGAAAATCTACCTTACGCCAAAGTTTCGGGTGGGGTTTCTAATATTTCGTTCTCGTTTAGAGGTAACGAACCCGTTCGTGAGGCAATGCATACCGTATTTTTGTACCACGCTATCAAGGCAGGAATGGACATGGGAATTGTGAATGCGGCGCAATTGGGCGTTTATTCAGACATTTCTGCGGATATGCTTGAAATGTGTGAAGACGTATTATTGAACCGTCGAGAAGATGCAACGGATCGAATGATTAAGTTTGCGGAAACGGTAAAATCGAAAGGCAAAGAAATCGTAGTTGATAATAAATGGCGTGACCAACCCGTTGGAAAACGATTGGAACACGCTTTGATTAAAGGGCTTACCGAATTTATTGACGAAGATGTTGAAGAAGCTCGTCAATTAGTTGAAAAACCTTTACACGTTATTGAAGGCCCTTTGATGGACGGAATGAACGTAGTGGGTGATTTGTTCGGAGAAGGAAAAATGTTCTTGCCACAGGTTGTGAAATCGGCAAGGGTAATGAAAAAAGCGGTGGCTTACCTTTTACCTTTTATCGAAGAAGAAAAACTCCGTAATCACGTGGAAGGCGAAGCGGAAGTATCTTCGAGTGCTGGAAAAATTTTGATGGCAACCGTAAAAGGGGATGTTCACGATATTGGAAAAAACATTGTTGGCGTAGTTTTAGGCTGCAATAACTACGAAATTATTGATTTGGGGGTAATGGTTCAAACCGAAAAAATTCTGGCCGCCGCCCGTGAACACAATGTTGATATTATTGGACTTTCGGGTTTGATTACGCCTTCGTTGGATGAAATGGTGGGTGTTGCCAAAGAAATGGAGCGTCAAGGATTCACCATTCCTTTATTGATTGGTGGAGCGACAACTTCAAGAATTCACACAGCGGTAAAAATTGACCCGCATTATTCTGGACCTGTGATTCACGTATTGGATGCTTCAAAAAGTGTACCTGTTGCGGGTCGTTTAATGCAAAATGAGCAAACGAATAAAGAAATTTATGATGAAATAAAGGCTCAATACGCACAGTTGAGAATCGACCATGCAAGTCGTCAAAAAGATAAAAATTATGTTCCCATAGAAAAAGCTCGTTTGAATACGCCAAAAATTGATTGGAATAATTTCAAAGCCACGAAACCACAATTTTTAGGTAATAAATATTTTATGGATTATGATTTAGCGGAAATTGCGAAATATATTGATTGGACGCCATTCTTCTCAACTTGGCAATTATCGGGCAAATATCCAAAGATTTTTGAAAACGAAATCGTTGGTGTGGAAGCCAAGAAGTTATTTGATGATGCTAACGTTTTATTAAAGGAGATTATTGATGATAAGCTACTTACGGCTCGGGCAGTGGTTGGTTTTTATCCCGCCAATGCCGTTGGGGATGATATTATTTTGCATGATTTTGAGGAGATTACCAGAGAAATCCCTTGCGAAAAACACGGAGTTCATCAGCATACAAGTTACAATGTTTTGAGTAATACGGTTGTTTCAGAGGGCGGAGAATTAATGACACAAACTGATACGCAAACGGTTTTACATCATCTCCG
This sequence comes from Arcicella sp., assembly GCA_040403295.1. Taxonomy (GTDB): domain Bacteria; phylum Bacteroidota; class Bacteroidia; order Cytophagales; family Spirosomataceae; genus Arcicella. The sequence continues at coordinate 31,202 of JBBAKY010000040.1, forward strand.
TCAGCAAGGACAAAAAGCGGCAAATTTGCCAAATTATTGTCTTTCAGACTTTATTGCTCCTGAAACAACGGGCAAAGACGATTATATTGGCGCATTTGCAGTAACGGCAGGAATTGGCATTGAGCCTTTGGTAGAAAAATACGAAAGAGACCACGACGATTATAACTCAATTATGGTAAAAGCACTTGCTGACCGTTTGGCAGAGGCATTTGCGGAACTCATGCACGAGCGCACCCGTAAGGAATTCTGGGGTTATGCCACGGAAGAAAATGCTACGCCTGAAGAATTAATTTCTGAAAAATACGTAGGAATTCGTCCTGCACCAGGTTATCCAGCTTGTCCAGACCATACCGAAAAGAAAGCATTGTTTGACTTATTGCAAGCAGAAGATAAAATAGGCATTCAATTGACAGAGAGTTTTGCGATGTACCCTGCAAGCTCGGTAAGTGGTTTTTATTTTTCAAATCCAGAAAGCAAGTATTTCCCTATCGGAAAGATTGCCAAAGACCAAGTAAAAAACTACGCAGAACGCAAAGGAATGAGTTTGGAATTGACCGAAAAATGGTTAGCTCCGGTTTTGAATTATGATTAGGAATTTCAATTAATAAACGACAAAAGGCACTTCTTGAAGAGTGCCTTTTGTCGTTTAAAGAAATTTAGTGTATTTTTGATTATCAAGTAAATATCAAAAAATGAATAATATTATTAACCATATCGAAATCAATAATTTTAAATCAATTAGACATTTAGAATTATCAGAATTTCGTAAAATCAATCTTTTTATTGGAAAACCAAATGTTGGTAAATCTAATTTATTAGAGGCTTTGTCGTTAT
>JBBAKY010000041.1:0-31768 GCA_040403295.1 Arcicella sp.
ATAGTTTTTTCATTTTTGAGTATTGTTATATTTCTGTCTAATCCGTTTTAAAAGGAGAGGCTGGCAATCCTTCTTTGTTATAAAAATTAACATTTGGATTATCCGCCCACGCATATCGTACATACACAGGAGCAGCGATATTATTATTCGAGATTTCAATTTTATCACCCACAATTTTAGCATTTGCCCAAACAAATTTTTTGTCGGCACCTGCTACGGCAAATTCTCTTAAATCCTCCTCATCATTTGTTTTTAAACCACTTCCCACATTTGTAAAAGAGAGAATAATCTTATTGCCTTCAATGGTAGCCGATTGAAACAAAGGACCAGAAGCCGTAATATTTTCTTGATAAGCTAATTTTTGAGCTGCCAAAGCTAATCTTTCCCCCACCGTTTTTTTATTATCGGGGTGAATATCATTCCATTCGCCTACGTCAATTCCTACGGCCATAGCAGTATTTGGGACGGAAAGCGATTTGAGTTGAGCGTCTCGCAAAGCAGCCCATTGACTTTCGCTGGGCAAATAATTGGCATCCATAAAATTGGGAAGTTGGACAAACAGAAAAGGCAATTCGCCTTGATTCCATTTTGTACGCCAATCCAATATTTGAGCGGGTTGCAGTTTCACATACTCATCAGCTTTGCCCGAATTAGTTTCACCTTGATACCAAAGAAACCCTTTTATGGCAAAATTGATGCTTGGAGCTATCATTGCATTGTACAAAGCGGTGGGTTGATTTTGGGCTGAAAAACCACCGCCAAAGTTCCCTTGCATGGGTGCAAAAACTTCACCTACTTTGTACTGCCATATTCCTTTCAAATCAATCGTATCTTTTTCTGAAAACAAGTAATAAGGTTTATCGGGTACAAAACCGCCCTTTCCTGCGGTATTTGTTACTTTTATTACAAACAGATTTTTGCCAGCTTTCAATAAATCAGCGGGAATCTGATAACGGCGTTGTGGATATTGATAAGTGGTTACACCCACTTGTTTTCCGTTGATGTATAACATATCGGCATCAATAATTCTACCTAAAAATACGCTGACGGGTTTGCCAATCATGGAGGCAGGAATCTCAATTTCTCTTCTATACCAAACCGTTCCGTTCAAATCTTTAATGCCTTGGTCTTCCCAATAGCCAGGAATATTAATGAATTTCCAGCCTTTTGGTTGGTACGATACATCAAACCAAGTTTTTGTCCCGTTCAAGCCTTTATCTTGAATAGGTGATGGCGTTTGCGGTCGGTTAAATCTTCTACTAAAACTGTTTACATAAGCTGTATCTTTATTTTTGGCAATGATTTCATTGATTTTCGCAAAGTCTTTAAAACCCTCTTCACTTATCCACGCCTCAATGGGAGTTCCCCCAACACTGGCGTTGATTAGCCCGATGGGTACTTGGTATTTATCGTAGATTTTCTTGGCAAAAAAGTAAGCTACGGCCGAGAATTGCCTAACATTTTCTGGATTACAAACTTTCCAACTCCCATTATTGAAATCATCATTTGTAGCATTTACGTTGGTGGTAGTAGGTATTCCAAAATGGCGGATTGCTGAATTATTAGCTTGGGCAATGTCATTGGCATAGGTAATTCGGTGTAATTCCATTTGATGCACCATATTGGATTGTCCTGAGCAAAACCATACATCACCGATGAGTATATCTTTTATTTTTAACTCATTTTTACCCTTCAAAATCATCTCAAAAGGGCCTCCTGCGGGATATTTGGGCAGTGTAACTTCCCATTTGCCCGTTTCGGGGGTAATGACTTTGTACGTTTTTTTATTAAAATTGATGCTGATTTTTTCCTTTGGTGATGCCCAACCCCATATTTTTAAGGGTTTATCTCGTTGCAGAACCATGCCATCAGAAATGAGTTTGGGCAAACGGATTTGTGAGAAAGAATTTTGAGATAAAATAATTCCCAAGAAAATATAAAGTAATTTTTTCATTGATATTCTTGATTCAGCTATGACTTATACAGAAATCAGAATCTGTCTAACGCAGGCAGGGGTTTAAACCCTGCCTGCGTTCATTCCCGTATAAATCATATTTGAACTATATTTTTTTTAAAATCCAATTGAGTTTCCACCGTCCACGGGTAATGACACACCTGTTACATAAGCAGCTGCTTCCGAAGCTAAAAAAACTGCTGCCCAACCAATGTCTTGTGGTTGTCCAAATTTTGCCATTGGCGTACGATTTAAAGCTCTATTCATACGGTCGGGGTCACTTCCCATCGCAGTTTTCATCATGCTGGTTTCAATAAATCCTGGTGCAATAGCATTGACCCGAACATTGTATTTTGAAAACTCCGAAGCCAACACTTTCACCATCCCTTCTACGCCCGATTTTGAGGCGGCATACGCTACCACACGGTCAATTCCATAATACGCTGCCATCGAAGAAATCATCAAGATTGAGCCACTTTTACGTTCAATCATACCTTTTGCACAGATACGAGTTAAAGCAAAAACGGAATTCAAATTTGTATGTATGATTCTGTCAAAATCTTCATCAGTTACTTCTAAAGCAGGTTTTTTCATGTTTATTCCTGCATTATTGACCAAAATGTCAATGTTGCCAAACTTGGTTTCTATCTCTTCGATTAAACCTTCTAACTTTTTGAGTTCAGTTACGTCATTAACAATATAATGGGCATTTTCTCCCAATGTTTTGATGGATTCTTGAAGGGCAAATTCTCTTCTTCCCGTGATAATAACCGTAGCTCCCGCCGAAATCATGCACTGAGCAATATCAAAACCGATGCCGCTTCCGCCACCCGTAATGAGGGCAATTTTGCCATCTAATGAGAAAATTTTAGAAAAAATTGGATTAGTTTCTACTGCTAAATCCAATCCGTTTGTGCTATAAGTTGTATTCATTTACTTGTTTATAATATCAATTATATTTGACTTATTTTTGTTTAAAGACGTTCCGTTCACTTATTTCAATTGATAAATTTCTACTATTTTTTTCATTTCTTCCAACGTTCTTTCGGGCTTTTTGAAAGGGGCTGGAATGGGTTGTTTTGAATACGTTTGAAAGTATAAAACACACGCATCTCGCCAATTTAATGCTTCTCGATGTTGGGCTGCCAATCGGCTTTTTACATCTTCAAACATTTCAGCATCTACGTTTGATTTTACTTGATTCCACTCATTTTGCATTTTTTCTACCTCCTCAACGCCCGTGTAATATCGGGTGCAAAGTTCGTCCCAAAGGGTTTTTCCCGTTGAAAGTTTCTGATTCCATCCGACGTGATGAAACCACAATAAATAGTTCAAATCCATTGTCTGAGGGTTATTCCATTTATTTTGAACCTCTTGCGCATACAAATCCAAAGCATTATTTCCTTTTGAAGTTCTATCAAAACCAATTCCGAGAGAATCCGAACGGTGGTAATAAATGGCCGTCCAATCGGGTCTGGCACTTTTTTCGAGCCACGGCTCCATTCCAAAATGAATACTTTGTCCCATGATGTGATGTAAACCAAGCGGGTTCGTAAAATTCACGTAAATTTCTCTTGATTTTAACAAAATATTTTTAATAATTTTATAGGAATTTGGGTCTTTTGTTAAGGTCATTTTTATCCATTCATCGGCAATTTGTTCGGGTGAAATTTCATGATTCCAAGCTAAACGTCCGTAACCATACCAATTGGCTTGCGACATCAAATGCCCCGTCCAATTACGGTCTGAACCCGTATTAGCCACTCCCGCAATGGCAGTAATTGGATAATTATGAACCGTACCATCCACCACTTTTGCCACCGTTGAGCCTTTTCCATTGGCGTAAGTATCTGATTGTAGGACTTCTTTGAAAAGCGAAGGCATGAAAACTAAATTCGTTGAAAATCCTAAATACTCTTGGGTAATCTGAAATTCCATGGCCAAAGGCGTTTTAGGCATTGCGCCAAAAAGCGGGTGAAATGGCTCACGTGGCATAAAGTCAATCGGGCCATTTTTCACTTGCACAATTACATTTTTTGCAAATGTTCCATCCAAAGGTTTAAAATCATTGTACGCCTCTTTGAATCTATCGCCTTTTGGGTCGGGGCCATACACAAAAGCTCGCCAAATTACCAAGCCGTTAAAAGGTTTTACCGCTTCGGCAAGCATATTGGCTCCGTCGGCGTGCGTTCTACCAAATTCTTGCGGACCAGGTTCACCTTCTGAATTGGCTTTCACTAAAAATCCTCCAAAATCTGGGATAAAACTGTAAACTTCTTTGGCTTTATTATTCCACCATGTTCGTACTTGTGGGTCGAGCGGGTCAGAGGTTTTTAGTTTGCCTAATATCTTTGGTGACGCAAAATTTATGGATAAAAATACCTGAATTCCGTAAGGTCTAAAAACATCGGCAAGGGCTTTTACTTTCGCCAAATATTCTTTCGTCATAAATCTTGCACTGGCATTCACATTATTCAAAACTACTGAATTGATACCGATAGAGGCATTTGCACGGGCATATTCTATGTAACGTGGGTCAATATTTTCGGGTAATTCATACCATTTCCAAAGCGACGAACCTGCGTAACCTCGCTCAATCGTTCCCAACACATTATCCCAATGATTCAACATCCGTAATTGGATTTTGGGTGAACTGGCAATATTGATTTTGTCAATCGAACTTTCCGTTTGGATTTGTCTTAGAAAATCAAAAACACCATACAAAATCCCTTTATCAGTTTGTGCCGAAATGATGATATTCCCGCCAATATTTTGAATTTTAAACCCTTCTTTGGCGATGTTTAAATCTTTTTTCAACACGATACCTCCTACCTTTTTTGAAGAACTTTGTAAGGCTATGCCCAACATTCCTGCAAGACCGTTTTTCAGTTCTTTTTGGGCGGTATTCACAATAATGGATTCACCAAATTGATTATCAACAAAGTTCGTAAATCGTTTGTATTCAGCTTTTTGTGAAGCATTTTTCAATAAATCGTATTTCAACCAAAGTCGATAACCGTCGTCGGCATTGGCTTTAAAAAATAGCATTGAAAAGAAAAGTAGGGTGGTTATTTTAAGCATTTTGTTATATTTTCAAGAGAATTTAAGGGAATTGTAAATTTAAAAGTATTAGTTATTTACCGTTGAACTTCCCGAAAGTTTAAAACTTTCGGGAAGTTAATCCAAGTCAAACATTATAGGCTATTTTTACAATTTTCCATATAAATAGTGATTAAATAACTATTATGTTACGCCAGTATTTAAGTAGTCAACGGAATTATAAATGTCCTTTCTTTATTTCTTTCACAGCATAATCAACCGCACGAGCCGTTAAAGCCATGTAAGTTAAAGATGGATTTTGTGTCCCCGTTGAAGTCATTGAAGCACCATCGGTTACAAAAACATTCTTACATTCATGCAATTGATTCCATTCGTTTAGCAACGAAGTTTTCGGGTCTTTTCCCATTCTTACACCGCCCATTTCATGAATATCCGACCCTGGATTTGAATGAGAATCAACGGCTTTCACATTGGTAAAACCTGCCAAAGTGAACATTTCGGTAATTTGTTCGGTAAAATCTTTGACCATTTTATCATCGTTTTCCGTCCATTTTGCCGATAAAATAATTTGAGGAATTCCGTATTTATCTTTTTGGTCGGTTGATAATCGGATATGATTTGCCTCCGTTGGTACGCATTCGCCCATCATCCAAGCACTCATATACCATTTTCCTAATTGTGGATTGAGCAAAGAATTTTTCAAATCTTCGCCAATTCCATCCCGACTTGAACCGTAACCACGTCCACCGCCAATACCAATGGCGTATCCTCTCAGAAAATCAGTTTCTTGTTTATGAATATTTCTAAACCTTGGAATGTAGCCATTACTCGGATTTTTTCCGTCCGTTTTCTTATCTTTTAAACCGTCAAATTCAGCATTAGCTTTTCCACGGTAATTATGCCACGCTAAAAATTTACCCATCAAACCATTATTATTTCCTAAACCTTGCTGAAAATGATTAGAAGTAGAATTGAGTAAAATAGCGTTTGAATTGATAGCTGAAGCATTTACAAAAATAATTTTTGCATAATATTCAATCATTTCCATTGTGTTGGCATCAATCACTCTCACGCCCGTTGCCTTACCGTTGGCGGTCCCCCCTTTTTTCTCATCATAAATAATAGAATGTACCACCGAATGGGGTCTAAGGGTCATTTTTCCCGTTTTGGCAGCCCAAGGCAAAGTGGAAGCATTGCTACTAAAATAACCACCGTAAGGACATCCCCGAACGCATAAATTACGGTTCTGACATTGACCACGACCTTGGTCGTAATGAATTTGTTTGGCATCCGTAATATGAGCCGCCCGACCTTGAATCAAATGACGACCACCTTGATAATTTTTGGCAAGGGATTTTTTCAGATGTTCTTCGGCACAGCTTAATTCAAAAGGTTTTAAAAATTCACCATCTGGCAATTCGGGCAAACCATCTTTATTTCCCGAAATACCCGCAAATTTTTCCACATGGCTATACCACGGAGCAATATCTGCGTACCGAATGGGCCAATCTACGGCAAAACCATCCCGTTTTGGTCCTTCAAAATCAAAGTCACTCCAACGTTGAGTTTGTCTCGCCCAAAGCAACGATTTTCCACCCACGTGATACCCACGAGTCCACGTAAAAGGTTGTTCTTGAATGATGGGTTGCTCATCGGGTTTAATCGCCCAATGCAACGTTTCTTCCCGCATAAACGAGCGAGAATTTCCGTATTGATTTCTAATTTCTAACGGAACTTGTCCACGATGTTCAAATTCCCAAGGATTTTTCATTGCTGTGGGGTAATCGCTCACGTGCTTTACATCACGCCCACGTTCCAGAACGATGGTTTTTAAGCCTTTTTCACACAATTCTTTTGCCGCCCAACCACCACTAATCCCCGAGCCTATTACGATGGCATCGTAAGTGTTATTTTTTTTACTATCAATATTAAAATGTGCCATTGTGTTGATTGATTAGACGTTTACGCAACCATAATAATGACCAGGAGCCATTTCATATTTGAGATAATTCACCATTACGTACTCAGAAGTTGTGTAACCTTGGATGGTTAAATTTTTAATTAACCCATAAAATTCCTTCTGTTTGACATCCGTTGAAACTTCCATTTTTTTCAATAATGCTTCTTTCTGAGGAACCGATAAATTTATAAATGATTGATTATAAGCACCATTTGAAAGCATTTCAACATTTTCTAAGCCCTTTTTAAAATCGTCTTGGGCATTTTTTTCGTAACAATCTTTTATCATTTTTTCGATAAAAACAGGAACGCCCAAAGATTTTGCCCCTTGAATTTTTCCTTCTGGAATGATGGTACCGACAATTTCTGCTAATAAATTAGCTTGTTCCAACTTCAGAAAAGAGGTTTGAATCCCGACCGACTGCAAGTTCCAATTGTTTGCCCAAGCGGGCATCACCAACAAAGCTCCAACCGAAGCCGATAGGGATTTAAGTAACAAACGTCTTTTCATATTGATAAAAATTTTATGACATTGATTTAATGATTCCCATTTCCAAACCCCTCAATTCAGCCAAAGCTTTCAAGCGACCAATGGCAGAATAACCTGGGTACGTTTTCTTGTGTAAATCATCCAACATTTGATGTCCGTGGTCGGGTCGCATGGGGATTTTTGCATCAATTCTTCCTTCCGTTTTTCGTCTTTTTTCTTCCAAAACCAAGGCTTTTACTATTTCATACATATCCACATCGCCCGCCAAATGCGCTGCTTCGTGGAAATTCCGCAAAACGTTGCCCGGAGAATTCTCTTCTCGTTTGGTCGTTCTCAAATGAATAAAGTGAATTCTATCGCCAAATCGCTCAATCATTTTGGGCAAATTATTATCGGCTCTCACGCCCAAAGAACCCGTACAAAACGTAATTCCGTTGGCATTGACATCGCAAGCCGCCATCAATTGTGCCAAGTCATTTTCAGTGCTAACTACTCTCGATAAACCCATCAATGGAAAAGGTGGATCGTCGGGATGAATACATAATTTCACGCCCAATTCCTCCGCTACGGGAGCAACTTGTTGAATAAAATAATACAAATTTTGGCGTAATTCAGCATCGCCAATGTTGGCATAATTATCCAAAAGTCCCTGAAAATTCTCTAATTCAAAAGCCTCTTCCGAACCTGGCAAACCCAACAAAACGGTATTTCTCAATCCCAAAATTTCTTCCTCCATCATGGATTCAAACTTCTTTTTGGCAGACGTTTGAACTTCCTCGGCATAATCATTTTGAGCATTTGGACGTTTCAAAATGTACAAATCGAAAAGTGCAATATCTTCCCAAACAAACCGCAAAGCCCGTGAACCATCGGGCATTTCATAATTGAGATTTGTCCGTGACCAATCCAAAACGGGCATGAAATTATAGCAAACGATTTTGATTCCGCATTTTGCTAAATTACATAAGGATATTTTGTAATTCTCAATGTAAATTTCACGAGTTGGCAAGCCTTTTTTAATGTCTTCGTGAACGGGCAAACTTTCTACCACTTCCCAAGTCAAAGGTGTAAATCGCTGATTATCAGCTTCAACAATATTAATTCTCTCTAAAATACTGGCTTCGTTCCAAACGTCTCCTACAGGAATTTGATGTAAAGCCGTAACCACGCCCGAACATCCCGCTTGACGAATATCCATTAAAGAAACGGGGTCGTTTGGACCAAACCAACGCATTGTTTGTATCATATTTTCGATGTTCGATGTTCGTTTTTCGATATTCGATGTTCGGACAACGAACATCAAACATCGAAAAACGAACATCAGATTTATTTCATTATTAAACTTTCTGGTGGACCTAAATAGGAAGGTTTTACACCCCCAAAATCCACTACAATTTTTTGTAAAATTACCGCTGGGTCAATGGCCCAAAATTTCAAAGTATGCTTTCCTCTGCTCGATATTGTGTGCGTTGTTGTGAGTACTTTAATGTTCTCAGCCACCATCTTATTCCATTCTCTTTGACTTCTATCTTTATGGATTTCAACGATTTGGGGCGTTTCATCATCAATAGAAATAGCATATTTTAGTCCCACATTATTGTTAAATTCCAAGGTTGGCGAAAGCATTACGGACACTTTTGTCGCTCCTTCACTACTCAAATTCATGTCATATTCCAAATGAGGACTATTTTTTGTTAATTCAATAGGTTTAAAATTAACAGGAAACATGGTGATTCCGTGTCCTGTCCTACCAATGTCTGGAATAGTTTTCCAAGTGATTGTTTCAGAATTAATTTTTCTGGAAAAATTTACTGCTTCCATTGATACGTATTTATTGATTTCAACAAATGACTTTTTGGCTAAATTGGGTGGAAAAATTACCCAGTTATTCTGAGTAGAATCTTTCTTGATTTCTTGCTTAATATCCTCAGTTTTTACTCGTTCCACTTTTGGCATGGCATTTTTATTAGGTTGTTGCCAATACGTATAGCCAATGTGCGTTTGGTCAGCAAAGTGATTCCATTTTCCATTTGCCAATTTTGTGTTAAAATACTCGCTCAATTCAGCATCTTTTTTAAATAATGCCTCGGCTTTATCGGCTAAAACATTGGCTTCGGCAAGTCCTTGTTTGGCATATTTCCGATTAAGCGCCACGGTATAATACAATTCATTCAAATTATCACAAGCCAAAATCGGGAATAAAACTAACTGATAATACGCATCTTTGTACTCAGCATCAAGGTTATTATAAACTTTCTGAGCCTTTTCCGCCAGCGAATTATAATCAGAAACAACCGTTTGAAATTCGTTATAATTATCTAAACTATAAGTACCGAGCGATAATAATTCGGGTTTGCAACGGGCGTTATATTTGGCGTATTTATCCACAAAATCTGCAATATCTTTGGCATATTTATCGCCAAAAGTTTTCCTTGCCCACGTCGTTGTGTAGGAACTAATGTTGTCGGCATTCCACTTTTCAGGATTCCAAGCTTGGTCTAAAAAGAAAGAAATTGGCAATTCCATTGGTTTGATATCACCTACGTTTACAATCCAAATTTGTCGGGCATCGTATTGATACGCCAAATTCATCTGCTCCCAAATTCGAGGTATCATATTGGTATTCATCCACTTATAATTTCTTGGACCGCCCACATAATCAAAATGATAATAAATCCCGTAGCCACCTTTTCTGGGTTTTGCATCCAAATTTGGCAGTTTACGAACATTCCCCCAATTATCATCACACAATAAAAGTGTAACATCATCAGGTACTCGCATTCCTTTGTCGTAATAATCTTGCACTTCTTTATACAAAGCCCAAAGCTGGGGTGTTTCAGAAGCATCTTTACCTGTAACTTCGCTAATTATTTTGCGTTGGTCGGTCACGATTTTTTCTAATAAATTAGTTGCCGTTTCCCTCGACATAGGTTCATCGCCATCACCCCGCATTCCTACCGAAACGATATTTTCACGGGTAAAACGCTGCTGCATACTTTCTTTCCAAAATTCTCTAAGCGTTGAATCATTCTTGGCATAATCCCATTTTCCTTTATCTTTTCCGTAACGTCTCCATTCATCGTGGGCTCGCATCAGCGGCTCGTGATGAGAAGTGCCAATTACGATTCCGTATTCATCCGCCAACACGGGATTCATCGGGTCATCGACTTGAAAAGCACTCCCCCACATGGCGGGCCAAAGATAATTCCCTTTCATTCGGAGGATTAATTCAAAGACTTTTTCGTATAATTTATGGTTAAATCCACCATTTTTTTCATTCGTCCAACCTGATAAGGCAGGGGCTTCGTCATTGATAAAAATGCCCCGATATTTTACTTTTGGTTCACCTTTGGTATGGTTTCCAGCTTGCACAAAAATATCAGCGTGTTTCTTCACGGGAACATCCGCCCACCAATGCCACGGTGACACGCCAATTTGTTCGGCAATGTCATACGCCCCATAAATCGTTCCTCTTTTATCCGAACCCACAATTACCAAAGCCCGCTCCACACCTTTGAATGGATTTTCAATGATTTGTGTTTGGAATTTCTCCCATTTTCCTTGTAAATCACTAATATTTAGTTTTTTATCTTTTACCAATTGGTCAATCCATTGATTTTTTCCGAGTGTTCCAATGATAATTATTTGCTTGTTATTGGTAAGATTCTCGGTAGAAAATAGAGGTTCAATACCCGTAACTTTCTGAATATCAGCTTGTAAACTTTCCCCCGCACGAATAGCTCCCGCAAAGTCAGCTTTATCCATCAAAATGGCTGAAACTTTTCCTTTTTCAGCAATTGGGAAACTGCCTTTTGTTTTTTGAAAGACAATATAAGTATCCACATCAACCGCAAGGGATTGAAAGGAGAGAAAAAGTAGAAATATGAGTATTGATTTTATGGACATTTTATATTTGACGTGTTATGTTTTTTGATTTTCAATATTTATACAGGAATGAACGCTGGCAGGGTTTTGAACCCTGCCAGCGTTAGCCCAAATTCTAATTTTCTGTATAAGTTGCGGAAGAACCACAATTTATTAGTACATAATTACCTACTTAAACCCCTTCCAAAACCCGACATAAGCCAATTTTTTCATAAAATTATTATCCCACATTAAAGGATAATCTGGACGATTGAACGTGGTTGGAATCCAACTATCTTTATCCGAAACGCCCCAAACGGTTATGCCAAAACGTTGAGCAAGGGGTATGTATTGGATATAAGATTTTACGACAAAATTGAACATTGCCGCCTGCGCATCATACATCGCTTTTGTGGGTGCAAAACCTGCTGTATTACTGGGATTAATACTGATATCAAGTTCAGAAATTCTTACTTTCAACCCCGTTGCCGCCATTTTTTGAAACATACTCACAATGCCAGCTTGAGGCGTATTAATACTCATGTGCATTTGCGTGCCGATGCCCGTAACGGGAACATTTTGAGCCTGTAATTCCTTCACTAAACCAATGGTTGAATCTAATTTTGCCGCATTTGATTCTAAATTATAATCATTAACAAATAAATCACAATCAGGATTGGCTTCACGAGCATATTTGAAGGTTTTAGCAATGTAACCACGGCCTAAATAAGTAGCCCAATAATAGGTATCACCCGTGGATGAACCCGTGCGTAAAGCGGGTACGCCGTCCGTAAAAACTTCATTGATGGCATCCCAAGCCTTTATTTTATCTTTATAATGCCCCACGTTTCCTTGCACCCAAGTTTTCAGAGCGGCATCAACTTTCTTCGTAATTTCTGCATTGGTTGGAGGCGTTAGTAAGGCTATATCCTCAATTTTGATGTTGTCAATCAGGTACGTTCCTTCGCCGTTGAAATGTAATTTAAACTGTGGATTTGCTTCATTAATGGTCACATTCCAGACATAAGTTGCCCAAGTATTGGCAGAAAAAGTCAGTTGGTTTTCTAAATATGCGGTATTCTGAACAACCAATTTTAATTGTCCTTTGCCCGTCAATGACTTAATGGAAGCACTTACCCGATATTGTTTTCCCGAAACTGCCGTAAAATTGGGTCCGAGCGATTGCATGTCGTAGGCGTTCGTTCCCGCTTTTGTAACGGTAACTTTCAAAGCACGCTTGCTATTGGTATTTGGTTCAGTATCAGTGGTTTCGGCGGTGTATGAACCTTCGGCAGTTCCGCCGACTAAATTAGTCCAATCGGTAAATGTGTTGCCCGTTCCTTGTTCAAAATCGCCATTATTGATTAAATTTGGAGCGGTTGCACTCGAAGCACTCCCCGTTGCCAACGACCGCAAATAGTCACCGTTATTGTTTTGATGCCAAGCCAATACGTGTCCAAAAATGGGCATTCCCGCTAAATTCACCAATTCATCGCAACGAGTAAAATCTAATGCCCCCGTATTTTTGACGATGGCACCGTGTTTCATTTGATAGCCAAAAGTGACATTATCAAATTCAGATTTTATAATTGAGGAGTAATTGGCGCCATTTTTTGTGTATTCTTCGTAAGAAATCGCCACGCCCAAAGAAATATCAGTAGCATCTTTCAAGAAACCTGTTACGGTAGAAGGGTCATATTCCGAAAGTATGACCACTGGGGTAACTGGAGTAACTACACCCATTTCTTCTTTTTTACAGGCAGAAAATAGGGCCATCGAAAGAAGAATATTTATGGTGGTAATAATGCGTAAATTTTTCATGATTGACGATTGGAATTTATGCTTATATTTTTTTTCAATGATAAACAGATTTATTTAAAAAAGTGAATGTTATGATGATATACTGTTTATAAAAAATTAGGGACATATAGCATACGCCCCTAAAACTAAACTTTAACCATTTAAAATTATTAATATCCAAGATTTTGTGAGAATTTTCTCATGACTTCTGAATTATATTTCTTTATACAACTGATCATAGATTTGGTAAGCGTTAACCAAACCTATTTAACTAACGTTATTTTCTGCGCATTTTTTTGCGCTTTCAAAGCAAGTTCCGTGGCTAAAAAACAATGTTCTTGGGTCATTGCGGTTTCAGTTCTATTCAAAATATCATCGACTAAAAGCGTTCCGTAAGGCAAATTTTGGTTGGAACAATCGAAATAAGTGGTTTCTTTTCCGTTAGTTAAAAATAAGTGATTTCCGCCTTCTCTGCCGGCAATATCAATATTTTTACGAATTTCAATGAAACCTTCCGTTCCCAGAATCGTTAATCTTCCATCTCCCCAAGATTTTAAACCATCGGGCGTAAACCAATCCACTCTGATGTAGCCCATACCGCCATCACCACGTAACATTACATCGCCAAAATCTTCAAACTTTGGATATTGTGGATGATGAACATTACCTATTTGTGAGGCGACAATATCGGCTTTTTTGGTATTGGTAAAAAACAAATATTGGTCAAATTGATGAGAGCCGATATCCGTGATAATTCCGCCAAATTGGTCTTTATCAAAAAACCATTCTGGTCTTGTTTTTGGACTCATGCGGTGTGGCCCAAGTCCAATTGTTTGAATCACATTCCCTATCGCTCCTGCTTTGACTAATTCTCCCGCTTTTACGGTAGCTTTATTTTCAAAGCGTTCGCTGTACATAATTGAGTAAATCCGTCCCGTAGCTTTTTGTACTTTACCGACTTCTGCCAATTGTTCAAGCGTGGTGATGCCAGGTTTATCCGACATAAAATCTTTCCCAGATTTCATGACACGAATCCCCAAAGGAGCCCTTTCAGAAGCAATGGCCGAACTCAATACCAGTTGAATGGATTTATCATCTAAAATTTCTTTTTCATCTTTTACCAATTTTGCATCGGGATAACGTTTAGCAAAAACAGTGATTAAATCTGCCTCTTTGGCGAAATACGAAACCAATTGACCACCCCCCTTTTTCACCGCTTCCACTTGACTATAAATATGCCCGTGATTCATGCCAATTACCGAAAAATTAATGCGTGGTGAATCGTAAATCACTTGTTTTGTAGCATTTACTTTTTCTGTTTTTATTTGTCCCAAAGCATTATTTTGAAACATCGGAATTGCCATCAATCCAGCCGCTACTGTACTTGATTTTTTAAGAAAATTACGTCTATTGTTATTTGAGTTTTCCATGTTGGATATTAAATTATTCGATAAAACACTGATTTACAATCATTTACATTTTAATATAATTAGTGCCGTAAGGCGCTCTTTGTGTACGATAAAGCATCGCATTGGCTTCCGCATCATTGATAAATTTCTCCGTAACTGGATTCCAATTTAATTTACGTGGCAGTTTCATCGCAATATGACTTATTAAACAAACGCTGCAAGACCGATGTCCAATTTCGGCGGGAGAAATCGGCTCTTTTCTACTTTGAATACAATCCAACCAGTTGCCGTGTTGTTCTGCACTTTTGTACAAATGAATTTCATTTTCACCAATCACCGAGCTCAATATTTTGGGGTCGCTGGCATCCAATGCTTTACTACTTTGCGCTTTAGAAACAGGGTCACTTGCCGAAGCAACATAGTCACCTCTCGATACAAAAATCCAACCCTCCGTTCCTTCGTAGCGAATGCCATTTGGATAACCACCACTCGTGTACATCGTTACGCCATTGGCATAATCTGCTTTCACCATAAAATCGCCATGAACATTCCACAAACCAGATTTTGGAAATTCCGCCACTGATTGTACTGAAATGGGTCCCGTTAATTCCGTATCCATGCCCCAAGCGGCCGAATCAAAGTGATGTTGTCCCCAACCAGTTATCATGCCAGCGCCAAATTGCTCGATGCGTAACCAACCCGGTCGGCCATAACCCACTTGCGGATGAACGCCAATTTCAGTGTAAGGGACTTCGGGCGTTGAACCTAACCAAGCATTATAATTAAATCCTTTTGGAACGGGCATCGGTGCAGCACTTGGCCCAGACGGGTCGCCAGGAAGTCCAACTTTTACTGTATGAAGTTTTCCAATACGTCCATTTCTGACTAATTCGGCGGCAATTCTAAATTGCGGAGATGAACGTTGTTGCGTACCAACTTGTAAAATTCTCCCCGTTTTTTTGATAACATCACTTAACAAACGCCCTTCCGCAATGGTCAAAGAAGTGGGTTTTTGTAAATAAATATCTTTCCCAGCCAAGGCTGCTTCGATAGCCGGTTGAGCGTGCCAAAAATCGGGCGTACTGATAATTACCGCATCAATGTCTTTATTCAAAAGCATTTCTTGATAATTGTCATACATTTTTACATCAACGTATTTGCTATTGCCCAATTTCTTTTGATAATAATTTTCAACGTGCAATTTTCCATCTTTTAGACGATTACTGTCTAAATCACAAACCGCCATCATACGGGCAACATCGTGTTGCATCGTGCCTACCATGTCATGGTCACGACCAATTCGTCCGCAACCAATTTGACCAATGTTGATTTTATTGCTTGGAGCATTTTTGCCAAATACCGAGGCAGGGACAATGGTTGGAAAACCCATTGTAACGGCTACCCCAGTAAGGGCTTGTCCTAAAAATTTTCTACGTTCCATCATTTTATTTGTTAATTTATTGGGCAATTTTCATGAAATGGATAATAAATTTCTACCCTGTCGGTTGGTTATTTTTGACAAGTTAGAAACCTGTTATTTTTACTCAATTATTATTTGGCTTTCGCTATTTCTAAGGCTTTTGTGGTGATGTAATATTTCACCAACATATTTGGCACTTCCCAAGCAGGGAGTTGATTTTTTGCTTGATATTTTAAAAAACGTTCCATTACTTCTCCAAAGTGTGCTTCGTGACCAGTGCGGTATAAATCTGGAATTTCGACTAACCATTCCGCTCCTTGCTTTTTCAAATTGATGCCTGGATATTTTACTTTTAAGCTTTCAAAAGTTTGAATAAGCTCATTTTCTGAAAGATTTACGGGTTTTATGTACAATTGTGGGACAAATTTCTCCGCTTTCCCTTGTCGAATTTCGATATTTGCCTTCGTGCCTCTTATCAAAGAATAATGCGTGTCGCCACCTTCAGAAGCACTATAATTCCACAAGGCACGTAGTTTTGTATTCACGCCTCGCAGACGATAATTGATTTCGCCATTGGCAAAAACATTAATGGTCGAATCATTTTTTAAATCTTTTTTTAGAAAATCGGGGAATTTAGAGGCCCCTGTAATCGTCGAAAACTGGCTAATTGTCATTGGCGTTGCCCAGCGTTTAGCAACGTTGAATTTTATGTCGTTATTGATCAATGAAATATTCGGAAAATTCATCCATTGTGCCAAATCTACCAAATGAACCATCACATCGGCAATTCCTTCGCCTTGTTGCGAAACATCCATAAACCAAGTCGGGCGTTTGAGCGGACTTCCTGAAACATATTTGTAGAAATAATGAATACTTTCCGTGAAAATTGCAGGATTTTGGGGTGTTCCTTGTTCTAATTTGCCAAAAATGGCGGGTAAATGCGATAATTCTTTTTGCAAAACCGTCGTAATTTCCGAGCGTTCAGTCATGATATCGTAGAGCAAAACCTTATTTTTCTTGGCAACCTCGAAGGCTTTTTTCAATTGTTCATAGCCTTTCGCATCAATACACATGGGTTTATCCGCCAGAATATTAATACCTGCTTCGGCAGTTTTCAGAATATACTCCGTTTTTTTGCGGTTATTTCCTGCAATGATTAATACGTTTCCAGATTTTTCAGCAATCATTTTCTCAAAGAAATCATTGCCTTGATAAACCTTTTCTTGCCAATTTGTTGGATTTTTTGCACGAGAATTATACGATTCAATGCGCTTAAGATGGTCTTGCAAATCTTGTCCCGAAGGAGCATATACATTCACCAAAGGTTCAACATTATCGTACATTTTGTTTTGAACCAAAGCTGCATGAAAATGCCCAGGGTCGAGCGTGATAAACTTCACAGGTTTACTTTGTGAGAAGGCTAATGAATGAATTACCATCAAAAAAAAGAAAAAAAAGTATTTGGTCATATTATTTTGGGATGTTGTTTCTGCGAGTATTTAGTTTCTATGAATACTATTTGTAATTTATTGAAATAATATAATTTTAAAACTATCTATACCTATCTCTAAAAATAATGTCATTGGGTTAGTTAACGCTATTCTAACCAAATTTGAGACTAATTTTTGTATTAAAAAAATAAACTTATGCATATTACAAATATAAAATATCGAAACAGTTACCGCAAACGATTCCGATAGGTTTTCATTAATCTTGTTTTTTTTATATAATTTTACAATAATTAAAAAGCATCTTGATTAGTGAATAATAGATATTTTAGGATAAATTTTAGCGATTCTAAAAAAAAATACAATTCTAAATATGAGTAATTGTTCAAAATGTGATAATACTGACCATGTAGCGAAGGCAGGATTTTTAAGAGGAAAACAACGGTATTATTGTAAGCAATGTGATGTACATTTTACCGTGGAAATTGCGGGTGAGAAAATTAGCAGAAAGCCGCATCAAACTACGATAATTGATATTGCAAAACATCTCGGAGTGGCACCTTCCACCGTTTCGAGAGCCTTGAATAATAAAGCTGAAATAAATCCTGCTACTCGACAAGCTATCTTGAAAGTAGCTTATGAATTGGACTACAAACCTAATTTATTGGCTCAAAGTCTCAACCGTGGCGAAACCCATACCATTGGCGTAATTATTCCCAATATCGAAAGACCGTTTTTTGCGGGTGTATTAGCAGGCATTCAACATATGGCGAGCAATGCTGGATATAGAGTAATTATTTGTCAGTCGAATGAAACCCATCAAACAGAAATCTTGAACGTTCAAGCATTAATGGCAAGTCGGGTTGATGGGCTTTTGATTAGTCATTCCAAAGAAACTTCCTCGTTCGAACATATCAAATTACACCTCAACAAAGGCGTTCCGATTGTCCATTTCGATAGAGTTTGTAATGAATTAGATACGCCAAAAGTAATTCAAGAGGATTTTAAAGGCAGTTTTGATTTGGTAGAACACCTTATCGAACAAGGTTGTAAAAGGATTGCCATTATGGCTGGCCCCGAAAGATTATTGATAAGTCGAACACGTTTTGAGGGTTATGTAGCGGCTCTTAAAAAACACGGAATTGCCTTCGACAAAGAGTTGGTTTATCACAGTAATTTCATAAAAGAAGAATCGTCAATTGCCCTTAATCGCTGGCTAAATTTACCCAACCCACCCGACGGAATATTTACCGTACATTACGCAAATGCCATTGAAATGATGGTGGAAGTCAAAAAAAGAAAGATTAAAATACCCGAAGAAATTGCTTTTGTTGGCTTTGGCGATGAATTAATTGCTGAACTATTCGACCCATCATTGACCGTTTTTCATCTTTTTCCTTATCAAGTTGGCGAAACCGCAGCCAGTTTATTAATTGATAATATTATCCATAAAGAAAATTTCACCCACCAATATAGCAAAACAGTCAAAGGTGAATTGATTATTAGGGATTCATCTTTAAGAAAACAGCTTTAAACCAAACCAAACTCTGGCAAGTGTTCTAAACACTTGTAAAACAAACTCTGGCAAGCGTTTAAAACGCTTGCCAGAGTTATAAATCTACTTAATTCTGATACGATGAGTGGAAACTCTATTTAATGTTTTATCAAACTCTTTGGTTTGCTAACAATCTATTTAACGTATTTTTTCACAAAAGCACTAAACATAAACGTTTAGGGCTTTTATTTGCACTAAATTCAATTAAAAAATTAAAATAATCTCCCCAAAACCATGAATTACATAGAATTAAAACTAATCATCAATCCTGAATTTTCAGATATTTTCATGGCGGAATTGGGTGAAATTGGCTACGAAACGTTTACCGAAGAATCCGATAGTTTGAATGCCTACATTACCGAAGATATTTTTTCGGAGAATGCCGTGGACGAAATCATGGAGCGATATTTAGGCATGACTCCGATTAGTTATTCTTATAAAACCTTAGAAAAAAAGAATTGGAACGAAGAATGGGAAAAAAATTATGAACCTATTTTGGCGGCTAACGGACGTGTACGAGTACGTGCACATTTCCACGAACCTGACCCGAATGTGGATTATGAATTGTTAATTAATCCAAAAATGTCGTTCGGAACGGGACATCATGAAACCACTTCAATGGTGTTGAGTTTGCAAATGGATATTGACCATGAAAACAAAAAAGTGCTTGATGTGGGCTGTGGAACGGGCATTTTGGCAATTTTTGCTTCTAAATTAGGCGCTTCGGAAGTTGCAGGATTTGATATTGAAGAATGGGCGGCGGAAAATTCTCGTGAAAATTATCAATTGAATGATTGTCAGAATATTATCATTCGTCAAGGAACAATTGAAGATGAACCTGCCGAAAAATATGATATTATCTTAGCGAATATTAATCGTAATATATTAATGCGAGATATTCCTAAATACGTAGAATTTATGAAATCTGCCCCATCGACATTGGTTGTGAGTGGTTTTTATGAACATGATATTGCCGACATCGAAAATGTGGCAAAGGCGGCGGGGTTGGTAAAAACGAAAATGGAACAGAAAAATAATTGGGCGGCGGTTATTTTTGAGCGAGCGTAAATTATACAAAACGGCAAGTTTTTGAATTAGGCCACGAATTGTAACGATTATGCGGATTTACACGGATAAGTATTAAAAAAATCGTGTAAATCTGTTCGATCTATATAATTCGTGGTCTAACTTTTATGTGCCGTCCAACTCTTTATCGTTGCAAAATCAAATATCAATCCGAACAATTCGTTAATTTTACAGAAGATAATCCGTAAAATCTATGAATATCAAATCTTTGTTAATTAGTTTAACGCTCGTACTTGTTTACTCGTTTTCAAATGCACAAAGGCTAAAACTATCAGACAAACCCGAAGAATTTTTGGCGGATGCTAAGAACTTCTTGGCTCTTTCAAATAATCCGCAGGCGGAGCAAATTGCTCAAAATTTTGATAAACTTTGGAACGCTGGCAAACTTACTGACGCACAGAAAAGTAAGTTGGCGAGTGTTTCAAATTTTATGTTCAAAAAGGGTTATAAACCACCGCATTTTGTGGGGCTTTTTGATGCGGTTATTTTGGGCGTAAATAATGCCTTAATGCCCCAAACTTTATTAGATAATTATTTAGAAACGCTTCGTGAATCTATTGAAACGGGGGATACAAAAACGACTTTACGTTACATTGACATTAGTCGTTTGTACTTTAATAATCGGGCAATTTATTTTACGAATTTCAATCGTTTGTACGCTCAGAATGGCTCGATTGGGTTCAAATTTAATGACCAAAAAATAGAAACCAATAAGCCAGAAAAGCCCGTTACAACCAATCAACCCACAACTACTACTCCCGGAATCGAAAAGAAAACGAATGCTTGGGAGGATTGGGACGCACCACTTCCTACGGCCAGTAACGCTCCCGCACAAGCCCCTGTTGAGGAACCTGCCATGCAATTTTTGAACCCAGGTCCCGTCATAGAATTCAATAAAATCGACTTGATAATTGCAACGGCGAACGACTCGGTTACGCTGAAAAATACGTCTGCTATTTTGAGTATAAAAGAAGGAATTTTATTGGGAACGGGCGGGAATTTCTCTTGGGAAAATGTGGGAATGCCAGAGGTTTTTGCCACCTTGAATAATTACAATATGGAAATACGAAATCCGAAGATTACTTCGGAATTAGCAACCATTACGAATAATCAAAAATTGAATGACCCCATTAAAGGAATTTTTGAATTTCAGAGTAAAAAACGGACTAAAAACGCCCAAACATTTTATCCAAGATTTATGTCTTTGGAAAATGATGTAATCTTGAAAAATAGTGTCGACATTGACTACAAAGGCGGCTTTACAATGGTTGGCAATAAGATTTCAAGTTCATCTTTGCAATCAAAATATGCCACAATTGTCATTAAAAAGGATGGAAAAATTGCTTTCAGAATTACCAGTAAACGTTTTGAAATTGGTGATTCTTTGATTAGTTCTCCCTCGGTAATTTTTACGGGTTATTTTGCGGGGTCAGATTCGCTGTATCATCCTTCGGTTAAGTTGAATTATAACCGTAAAAATTCCATTCTCCGTTTGAATAAAGTGGATGCTGGTGGATTCAGAGAATCCTCATATTCTGACAGTTATCATAAATTAGACATCACCGCTGATGCCATGAGTTGGAATATGAACGACCAACGAATGGACTTTTCAATCCTCACGGCGAAGAACGTGGTACCTGCTCTTTTTGAATCTTTTGACTATTATAATCCCGAACGTTTTGCTCAGATTTCGGCCAATTATAGCTTTAATCCACTCCTGGTCGTTTCTAATTATATCCGAAAAAACAACTTACCATCAACCACACTGACTGACCTTGCAAAAGCATTCAACAAAGATGCAACGGCATTAAGACCCGTTTTTTTAGAGATGATGCAGAAGGGTTATTTTGAGTATGACCCCGATGTGGAAACGTTGAAATTATCTCGAAAAGGAATGCACAACTTGGCAGCTTACGGAGCAAGAAAAGATTACGACAACTTTTTGATTCCTTCCTATTATTCTTCCAATACGAAGGATACAACATCGAATGCCAGTCTTAATTTAAAGGATAACCAATTGATTGTCAGGGGAGTAAAGCAATTTTACCTTTCCGATTCTTTAAATGTTTTTATGGCTCCTTATGACAATATTATCAAAGTAAATAAGGATAGAAATTTTGGCATTAGTGGCGAATTAAAAACGGGCAATTTCCGATTTAGAGGAAAAGATTTATCGTTTAATTACGGTGAATTTAGCGTTAAATTAAACAAAATTGACTCCATTACTTTCGTTCCTCAAAAAGAATTGTCCAAGAAAGGACGAATTGAAATTGGGGGAGATTTGAAGTATGAAGCAGGCGTAATTTACATCAATAAACCTGATAATAAATCGGGTCGTCAGCGATTGGTTGAATATCCCCGTTTGGTTGTTCCTACGGGCGTAACGGCCTATTTCGACCATCCATATCGTGCCAATGGCGTGTACAATAAGAAGATATTTTTTAAAGTACCAAGTATTGATTTTGATAGTTTGAACATCAAAGATATTGACTTTGTGGGTACGTTTAATTCGGATGGAATCTTTCCGCCATTCAAAGAAACGTTGATTTCAATGCCCGATAACTCGTTGGGTTTCAGCCATAAAGTAACCGATGGAAAATACAATGTTTATAATAGTAAAACCTTCGTGAAGTTTGAAAAACCGCTTTTGATGGATAAACAAGGGCTTCATGCAGAGTGTGAAATCAACCATTTGACTTCCCAAATTCAAGCAAAATATGCCCTTTTTACCATTGATTCTGTTACGGCAAATGGCACAACGGGTATCATCAACGAAGGCACAGTTGGACAATCATATTATACGAAAGTTGATATTAAAAATTACTCCTTGAAATGGCAACCCAAGTCGGATAGTATGTTGATTGAAACCAAAGGCAATTCGTTTGATTTTTATGCGGCGAGTTCAAAATTAGAAGGAAAATTATTGGTACGTCAAACGGGTTTATTTGGTTTTGGGAAAGTGAAACGCCAAGATTCTGAGACGGAATCTAACAATATTAAATTCGGAAAAGAAGCTTTCACAGCAGACATGGCAACACTTTCGGTAGGTAATAATTTGAAAGTTTCTAAACCCGCTTTACTCGGTAATAATATGAACGTCAGCTTTAATTTAGCAACAGGATTAGTCAGTATTAAAACGCCAACTAACCTTAAATTGGACGATTCTACGAGTTTATATTTCCCTTACACGGCTTACAGAACATCTATCAACAGTGCCGAATGGGATATTAACAAGAAAACCATTACGATGAAAGGTGACGTTAAAAATACTACATTCACCTCCATCGAACCATCACAAGAGGGACTTTCATTTAATGGCTCCGAGGCTTTGTATGAGATTGACAAACAGTCACTTAACATTACGGGTGTACCTTTTATCAAGTCGGCAGATGCGAAAATAATTCCCGATAAAGGGGCCGTTTCTATCCGTAGAGATGCGGAGATGCGGGGATTTTATAATGCAAAATTGCAGATTGATACCGTCAATGGCTACCACAATTTAGTGAATGGAAATATCAGAATTATTTCAAGAATTAAGTTTGAAGGCGATGCTACGTATAGATTTCCAAATCTTGCGGGAGATACGATGAATGTCAAAATGGGTAATTTTGATTTTAAAGAATCAATCGTTGATGGTCGTAAAAAAATCAAAGGATACACCACCACGGCAAAGGCAACGGTTGAACAAACCGATAAATTTCACCTCTCTTCCAAAATACTATATCGGGGTGATATTACGATGGTAGCAACCGACAAAAACCTGATGCTCAATGGTTTCGTGCGTCCAGAATACAAAAATCGGGCGGATGTGGTCAATTGGGTTGCGTATAAAGGCAATAGTACAAACGATGTAAATATTCAGATTCAAGCCAATATGAAAGGCGATTTAAACACCCCTATATACGCAGGTTTACACGCCAGAACAACCTCTACGGGTTTATATACAACTTTCTTGACGAGCAAAGAAGACCCTAAAGACGAGGATATTTTTACGGTGAATGGTCAATTACGAGATATTCCGAAAACATCTCGTTTTGAAATTGGTCCAGATGATAAAAATAAATCGTACGAAGCGAGTCGATACACGTATGACGATGACAAGCGAACGTTGAAATTAGAAGGTAATTTTAATTTTTATAATCCTTCAAGTTACATTCAAACGGCTGGTTTTGCGGAAATGCGGGTTGATAGTGGCAAGTATAAATTCGACCAAATGATGGTTTTGAATTTCCCGATGCCCATAGAAGTTTTGAAAGCAATGGCGGATAAAATTGTGAAAACCAATCTTGATAGTAGAGACAATGCAAGTGCCGATGAACCAGAAGATAAAGAACATTTAATATCGAAATTAGCGAATATTTTAGGAGGAAAAACCATTGACGCATCCGAGCGAAGACTAAAAAATGAACACGTACCTTTACACACAATTAATGCCAAATTGAATACGACAATGGTAATTTCAAAGGCAAATTTACGTTATTCTGAACAAGCATCATCCTTTTATTCAGTTGGAAAATTGAGCATTGCCAGCATCGGAGGAACGGATATTAATTCGGAAATTGAAGGCATGGTTGAAATTAAAAAAACGCCCGAAGGAGATGAATTTTATTTGTATTTAGAACCCTCAACCGATGTTTGGTATTTCATGGGATATTTGAAAAACGAAATGGGTGTCATATCGTCCGACGGTGAGTTTAACAATGCCGTATCTGCCAAATCGAAAGGGGTGAAAAAAGGCAGTGGCAAAAATGCCTACGTTTTCTTGGGCGTTGGGGCAGAAGAAAAATTTGCCTTTACTGAGCATTTTACCGACACATTCAGAACCAAAACCGAAAAGGGTAAAAAAGTCGTAAAAAAAGACGAATTGAAAAAAGAAGAGAAAAAGAAGGAGGAAGTCAAGGAAGGTTTTTAAATTTGTAAAAAATGTAGCACGATTTTCCAAAATCGTAACACAATTCATGAAAGACATTCAGCCAATCATTGCAGAATTTACGGAACAAGCCAAAGCACATTATGGCAACCGTCTGGCGAAGATAATTCTCTTCGGTTCGTATGCACGTGGAGAAGCCCATGATGAATCGGATGTAGATTTATTAGTAGTTTTAAACGATGAGGAGGTAAAAACTCGCCAAGAAAGAGACTCTATTAGTGAAATGTTGTGGAAACTGTTTTTAAAATATTTAATAGATTTATCAGTAATCCCAACAACAAATGACCGATATGAGCATTCAGAGGAATATTTATTCAAATTCATTAGAAAAGACGGGAAACTAATTTATGGATAGGAATATAGAATTAGCAGTTTTAAAGTCAGAAGACTTTTTAGAAACTGGTAAAGACGACTTAAAAGCCAATCATATTTCAGCGACTGTTAATCGTTGTTATTATGCTTATTTTTGGTTAGCCAAAACATTACTTTTTAAGAAAGATATATTTGTAAAGACTCATAATGGAGTGAAAAGTAAGTTTAGTGAATTATATATCAAGACAGAAATTATTCCTGAAATCTATGGTAAATATTTAGCTAAATTGATGGATTATAGACAGGAAGCTGATTATGATTTGGAAAGTAGTTTTTCCGAAGAAGAAGTACAAGAAATGATTAATTGGACAGAAGAGTTTTTAGCTTTTGTTAAAGAAAATATAGATAAATTGTAATATATAAAGTCCTCCATATCAGAGGACTTTACTTTTAAAATCCTGTTATTAGAAATTGTGGTTTATTGAATAACTAATTACAGACAACCAATTCCAATGACCGATCGCTATATGCAACGAGGCGTTTCTGCCTCCAAAGAAGATGTCCACAAAGCCATCGAAAAATTAGATAAAGGGCTTTTTCCAAAGGCTTTCTGTAAAATTTCGCCCGATATGTTGGGCGGAGATGATGACTATTGCAACATCATGCACGCTGATGGGGCAGGTACAAAATCAGCTTTGGCGTATCTTTATTGGAAAGAAACAGGCGATATTTCCGTGTGGAGAGGTATTGCCCAAGATGCCGTGGTGATGAATACCGACGATTTAATTTGTGTGGGAGCAACGGATAATATGCTGTTATCCAGCACGATAGGGCGTAATAAAAACCTAATTCCAGGCGAAGTTATTGCGGAACTCATCAACGGAACGGAAGAAGTTTTGGAGATGCTTCGTGATAATGGCATTGGCATTTGGAGTACGGGTGGCGAAACGGCCGATGTGGGCGATTTAGTGCGTACGATCATCGTGGATTCAACGGTAATTGCTCGGATGAAACGCTCGGATGTAATTTCAAATCATACCATTCAAGACGGTGATGTAATTGTTGGTTTGGCTTCGGACGGACAAGCCACTTACGAAAATACTTACAACGGCGGAATGGGTTCAAACGGACTGACTTCTGCTCGTCACGATGTTTTAGGGCATTATTTAGCCCCAAAATATCCCGAAAGTTTTGACCCTTCCGTTCCCGAAAGTTTGGTTTATTGCGGTTCAAAAAAATTGACGGATTCCGTAGCAGGAAGTCCTTTGAATGTGGGGCAATTAGTCCTCTCTCCTACTCGCACGTATGCTCCCGTTGTGAAGGCTTTATTGAATGAATTACGCCCAGTGATTCATGGGATGGTTCATTGTTCGGGTGGCGCTCAAACGAAGGTTTTACATTTTGTCGATAATGTTCATATTATCAAAGACAATATGTTTGAATTGCCGCCACTTTTCAAAATGATTCAAGCCGAGTCTGGTACGGATTATAAAGAAATGTACAAAGTTTTTAACATGGGACACCGTTTGGAAATATACATAAATCCACAATACGCTCAGGCGGTCATTGATATTTCAAAATCGTTTGGAATCAATGCACAGATAATTGGACGAGTGGAAGCGGCTGAAAATAAAGGAGTTACGATAAAATCAGAATTTGGAGAGTTTGTTTATTGAGACTTTATACGTTTATCTACAATTCAAGATACCTAAATTTAAAACCTTTAATTATGGAATTTCTTAGTATAATCAGATTTGAAATCATTTTCATTTTATGGCAAATATTTCTTCTGTCATGGATAATCTTTCTAATAATTGCCAGTATTGATATTGCTCGAAACAAGTTTGAAGGAAATCAAAAAATCTTTTGGCTTTTGCTTTGTCTCTTTGTTCCATTTGGATGGTTGATTTACTTCTCGATAGGTAGAAAACAAAGAATTAAGGCTTAATAATTATAGAAAAAGTCGTCTCAAATTGTTTGAGACGACTTTTTCTATAACAAAACAGTAAAATTATTCAATGAAAAACATCCTTCCCAATCCAACCGAAATAAACATTACAGGAGCAATCTGGATAGAACGCCACGATGGTTCTGAGCGTTTTTTGGGAAAAGGACGGATTCAATTATTACAACTCATCATCGAACACGGTTCTATTTCTAAAGCTGCCAAAGCAATGGAAATGTCCTATAAACGAGCTTGGGATTTAGTAAATTCCATGAATTCTCAGGCTTTAAAACCCTTCGTAATCACGCAAACTGGGGGAAAAAGCGGTGGAGGAACCATCATAACCGCCGAGGGTCTTCAAGCCATTGAAGATTATAAAGCCCTTCAAAATCGCTTTCAAGCATTTCTTTTAGCGGAAAATCAAAAATTGTAGTATTACAGGTTTTAACTTGTCAAAATATTTACAGGTTAAAACCTGCGGTACTAAATAAGTCATTCGTTATATTTGCAAAAATATAACGAATTTATGGATTCAAATTTTCTACTTTTTCTCCCACTTTTAGCCATTGTGGCATTTTTGTATTCATCGGTTGGTCACGGTGGGGCGAGTGGCTATTTGGCAATTATGGCAATTATGGGCATTGCCCCCGCCCTCATGAAATCTTCGGCTTTGCTAATGAATCTTGCCGTTTCACTATTTTCATTCTTTGGATTTTACCGAGCAGGTTTTTTTAAATGGAAACTCTTTTGGCCTTTCGCCATTGCCAGTATTCCGATGGCGTATTTGGGTGGTACCATGACGCTTTCTGACGCTATTTATAAGAAAATATTAGCCATTTGTATTCTCATTTCCATTGCCCGTTTGTTATATCAATTTAGAAATGAAGAATCTGAAAATCGTGAAATCCCCATATGGGCAGGACTCACAACGGGAGGTGTAATTGGGTTACTATCAGGCATGATTGGCATTGGTGGTGGTATTATATTGAGTCCCGTAATGTTATTGATGAAGTGGGCAAAATTGAAACAAACCGCAGCCGTTTCAGCACTTTTTATCTTCGTGAATTCCATTTCTGGCTTGTACGGACAAATTTCAAAAGGTGGATTTCAGATTCCTGAAAACCTGCAATGGGCCATTTTGGCCACTATTTTAGGCGGTTTATTGGGTTCATATTTTGGTAGTCAAAAATTCAATTTACCCACGCTTCGGTATATGCTTGCTTTGGGTTTAATCATTGCTTGCGGAAAATTGATATTTACTTAATTGATTAAAATGAAGAAACCATAGTAGTTTCTTCATTTTTTACCAATCGTTATATTTTATAAAATACAACGAAATTAAAATGAAACATAAATACTTAATTCTTACCCTTCTTTTGGCAAGTTTTACGGTAAAAGCTCAAAAGAAAGTCCAACAAACTATTTATAAAGATACCGTTCGACAATTATCAGAAGTTGTGGTGTCGGCTTCACGTACGCCCGAAAATGTTTTGAAATCGCCCATTAGCATTGCTTTGTTGGATAATCGAACCATTCAAAATTCGGCAACTCCTTCGTTTTATGATGCGCTGGAAAATATCAAAGGCGTGCAATTATTAACCCCAAGTTTGGGCTTTAAGGTTTATAATACTCGTGGTTTTGCCAACCCAACCAATGTGCGGTTTGTGCAATTGGTGGATGGTGTGGACAACCAAGCTCCACACATTGGCTCGCCCATTGCGGGGGCATTAGCACCCACGGATTTGGATGTGGAAAAAGTGGAAATTTTGCACGGGGCGGCTTCGGCTTTGTACGGTATGAATGCCTTGAATGGATTGGTGAATATTTTTACAAAAAGCCCGTTTGACTATCAAGGACTTAGTTTTCAGCAAAAAACTGGGGCAAATCATTTTAACGATAATAATACTTCCGCTCACATTTTTAGTGAAAGTAATATTCGTTGGGCGAAGGCTTGGAATAACGTTCTTGCTACCAAAATCAACGTTGAATATTTAACGGGTTATGATTGGATTTCGGATAATAACACCGATTTAAATCCCAATGGAAATGCAACATTGAATCTTTTTGGCAAAGACAATCCTGCTTACGACGGCATTAATTCTTACGGAAATGAGTCATCGAATAGACGAAGTTTAACCTTGGACGGTAAACGATATTCCGTTGCCAGAACGGGATATACTGAAAAAGATATTGCCGATTTTTCGCTTAAAAATATCAAAGGTGATATTGCTTTATTCGTTCGTCCCAAAAAGAATTGGGAAATTTCTTACACCTATCGTTTTGGCATTTTAGACAATCTCTACCAACGAACCAACCGTTTTAGACTCAATAATTATCGTATCGACCAACATAGTATTAGCCTAAAATCGCCTTCTATTCAAGTTAAAGCCTATTTAACGCATGAAAATACGGGCGATTCGTACAATATTCGCTCGATGGCGGAAAATATTGACAAAAGTTTTAAATCTGACGATAAATGGTTTGCTGATTTTACGACCCAATTTAACGCCAATACCATAGCAGGAATGAACGCTACGCAAGCCTTTCAAACGGCAAGAAGTGAAGCTGATAAAGGTCGTCCGCAACCACATTCGGCAGAATTTGATGCTTTAGCTAAAAAATTAGGCGATATCAATGATTGGGATGTTGGTGCCGCATTAAGGGTTCAATCTTGGCTATATCACGCTGAATTTCAGGCAGATATAACACAAGAATGGTTGAAAGGATTAAGAGAAAAATGGGGTTTGAGTATTTTGGCAGGAGCGGATTTCAGAACGTTTGAAGTTTATCCCGATGGCAATTATTTTATCAATCCTGTAGAATCGGGTAAAAATCTAACTTACTCCAAAACGGGCGGATTTATTCAATTAACCAAATTGCTTTTTGACGGAAAACTTAAAATGAATGGTTCGTTGCGAGCCGATAAAAATCAATATTTTGATTTACGTTGGAATCCGAGATTGGCCATGGTTTATTCTCCTTCCGAAGACCATAATATTAGAATTTCTTACCAAAATGCGTATCGTTTTCCGAGTCTTTTCGAGGCTTTTTCAAATGTAAATAGTGGGGGTGTGAAACGAGTGGGTGGTTTGCCGATTATGTCGAATGGTATTTTTGAAAACTCTTATTTCAAGACTTCCATTGATGCTTTTCAAACAGCAATTACCAACGATGTCAATAAAAATGGTTTAACAACTGCCCAAGCCGTCATTAAAAATGAAAATCTTTTAAAGAAAAACGATTATACTTATCTACAACCCGAATCGGCAAATAGCCTTGAAATTGGCTACAAAGGGCTTTTCTTTGATAAACGATTGTACCTTGACGTTGATTTTTATTACAATCAATACCAAAATTTCATGGCACAGGTTGAAACCAATTTGCCTCTCACAAAAAGCACCAATCTCGACTCACTCGCTTTTGCTTTTAACGA
The DNA here is from genome assembly GCA_040403295.1 of Arcicella sp. Classification (GTDB taxonomy): domain Bacteria; phylum Bacteroidota; class Bacteroidia; order Cytophagales; family Spirosomataceae; genus Arcicella. The sequence continues at coordinate 30,666 of JBBAKY010000041.1, forward strand.
CAAAAATAAAAACCAACGCTATCGATTATGGACAAATTCTAAGACGACGGTTTTTAATTATGGCTCAAGCCTTGGCTTGCGTTATCGTGCCTACAAAGATTTTATTATCTCAGGAAATGCTACTTACGCTCAATTGGACAGCAAAACGAATAATGATGGCTTGGAAGAATCGTTCAACACGCCACGATGGATTATGAATATTGGCGTGAGTAATCATAAAATTACTGAAAGTTTGGGCTTCAATTTGAATCTGAAATGGCAAGAGGCTTTTTTATGGCAATCGTCCTTAGCAACGGGAGATGTACCTGCCTATTCAACGCTTGATGGGCAAATTACCTACGCATTACCCGTGCAAAAACTGACGTTCAAATTGGGAGGAACCAACCTTTTGAATAACTATTATTACAACTTTTTGGCAGGCCCAAGTGTGGGTGGATTTTATTATTTGACGGTGAGTGTAAATTTGTAGAATGTACTGTTATACTTCTCTAAAATGATAAAGTCCTTGTGGAATTTTAAAATTGATAAAGCTATTCAGAAATTAGGGGAATTGATGAAAGATAAAGATGAGGTTGTTGAATAGTAATTAAGCACTTTTTTGTTTACTGTTCAACAATTTCTCCGTCAAATCACGGTAAATCTTAAGTTCTAATTCACTTAATGATTTGAATAAATCTACTTCAGATTCATCTATGGCGGTGTTACTGGCTGCTAATACTTCTCTTCCTTTATCTGTCAAGGCAAGGCGGCGAATCCTTTTGTTATGCGGGTCATTGATTTTTTCAATGAATTCTTTACGCATCAAAGTCTGTACCAATGTATTCATTGATTGGGGCGTTATCAAAAAGTGGCGTGATAATTGAGCCGCAGAAAAATTACCATTGTCTTTATCCATAAAACTCATGATAGTATATTGGTACGGTGTGATGTCGATATCAGTCATTGCATTTGCCATACCTAACTCCACTTCCGTAGCTATTCTCTGCACTAAACAAACTGTCCTATCTTCCATAAATTCATTTTTACACAAAAATACAGCTACTTTTTGAAAATCAAATCTTTGCACAAATAACGATACAAGATAATCTTGTATTAAAAATACT
>JBBAKY010000042.1:0-29803 GCA_040403295.1 Arcicella sp.
ATGAACAGAATTAAACAACTTTTTCAAGAGAAAAACAACAATATCCTCAACGTTTATTTCACCGCAGGATTTCCAAAAATTAACGATACAGTCTTGATTTTGAAGGCTTTGCAAGACGGTGGAGCAGATTTAGTAGAAATCGGAATGCCCTATTCTGACCCCGTAGCAGATGGCGAAACTATTCAACAGTCTAACCAAGTGGCATTGGATGCCGGGATGTCCGTAAAATTGCTTTTTGAACAAATTCAAGGTATTCGTGAGGCGGGTATCAGCGTGCCAATTTTATTGATGGGATATGTAAATCCCGTAATACAATTTGGGGTTGAAAATTTTTGTCAAAAATGCCAAGAAGTGGGTGTGGATGGCTTGATTTTACCTGATATGCCCATTAGTGTTTACGAAGACGAATATAAGGCAATTTTTGATAAATACGGCATTTTAAATACCTTTTTGATTACGCCACAAACCACAGAAAGCAGAATTCGACATATTGACGAAATTTCGGATGGATTTATTTACATGGTTTCATCGGCCAGTACAACGGGGGCAAAAACAGGTATTTCAAATGATCAAGAAGTTTATTTTGAGCGAGTAAATGCCATGAATCTAAAAAATCCAAGATTGATCGGATTTGGAATTTCGGATAATGAAACCTTCAAAAAAGCTACATCACACGCTTCAGGAGCCATTATTGGTAGTGCCTTTATTAAATTATTGGGTACTTCTGAGGATTTGGAAGGAGATATTAAAGCATTTGTGGGTAAAGTTAAAAATGGGTAAATGTTTTCAGAATTCATGGCATGAAACTGGGCGTTCCCCTTAAGCCATGCCATGAATAAATAATAAAGATTATTTCTCCAAAACAACCTTCAAAGCCGTCAATCCAGTGGTTAAGTCCCTACCCAAAATTTCGCTAATATCCATGAACATAAGCACGACATTGGTTGGATAAGCCATTGTGCCACTCATGCCCCACTTCACTTTTGTGGTTGAATCAGACACGCTTTCAGTGGTCATATAGGCAGGGGATACTGATGCCATTGGTTCAAAAAAACGCAATTGATAATCAATCCTTTCCCCTTCGGTAATTTTACTAATTTCTTGTTCGCCTCTTCCCAATTGCTTATTTTCACTATCCCAAGATGAGATAAAGCCCACCGTTCCATCCGTTCCTGTGTATTCTTTCTTCATTTTTGGGTCCATGGTTGCCCATTTACTATAATTATCCTGATTTTTCAAGCGTTTTACGTACTCGAAAACCTGTTGTTTGGGTTTATTGATAACGACTTCACGTTCAACGGAATATTCTCTTTTAACAAAGATGGCGGCTATCATCACAAGACCAATAAAGATTCCGATGAATTTTAAAATTTTTTTAAGGATTTTCATGATTTTGTTTTTGGGGGTAAAGTGGATTATTTTTCAGTAAATATACAAAAAAATAGGGTTTATCCCTTGATGTGATAAACCCTATAAAAATCTTCAAATAACTAACTTTACTTCTTCTCAGGCAATAGAATCACCTTAATCATATTTTCAGAAAAGTATTTTTTTGCTGCCATTTTGGTGCTTTCTACCGTCACTTTTTTCAGCATTTCATTTTCTTTCAATACTTCTTTTACGTCTTCATTATCTTGGTATTGACCTTGTAAATAGCCTAACCAAAAACCATTTTCCCGTAATTGCGTTTCAGTCTGGCGTTTTGTCTCTGCTTTAAACTTATCAATGTCATTTGACGCTGCACCAGAATCTTTTACTTTTTGGATTTCTGTCATGGTTCGGTTTACCAATTTTTCCACATTCTCTGGCGCACATTGAAAGGCAATTCTGAAAGAATATCTTTTGGCTGGAATCTTGGAAACTGAACCACTCACGCCCACACCATACACGCCCGATTCTTCTTCCCGCAATTTCTCAATCAACTTGATTTCCAACACCTCCGAAAGTGCTTCAACTTGCGTTTCACTATCTGGCGTAGCAAGATAATCTCCCGACCAAACCATTGTTACACGAGCTTTGGCTTCGGTGCCTTTGTAAAGCGTTTTTTCAACTCTTCCTTTCGGCGCACGAATTCCTAAATCCTTAAATGTTTCTTTCCGTTTGATGGAAGGCAAACCGCCTAAATATTTTTCTAACAAAGGTTTAATCTCCTCATTTTTGAAATTTCCTACGAATAAAAATGTAAAATCAGAGGCATCAGCGTAACGTTCTTTGTAAATTTCAAAGGCACGTTTGGGGTCAATTTTACTGAAACGTTCAGCCGTCATAGGAAAATTTCGAGGGGCATAATTACTCAAAATCATGCTCAAAGTATCGTTATAGACCTTTTCAGGGGTCAAAGTTTTTTGCTGACTTTCCAAGAAATTACTCACATTTGCCACAAAACCTTTGATAACATCTGTATCAAAACGAGGTTGTGTAAAATCGCTGTATATCAATTGCAAAGCTAATTCTAAGTCTTTCGGATTAGTTGAACCATTAATATTTTCAGAGGTTTCGGTAACGTAAGGCGAAATTTGTGCGACTTTTCCACTCATCATTTTTTGCAAATTAACGGCTGAAAATTCACCCAAACCACCCATTGAAGTAATCGTTGATGACAAAGCAGCATTATCAGCATCTTTATCCGAATATAAATTTGTACCTCCATTGCTATAAGCGCCAATCAAAATTTCGTCATTTTTAAAATCCGTTGGTTTCAAAATAGCCCTTACTCCATTGGCAAAAGTCAATTCTGTAACCCCAATTTCTGGAATTTTTTTGGTCAAAATTACTTTTGACCCCGTTGGTAGTTTAGCAATCAAAGGCTTATTAATCGTATTATCCACATAAGCTGTTACATTTTTACCCGCCGTATTCAACCATTCTCTAAGTTGAGTTTCGGTTGGCAAGGTTGCTTTGTCTTTTTCGGGAGCTAACAAAATTACTACCCGATTTTCCGTCATAACTAACGTATTACTCAACGCATTTACTTCTTCTAATTTTATTCCTTCCAAATATTTTTTAGTAAAATCAAAACTAAAATCAGGTGAAGTCAAGTTTTCATCTTCGGTAAATGCGCCCACTAAACCACCCACAATTTGTTCGGAAGAGGTTTTGTCTTTTTCCTTAAATGATTTTTCTTGCGAAACCATATAATCGGTTTTGGCACGACCCAATTCCGAAGCCGTAAACCCAAATTTCTTCGCTTTTTCGGTCTCTTCGAGAACGGCAACTAAAGCTTTTTCAACATTTCCACTTTTTGCTACGGCAATTGAATTGAAGGCATCAAGGTTGCCAACACCACCCAAAAATCCACCATAACTGGCATTTCCGAATAAAAACGGCGGTTCAGCTTTTTGCGTAAGTTCCTGAATTCGAGCCGATAACATCTGATTGAACAACGAACGAACCATGCCATCACGGCGGTCTTGGTAAGTAACATCTTTGCGTTTAGGTTGCTTGCACATTACCTGAATAATGGTGTATGGTTGCTCAGGGTCGGTAACGATGGCAATGTCCGTTCCACCCGTAAGAGGAATCGTAAATTTGGTTCTTTCTTTCTCATTGGCAGGATTTTGGATACTCCCAAATTTCTCAATAATCATCTTCTCCACCATGTCCACATCAATATCTCCAACCACGGCAACTCCCTCTAAATCAGGACGATAGAAGTCTTTATAAAATTGATTTAAGACTTCATACTTGAAACTTTTAAGGATAGTATCTTTACCGATTGGCAAACGTTTGGCGTAAAGAGAATTATTCAAAATTATAGGGAAAAATTTATCCCTCATCCTTGCGGTTGCTCCTTTACCCGTTCGAGATTCTTCTAATACTACGCCTCTTTCTTTATCAATCTCCGAAGGGTCGAGGGTAGCATTATGCGCCCAATCTTCCAAAATCTGCATTCCTTTTTTAAAAACTTCGATAGAATCTGTCGGAACGGGCAACATATAAACCGTTTCATCAAAACCCGTGTATGCATTCAAATCCGCCCCGAAGCGAACGCCCGATTTTTGAAGAAAATTTACCAATTCATTTTTAGGAAAATGCTTGGTTCCATTAAAATTCATGTGTTCCATAAAATGAGCAAGCCCCTGTTGTTCATCCGTTTCCAGAATCGAACCAGCCTTCACCATCAATCGCAATTGAGCTCGATTTTTGGGTTCGGCATTTTTCATAATATAATATTTCAAACCATTAGGAAGGACACCAGTTTTGACCCTTGAGTCCATTGGGAGAAGTTTTTTGCTCAAATCTTCTTGAGCCATTGTCGCAAAGTTGGAAAGAATTCCCAACGTCAAAGTAGCGACCAGTGTAGTCATTTTTTTCATTAAAATAAATAGCTTCCGACCCCGGCAGAGGCGATGTTTTAAGTTATCATGTCTTCGGGGGAAAGACACGTGTAAATTAGAATGAACTAATGAATCGCAAAGTAATACTTATTTTTGGAGAATAATGGTGATAGAGAGTATAAATTATCGTTGGGGAATATTTAACGGTCAAATTGTACTTTCTTCTTTATGAAATTTGTAAGAATAGTAGGTTGAAATCGCAAGAATTATGATTAGTAAAACACCCGTAAAAATCATTCTTAGTTTTAAATCGGATATGAAAAAGACAATAACTATTCCAACAAGACTACCATAAAAAATTAATTTTCCCGCAAATTGATGGGTTTTCCTCCAAACGGACTCACTTTTCATAGTCCAAGGCAATCTTAATCCTATGAAATGGTTGCGTTTGATATTAATCATGTAGTTACCTAAAAAAGCCATAAAAAATAAAATCAGCATGGGTATGTAAGCCATAATTGAGCCTTTCCCTCCCCCTGAAATACCAGATTGAACCATAAAAAAGCCAATAATTGCCATAAAAATACTCATTCCCAAACCTATACTTTCCAAAATACCTTTTTGATTTTCAAGGTTCTTTTTTGTGTCTATTTTAGGTAAATACTTAATTAATAAAGTGAGTGAAATTGAGATAAAACCTAAGAATATTACTGTCCACAATAATTCTAATTTAGGGCCAAACCGATCAGGATTCATGTTTATACCGAAATGGAGTGGCACAATTGCGGGTATTTGATTCCATTGATAACCAACATAAATAAGTGGAACAAGTGGAAATAGGAGGGCGATTAAAAATTTCGTTTTCATGATTATTTTGATTTAAATTGTTAAAATGTATTGAGTAAATTTATTGCGTTTTGAACTGTACAAACCAAGCCATGATTTCATCCATGACGGTCATATTGAGGGAATATTCTACAAATTGCCCTTTCTTCACGGCAACCACTAAATCTGCCTGTTTTAGCAAATCCAAATGATGCGAAATACTGGGTTTAGTCATGTTGAATTTATCGGCAATATCGCCCGCATTCATGTCGCCTTCTTTCAACATTTCTAATATTTCCCTTCTGGTATGGTCGTTTAGGGCTTTGAAAAGTATGTTCATTTTATTTTAAAAAGATATTTAGGCAAATGTCTAAATATCTTTTTAAACTTCCAAATGATTTGAAGAAAATATTTAGATAATTGTCTAAATACCTTAAAAAACAAAAAGTCGTCCTTTGCAGAACGACTTTTATAAATTACATTGTTTAATAAGTTTCTTACTTCCCGAAAGTTATTTCTACTTTCGGGAAGTTCTACAAACATTTTAGGGTAAAATTATTTAGAAAATTTATTAAGGGAAATTGTAATTTTAAAAATATCATTTTTGACTTGAAGGAACTTCTCGAAAGTAGAAATAACTTTCGGGAAGTTAAACTGTACTCTTATTTGTGCCATTTCCCTAAACAATGTACTAACTACTCCTTAAAACTTAAACTTAACATTCACGCCACCAAAATAATAAGCTTTACTCGCTCCAGGGTTTACATCAGTAGCAACGCCCGATGGATAATTACTGCCTGCATCTGAGTCATTGATGTTATTTCCCAAAAACAAGAAAGTGTAATTGATTTGGTTGGTAAGGTTGTTTCCTGCAAAATATACGTCAAAATCCATCTTTTTACCCGAGATTTTGTAACCAATTTTACTGTTCAATAAAGCAAATCCTTTCACGTTGTTGGTATTGGCAAAATCGGTATAAACATCGCCCATTACGTTGTAAGTATTATTTAGATAAAGTCCCATGTTTGTTACGATGTCTAAACCCAAAGTGTATTTTGTTTGGGGAACTCCCACCACTTTTTTATTCGTATAATCCACAATATCACTGCCAAATTTGGTTTTGAAATCACTGTATTTGAAATTATAATTTGAATAATTCAAAAATGGCTCAACTTTTTTGATGAACGATTTTGCACCACCCACCATCAAATATCCCAAACTCAATTCTAAGCCTTGATTGGTCTGATTTCCCGTATTGGCAAAGTACGTATAAGTACCTCCCGTTGGAATTACGCCCGAAAGTTGGGTAAGTTTATTGGTAATATCAATGTTGAAAAGTGATATTTGATAGTCTAATTTATTCTTGAATAACAAGCCCTGAATCCCCAAATCAATCATTCTGGCTTTTTCAGGCAATAAATCATCATTGGCTTTATTGAGTGTTCCGATGAAAGAAGTAGAAGCCGTTGGCGCATTGTAACCTTCGCTATAACTCAAATTGACAATTTGTTGCTTGAAGTTTTTTTGCAAAGCAATGTGCGGATTGAAAGAGGTGGCAAAACTTTTACTGAACGATAAATCTTTACCATAACTCGCCGTTGTCAATAAACCTGGGCCTGCCAATAAATCTAAACGGGTATAATCAATCTGATTGGCACTCAAACCCACAATCAGCGATAAATCAAGCGGTTCAAAAGTGGTTCGGTTATGGAAAAATACGGCGTATTGATTCGTGACATACTTGAAATACGAACCTTTTGAAATATCTTGTACTTTTAAAGGGTTGGCATCGTCCGTTCCAAGAAAACGGTAATTTGAAATCAACGATCTTGATTGTTGTAATTCAGTTCCTGCGCTTAATTCATTCAATACCTTATCCGTAAAATTCGCCTTAAAATTAAACACTGATCTAAGTCCAAAATTAGGATTTAAACTATTCTCGGAAGCTCCCGCTGCAACCCTAACGAAATCCTGATTCGAGTAAAAAGCGGTAGTAGAGTTATCAAATTTTTTCGAGAAAGCATAACGGTGGGTTAAGGCAAAGCGAGTAGTTTGAATTTCATTTCTGGCATTTTTCTTGGCATAAGCCGAGTTTCCATTGTCAATTCCTGCGTAGTAATCAGCATAAGAAATTTGACCTGAAACGCCTTCTAAGGAGTAATTATGACTCATAAATGCCGTGACAGCTTGCTTTTTATTGAGTTTAAATTCTCCGAAAAATGTCAAAAAGTTTTTAAGACTACTTCCTCTGGGACGGTATCCATCCGACTGTAAATGTCCGTAACTCAACGCAATGGCTGAACTGTCATTTACGATGTCCAAACGAGTATTTGACTGGAATAATCCGAACGAGCCAAACGATAATTTCTCGGTTAAAGAAACGCCTTTATCTTCCGATGATTTCATGTAGAAACGAGCCACACCACCAACGCCACCACCGTACATGGTTGCGGCTGGACCTTTCACGACTTCGATATTATTTACGTTAGCAAAATCAATATCATCTAAAACTGTAACGCCCTCCGCCGTAGTAATTGGTACCCCATTATAATAGGATTTTATGCCCCAGTTATTAAATTTTTGGTCATTTCCATAACCCCGAATCACCAGTCTTTGTCCGCCCAATTGTGTACGTTTATCTACTTGTACACCCGCCATTGTACCTAAACTTTGCTCAATAAAAGCAGGGTTATTACGATTCATTTCTTCTTCAGTAATTGCTTCTACCGACTGTGCATGGCGTTTGAATTCGCCTCTTTCTTTGGCAGTTTTACGCTTTTCTTTCACGATAACTTCTTCAAGTTCTTTCGTCGTTGTTTGGGCAAATGAATGCCCCGATACCAGCATAAAAATGGATAGTATAAATATTTTTTTCATGATATAATTTTAAAAATGGAAGACAATTGTGATGAAGCAAAATGCCTTTTATTTAAGTATTGGAAATAGAAAATTAACGGCTGACAGATTTTTAAAACCAACGAAATGTAGGGGCGTATCGCATACGCCCATTTCATCATGCACAGACGTATGCGATACGACTCTACATCAAAAATGCCAAAAAATTATAAAATCTAAGCCAATTGGGGAGGTTGTTTCAGTTTAGAAACAAAGTCTGAAGTATAAAAGATGGTTGAATGGATAACAATGAGAGTTTTTTTAGCAGAAAAGTAATTAAAATAAAATGAAGGATTTTGCTGCACAATTAAGGGTTGTACCAATAAATACAAAATGAGTTTGGCATTATCGCCAAGCGGCATCTTATCCGTTTGATTATTAAGCAGTTGATTGAATTTGAGTTCTAATTTAGCTTCGTCTTTATCACTTAAACAATAATAATAATTTATGCCTAAAACAGTCTCACAATAGGCAATATCGTATAAATCACCTTCAAATCTAAATTCTTTTGCGGGAAGTTCCCACGTTATTTTGGGTAAATTTTCAGCATTAGCGACAATACAAATTAGTTCAGATTTATTTAATGATTTAATTAATTTTTGTTCCACTTTTTCTCTTATTTCTTCTCTTTCAAAACTTAAAATGGCATAAAAGCCACCCATTTTGAGTAGTAAAGCAAGGAATAATGTGAGTGATAAAAGTGTCTTCACAATCTTGTTGATGATTTTATTACAAATTAAGGAAATATTTGCCGAAATTTCAGATGCTATTGTGGTTTAAACATGATTATGAGTCATTTTACTAATATAACTCTTTCCAAAAATGTACCAACAAACGATTAAAAATATAATCTATAATTTCCCCGACCTCAAAACTTTGATGGCGAAGGCAACTCCTCGGCGGTCGGGAGATGAGTTGGCGGGTGTTTCGGCAAAATCTGCTCAGGAAAGAGTAGCCGCCCAAATGGCTTTGGCGGATATTCCTTTGAAAACTTTCTTGACAGAACATTTAATTCCTTACGAAAAAGACGAAGTAACTCGGCTCATCATCGATTCGCACGATGCACAGGCTTTTGCCCCTGTCAGTCACCTAACCGTAGGAGATTTTAGGGATTATCTTTTGCAGGAAACTACTGATAAACAGATACTGAACAATTTACAAAAAGGACTTACGCCCGAAATGGTGGCGGCGGTAAGCAAAATTATGCGAGTGCAAGATTTGATCACCGTTGCTTCAAAATGCGAAGTAATTACCAAATTTAGAACGACGATTGGACAGCAAGGGCGTTTCTCCACTCGTTTGCAACCCAATCATCCAACGGACGATTTCAGAGGAATTGCCGCCAGTATGATTGATGGATTATTCTACGGAAATGGCGATGCAGTTATTGGCATAAATCCTGCTACTGACAATGTTCCAACGGTAATTCGACTCTTAGAAATGCTTGATGCTGTCCGACAAAAGTTTGACATTCCGATGCAATCTTGCATTTTGAGTCATATTACCACCATCATAAAAGCGATTGAACGCAACGCCCCCGTGGATTTAGTTTTTCAATCCATTGGCGGAACGGAGGCAACTAATACGTCTTTTGGCATTAATTTGAATATTTTAAGAGAAGGCTACGAAGCGGGACTTTCACTCAATCGAGGAACGGTTGGCAATAATTTGATGTATTTTGAGACGGGTCAAGGAAGCTCACTTTCAGCAAATGCTCACCATGGACTCGACCAGCAAACTTGCGAAACCCGTGCCTACGCTGTGGCAAGACATTTTAATCCGCTTTTGGTCAATACGGTCGTAGGATTTATCGGTCCTGAATATTTATACGATGGAAAACAAATCATTCGGGCGGGTTTAGAAGACCATTTTTGCGGTAAATTATTGGGGCTTCCAATGGGCGTGGACGTGTGTTATACCAACCACGCCGAGGCCGACCAAGACGATATGGATACGCTTCTAACCCTCTTAGGCACAGCAGGTTGCAACTTTATCATGGGTGTGCCTGGGGCAGACGATGTGATGTTACATTATCAAAGCACTTCTTTTCATGATGCGCTGTATATCAGGCACTTACTCGGCAAAAGACCCGCTCCAGAATTTGAAGAATGGTTATTGAAAATGAATATTTTTGACGAAAAAATGCACTTAACCACGGGCAATATTAAGTTGATTGAAGCGATGGAGTTTTGAAATTTTGTGATTATTTAAACGAAATTACCTCATTAAAAATTCCTCTTTTCGCTTGCCATTCTTGTACTGCTTTTCCTGTTCCCAATGCCCACGGGCGGATTTCGTGGTCTTTCTGACGTTTGTAATCAATTAATTCTTCGCTAAGTTTTATCTCGCCTTTGGCTCGTACATGATAGGCAATAATGAGTTGGTTCATGCGGTGAAATTCGTATAAGCCCACAAATTCCACGATTTCACCATCGAGGTTTAATTCTTCTTTCACTTCCCGCAAAACACCTTCTTCGGGTGTTTCGCCAGCTTCCAAAAATCCTGTGATGAGGGCAAACCAGCCTTCGGGCCAAGCAGCATTACGAGCCAAAATAATATCGCCTTCGTGTTCGACAATTGCCGCTACTACGGACGTAGGATTATTCCAAAAAACGTAGCCACATTCAGCACTTTGATCGGTGCATTGCAGACGGTCACGGTCATCTCTAAATTTCAATTCAAGTGGTTTGCCACACTGCGGGCAAAATTTCATTTTCGTCATAAAATATTTCGATATAGAAAATGGCATACTGATGACACAAATGCTACGCAACACGGATTTTCACGGATTTTTTAGTGTGCAAGTTACTTTTGGGTCCACAAATATTTTTATGCTAACGATAAATTGAAGTGCACAAAAAATTAAACTAATGTATTTTTAAAAATCCGTGAAAATCCGTGTTGCCGAAGGCATCCCAATTGCATTGCGGGTTCATCTATGTTCCATTTTCTGCTTGCCATAATGCTTTCTACAATTAGAATTTACGTATTAACACTACGCCAATTACTAAAAATAAGGCTCCGATAATTCTTCCCAAAGAGATTTCACGCACGGGAGCATCCAAAATTCCGTAGTGATCCATCGTAATTGAAACGACCATTTGTCCCGCCACAATCAATCCGAAAGTTAACGCAACGCCTAATCGAGGCATCAACACAATAACCATACTCACATAAAAAGCCCCCATCAGCCCCGCTAACCAAACATACCAGGGAGCATTTCGACATTGGCTCATTAAATTTAGAGGAATTCGGGCAATGGCGGCATAAATCATTAAGCCAATTAAACCCGTGAGAAAAGATAGAAAAGCGGCTAAAACGGGATGTCCCACAAATTTAGCCATTTTTGTATTTAGCCCCGCCTGCGTTGGAAAAACTGCTCCGCAAAGGAAGGCTAACAAAATTAAGAAATATTGCATTTAAGAGAATTGACGAATTTTTAAATAAAACTCAAATTACGTTTTTTTCTCAACTAATCCACATTCCAATTATCTTTACAACATCATCAACCTAAAATCACAAAAAATGAAAAAACAATACTTACTCTTTTTCACTTTGGCAATAGCGCTCTCAGTAAACGCCCAAAAGAAAAAGCCCAACCAACAATCCAACAACTCAACAATCCAACAACTCAACTTCACCTCCGCAACCGAGCGCATGAAGGCTTTTGACCAACGTAAAGCCTTGGAAATGAAATCATTAGTTAATAATGTAAAGTTTCGTTCAATTGGTCCAACCGTGATGTCGGGTCGGGTGGTTGATGTGGATGTCAATAATCAAAACCCTACTGAATTCTTCGTGGCTTATGCTTCGGGCGGACTTTGGAAGACTGAAAATAATGGAATTAGCTTCTCTCCACTCTTTGATAATGAGGCCGTTATGACGATTGGCGACATTGCGGTAGACTGGAAAACGAAGGGCAAAACCATTTGGATTGGTACGGGTGAAGCCAATTCATCTCGCTCGTCTTACGCAGGTGTGGGAATGTACAGAAGTGAAGACGGCGGCAAAACTTGGCAACACAAAGGCTTGGGCGAAACGCAACACATCGGAAAGGTAATTTTGCATCCAACCGACCCAAATACAATCTGGGTAGCAGCTTTGGGCAAACTTTATACGCCCAACAAAGAGCGTGGATTATTCAAAACTTCGGACGGTGGAAAGACTTGGAAACAGACACTTTTTGTGGATGAAAATACGGGAGGCGTGGATTTATCTATCGACCCGGGCAATCCAAACGTTTTGTATGCAGGCTTATGGCATAAAAAACGTAAATCGTGGAATTTTGTAGAATCTGGCAAAACTACGGGCGTTTATAAATCAACTGATGGTGGTGAAACTTGGCAAAATATCACGGGCGAAGGCTCTGGTTTTCCACAGGGCGAAGGCAACGGTCGGGTTGGTGTAGGCATTTCTCCACAGAATCCAAATATCGTGTATGCAGTTTTGGATAATCAGAAAAACCGCCCTGATGATGGCAAGAAAAAAGTAGATAATTCTTTGAATGCCAAGCAATTAAGAGCGATGACAAACGAACAGTTTTTGGCTTTGGAAGATAGTAAATTATCAGAATATTTAGACGAAAAACGTTTTCCCGAAAAATACACCGCAAAATCCTTGAAAGCAGATGTGAAAACGGGCAAATTTCAGGTATTGGATATTGTGAAATATACCGAAAATGCCAATGATGATTTATTCGATACGCCCATCACGGGAGCAGAAGTGTACCGTTCAGAAGATGCAGGAAAAACTTGGAAACGCACGCACAAAGATTATTTAGATTGGGTTTTTAATACCTATGGCTATTATTTCGGAACGGTTTTCGTGGCACCCGATAATGCCGATAAAATTGTAATTCCAGGATTTCAAATCGTAAAATCAGTCGATGGTGGAAAAACTTTCCAGTCGATGAATGCGGATAATGCCCACGCCGACCACCATATTGTTTGGATAAATCCCACCAATTCTAAGCACCAAATCTTAGGAAATGACGGTGGAATTAACATCACCTATGACGATGGAAAAACGTGGTTTAAAGCCAATACACCCGCTGTGGGACAGTTGTATGCGGTGCAAATTGATATGGCAAAACCGTATAATGTTTACGCTGGCTTGCAAGATAATGGCGTGTGGTTTGGACCTTCAACGAATAAACCAGATTACGATTGGTATGACAGCGGAGTTTATCCTTTCAAACGTATTATGGGTGGTGATGGTATGCAAATTGCCGTGGACACTCGTGACAATCAGACGGCTTATACTGGATTTCAGTTTGGTAACTATTTCAAAGTCAATACGTTAACGGGTTCTCAGAAATATTTGCAAATGCCCCAAGAAATTGGCGAAGTTAAAAATCGTTTCAACTGGCAAAGCCCAATTTTACTGTCAAAACATAATCAAGATGTATTGTATTTTGGCGGAAATCGTTTTTTCAGAAGTTTGGATAAAGGCGAAACGTGGAAGGCTCTTTCAAACGATTTGACTAAGGGTGGAAAAGAAGGAGATGTACCTTTTGGAACAATTGCCACGATTGACGAATCGCCGTTGAAATTCGGGCTTTTATACGTGGGAACGGACGATGGACTTATTCATATTTCAAAAGATGGCGGCTACACGTGGACGAAGATTTCGGACGGTTTACCTCAAAATTTTTGGGTGAGTCGAGTGAATGCTTCTAATCACAACGAAGGAACTGTTTATGTATCGTTGAATGGGTATAGAGACGACCATTTTGTGGCTTACGTGTATCGTTCGGATGACTACGGACAGACGTGGCAGAAATTAGGCGAAGATCTTCCAACTGAAGCCGTAAATGTGGTAAAAGAAGATCCTAAAAATCCAAATTTGCTTTATGTCGGCACGGATCACAGTTTGTATATTTCCTTGAACAAAGGAAAATCATTCATGCGTATGTCGGGTGATATGCCCGCTACGCCCGTACATGATTTAATTGTCCATCCACGTGATAATGAGTTAGTTGTGGGTACGCATGGACGTTCGATTTACATTGCTGACGTGAGTTTAATTCAACAATTAGCGGATTCTTTGGTGGATAAAAATTTGCATTTATTCACGATGAAACCGATTAATTTAAATCCACGTTGGGGTAGAGTTGATGCGTCAAAAAAATATAACGAACCTGAAAAAAGAGAATACTTAATTCCTTATTTCACCAAAGCTTCGGGCAAAACGAAGGTGAGTATTTCAACTGATAAAGGCTTGATTATGAAAGAATTAACGGACGATAATGAAGCAGGAATTAACTATGCCATTTGGGATTATACCATCAGTCCAGCGGTGGTAAAAGATTACGAAAAACATTTAAACGATACCAAGAAAAAAGACGATAAAGTCATTGTTTTAGAAGAAAGCGAAGACAAGCAATTTTACATTAAAGCGGGTAAATACAAAGTAGTTTTCGAGACAAATGGTACAAAATTAGAGCAATCTTTTGAAATAAAAACCCCCGAAAGACGCTCACGAAGAATGGCAGTTCCATCGGCAATTTCTTCACCTGGGGAATTTGAGGAATGGTATGAAGAGAGTGGGTTTGAAGGGAAGAAGTAAAAACCAAAAATGGCTGATGAAATAAAATTTATCAGCCATTTTTGTATAAAATTCAAAGAATTACAAACGCTTCAAAATCTCTTCACCAATTGCATCTGTTCCCAAAATCATCTCTTTTGGGGTATCTTTCGTAGCAATATCTCCCGTACGGAAACCTGCTTTCAAGACTGAATCAATAGCGGCAATTACTGCTTCTGATTCTTCTTTCATGCCAAAAGCGATGTCTAATAACAAGGCTGCTGACAATACTGATGCCATTGGATTTGCAATGCCTTTTCCAGCAATATCATGTCCAGAACCGTGTATTGGCTCATAAACGCCCGTTCCATCACCGATAGAAGCGGATGCTAACATTCCCATCGAACCTGCAATTTGACTTGCTTCATCCGTAAGAATATCACCAAAAAGATTCCCTGTAACCACTACATCAAATTGTTTTGGGTCTTTGATTAACATCATCGCACATGAATCCACAAACTGATGCGTAACTTGTACTTCTGGATAATCTTTGGCTACTTCCAAAACAGTTTCTCTCCATAAACGGCTCGATTCCAATACGTTAGCTTTATCAACCGACATCAATTTTTTCCCACGAGTCATGGCTGCATCGAAGGCTTTGCGGGCAATACGTTCTACTTCGTATTTGCTATAAATCATCGTATCATAAGCCGTATTTCCATCTTCGATTCTTTCTCTTTTTCCGAAATAAACATCGCCCGTTAATTCACGGAAGAAAAGTATATCTGCACCTTTCAAAATTTCTGGCTTGATAGAAGAAGCTTCTAACAATTCGTCAAATAATTTGATTGGGCGAAGATTGGCGTATAAACCCAATTCTTTACGCATTTTCAAGAGTCCTTGTTCTGGACGTACTTTGGCGTGTGGGTCGTTGTCGTATTTGATATGCCCAACCGCTCCAAAAAGGATAGCATCCGAAGCACGCATTTTTACGAGTGTTTCTTCTGGAAGAGGGTCGCCCGTTGCTTCGATGGCAACATGACCGATAAGCGCTTCGTCATACGTAAATTCATGACCGAATTTCTCAGCGATTTTCTCTAAAACTTTTTTACCAACGGCAGTAACTTCTTGCCCAATTCCGTCCCCTGGGACTACTAATATGTGTTTTTTTGACATTATTTTAATTATAATAAATTCAACATTTTTTGCGTTGCTTGAATGGCCGAAACCGTTTGGTCAGAATCTAATCCTCTGGTTTTTAAATCTTTACCGTTTAATTTCCAAGTAATGATCGTCTCACAAAGGGCATCCGTTTTTCCTCCTGGTGGAATTCTTACGGCATAATCGGTCAATTGTGGTAATTCAATTCCTTTTTTGAGGTAAATCTTTTTCAGCGCATTCATAAAAGCATCATACTGACCATCACCTTGAGCGCTTTCTTCAAAAATTTCTTTGCCAATTTGTACTTGTAAAGTGGTAGAAGGTTTTAAATTTTTAGAATGAGTCAACACATAATTTACCACAACAACTTTTTCCTCGATGGTGTTACTATCCAAAACATCCGAAATAATGTATGGCAAATCTTCACGAGTTACGGATTCTTTTCTATCGCCTAATTCGATGATTCTTTGCGTAACTTTTTTCAAATCTGCATCTGCTAATTTGATGCCTAATTCTTGCAAATTCTTCTCAATATTGGCTTTCCCCGACATTTTTCCCAACGCATATTGGCGTAATCTGCCAAAACGTTCAGGCATCAAATCGTTGAAATAAAGATTTTTTTTACTGTCGCCATCTGCATGAATTCCTGCCGTTTGCGTGAACACATTTTCACCAACTACAGGCTTATTCACTGGGATTCTAAAACCTGAAAAAGTCTCTACTAATTTACTGACCGAATACAAAGATTTCTCCACGACCGTTGTAGTTACTTCGGGCATAAAATCATTCATGACCGCAATGGTACTTGCCAAAGGAGCATTTCCTGCCCGTTCTCCCATACCATTTACGGTTAGGTGAAGCCCGTGTACGCCCGCTTTGATTGCCTCCATAACATTGGCGACGCTCAGATCATAATCGTTATGCGCATGAAAATCGAAGTGCGTTTCGGGGTAGCGTTTTACAATTTTATCCAAAAACTCAAAGGTTTCTCGGGGAGTCAAAACGCCCAAAGTATCAGGCAAAAGCACCCTTTCAATGGGCTGCTTGGTCAGAAAATCCAAGTATTGGAAAACGTATTCGGGTGAATTTCGCATTCCGTTACTCCAGTCTTCCAAATAAACATTGCATTTTATGCCCTTTGAAATAGCTAAACTGATGACTTTTTCGATTTCGGAAAAATGCTGTTCTGCCGTTTTTTTGAGTTGGTGAGTTAAGTGATTTAATGAACCTTTGGTCAATAAATTCATCACTTTTGCTCCTGCTTCAAGCATCCAATTTATCGAAGTTTCTCCGTCCACAAAAGTTAAGACTTCAATTTTCTCTAAGCAATCGTGTTCCGAAGCCCATTTCGTAATTTTCTTAACTGCCTCAAATTCACCGTCAGAAACCCTTGCAGAAGCAATTTCTATCCTATCGACTATCACTTCTTTCAAAAGCAGTTGAGCAATAGTCAATTTTTCAGAAGCCGAGAAAGACACACCGCTGGTTTGTTCACCATCACGGAGGGTCGTGTCCATTATTTCTATATGTCGCATATTTTAGCTGTGAGCCGTGAGCCGTGAGCTATGAGCTATGAGCCGTGAGCTATGAGCAGTCAGTTGTAAGATTTATTTTCCTTATAACTCAAAACCCGAAACTTACTGCTCATAGCTCATAGCTTATAGCTCATAACCTCTTAATAAAGACTTTTCTCTGCAAATATTACAATTTCACCTTTCATGCTTTGAAGATAATCAATATCATCGAAGCCATTAATCATGTTATTTTTCTTATACCCGTTAATGTCGAAAGATTCTTTTTCGCCCGTTACTGCAATTGTAACCGTTTGTTCTGGAAGATTTACTTCAATAATTGCTTTAGCATCCGCTTCAATTGCCAAGAAGATTTTATCCAAAAATTCTGGCGAAACCGTTACGGGTAAAATGCCGATATTCAAGGAGTTACCTTTGAAAATATCCGCAAAGAAGCTTGAAATTACACAACGGAAACCGTAATCATAAATCGCCCAAGCGGCGTGTTCACGGCTTGAACCCGAACCGAAGTTACGACCACCCACAAGGATTGCTCCGCTGTAAGTTGGGTTGTTCAATACGAAATCTTGTTTAGGAGAATTGTCGTTATTATAACGCCAATCTCTGAATAAATTATCGCCAAAACCCTCACGTGTTGTTGCTTTCAAGAAGCGTGCAGGGATAATTTGGTCGGTGTCCACGTTCTCGATAGGCATCGGAACAGCGGTGGACGAAAGTATGGTGAATTTATCGTATGCCATTTTTTGTTGTTTTATCTATTCAAAAAATACGTTTTAAATAGTGCTAATTCTTTTAGTTCGTTTTCTATGTATGCTTGAAAAAACTTTTCTCCTACTTGGTGTTGTAAAATAGATACACCCGCATCAATCAGTCTAATTCCTTGTTGCGTTAGCATGATGTTATCAAATTTATCTCCCGAAATATTAGAAGGACGTTTCAAATCATTATGAACGAACCCTTTTTGATGTAACTCCTTTAATTGGTTTTCAAAAACATCAAACCAAATTTCTCGCATCTCAACTTCATACGCTCGATAATCCAATGGAATAATGCGTTCCATTACCAGCATATTGGCATCAATCGCTTCATTATATTCCAATCGTTCAAACTTTACCAATAAATCATTTATGGCATTGGCAAATTTCATTTTCTCCGCTTCTGAACCAATATCAGAACGAGTATCATTGGTAAAGAGCTTACCAACCTCCGTATCTGACAATACAATGACGGTATTATTTGCTCCGTAAGACAATTTTCGAGGATATGTTGCCATGATTAATTACGGATTATAAAAACTGTCTCGGGTCAGTAACTACTCCCGTCACCGCCGCAGCCGCTGCAACCAATGGAGAAGCCAAAAGCGTTCTTGCTCCTGGACCTTGACGACCTTCAAAATTTCTGTTTGAGGTTGAAACGGCATATTTTCCCGCAGGAACTTTGTCGTCATTCATCGCCAAACAAGCCGAACAACCTGGCTGACGAAGTTCAAAACCTGACTCTATCAAAATATCCAGAATACCTTCTTCTTTAATCTGAGATTCTACGATGTGTGAACCTGGCACCAACCAAGCCGTTACGTTGTCCGCTTTTTTACGCCCTTTCACAATAGATGCAAAAGCACGGAAATCTTCGATTCGGCCATTGGTACAACTTCCCAAGAAAACATAATCAATTTTCTTTCCGATGATTTGCTCATTTTCAGCAAAACCCATGTAACCTAATGATTTTTTGTAACTCGCTTCACCATCAATTACATCGCCTGACATAGGAATATTCTGTGAAATTCCCGTGCCTAAACCTGGGTTTGTTCCGTAGGTAATTTGTGGTTCGATATCGGCTGCATTGTAAGTATATTCTTTATCAAATATAGCGCCTTCGTCCGTTTTAAGCGTTTTCCAGTACGCCAAAGCTCTGTCCCAAACTTCACCTTTTGGCGTTTGCTCACGTCCTTCTAAGTAATTAAAAGTGGTTTCATCTGGGGCAATCATTCCACCTCTGGCACCCATTTCGATTGACATATTACAAACCGTCATGCGTCCTTCCATCGACATATTCTCGAACACATCACCCGCATATTCTACGAAATAACCCGTTGCACCTGCCGCAGAAAGTTGAGCAATGATGTATAAAGTGACGTCTTTTGGCAATACCCCTTTACCCAATTGTCCATTCACGTTCACACGCATTTTCATGGGTTTTGGTTGCATAATGCACTGCGAAGAAAGCACCATTTCCACCTCAGAAGTACCAATTCCGAAGGCAATTGCTCCGAATGCTCCGTGCGTAGAAGTGTGCGAATCACCGCATACAATGGTCATACCTGGAAGCGTAATACCATTTTCTGGCCCAACTACGTGAACAATACCGTTTTTGGCGTGTCCCAATCCCCAGTGCGAAATACCGTGTTTGGTGGTATTGGTTTCCAATTGCTGCAATTGATTGGCAGAAAGTGGATCTTGAACGGGTAAATGTTGATTAATAGTGGGCGTATTGTGGTCGGCAGTGGCGAAAGTACGCTTGGCATACATCACATCAATCCCACGACTTTCAAGACCCAAGAAAGCAACAGGACTTGTTACTTCGTGGATAAAGTGGCGGTCAATCAGAAAAACATCTGGACCATCTTCGATTTTACGAACAACGTGTGCATCCCACACTTTGTCGAATAAGGTTTGTTTACTCATATTTTTTGTTTTTTTATTCTATTTGTTATTTTACCACAACCACTGAAGCATCGTAAAATGTCAGTTTCTCTTTGGCATAGTTTTTGGAATTAAATACGTAAGTATTTTACTCTACAAAATTGCAAATTATTTTTCACCTTAATATACCGCCAAACGCCCAAACAATAGCGTTTTTAGTCCAAATGTATTCTCAAGCCTAAAACCTTATGACTCAAAAATGAGTTTTAACGAAAACAGGTTATATACAAAAGAATATTCCGTAAATTTGCAGACTTTAATAACCACTTCACATGAATGAGTAAGAATATATTGTATTTTGAATTAACCACGCCAGTTGAAGATGATAGGCCTGTTTATTTGTCGGGTAATTTCAACGCTTGGTTGCCAGAAAGAGAGGAACTTCGATTAAGTAAGATAGAAGAGGGAAAATACGCTTTAAAATTACCTGATACTATAAAACTGCCCGATACATTTGAGTATAAATACACCAAAGGAGGCTGGAATCAAGTAGAATTAGATGAATTCGGCAATGGGATTCCCAACCGCATCGCCAAAATCAAAAATGGTGTTTATCAAGATTTTGTGCCGCATTGGCGATTAGATGGTGAAAATCTTTCTGAAAATCTTATGCCCGAAATTCGTTTGATTTCTGATGAATTTGAAATGCCTCAACTGGGCAAAAAGCGAGCTGTTTATATTCTTTTGCCTCATAATTACGAAACTTCCACCAAAAATTATCCCGTTATTTATCTGCAAGATGCCCAAAATCTATTTGGCAATGGTTCTGAATTTGGCAATTGGGGCATTGATAAACAATTAGCCGTTTTGTCGGCTCGTGAACATGGGGATGTGATTGTGGTGGCTATTTCACACGGGGGCGAAGAGCGTTTTCAAGAATATTCACCGTATAATAATCCAAAATTAGGCAAAGGGCAAGGTCGTAAATACGCTCAGTTTTTGGCGAAGACTTTGAAACCTTACATTGATAAAAATTTCAGAACAAAACCAGAACGTGAATTCACGGGCATTGGTGGAAGTTCTTTGGGCGGCTTAATCAGTATTTATGCGGGTTTGATGTTTCCAGAAGCGTTTGGTCGCTTGATGATTTTTTCTCCGTCGTTATGGATTTCTCCTAATATTTACTTCGATGCCATTGATTTTCTCTCGCATTTACCCACACGTATCTACGTATATGCAGGCGGAAAGGAGAGTAATTTAATGATTCCAAATGTTGAAAAATTAAAACAAACCTTTGAACGTCAAGGCGTTAAAAAAACAATCATTAATCTGTCCCTCGACCCAGATGGTAAACACAGCGAAGACCAATGGGGCAAAGAATTTCCGAAGGCAATGGAGTGGTTGTTTTATTAACAGCCTTGAGCCATGAGGTTTTGATACTTTTGATTTTAAGGAAGGCTTCTCTTAAAGCGAAGCCTTCCTTTTTAGTAAAACAATAATTCCAAAGACCAAGTTACTATTTTATAGAATCAGCGTAAAAAACTCAAAGTTTATAGCTAATAAAATGAAAAAAGTCGCCATCATCGGGGCAGGTATTGCGGGTATTGCTTCTGCCATTCGTTTGGCTCATAAAGGTCTTGATGTTTCGGTATTCGAGGCGAATGCTTATGCGGGTGGAAAATTGAGCAGTTTTGAAATGAATGGCTACCGTTTTGATGCTGGACCCTCTTTATTTACCCTTCCCAAATTAGTAACTGAATTATTTGAATTAGTGGGCAAAAAACCTGCTGATTTCTTTGAATATGAACAATTAGACGAAGTTTGTCGTTATTTTTGGGAAGATCAAACACGACTGACCGCTTGGGCTGAACCTCAAAAATTTGCCGAAGAAGTAGAAAAAATCACGGGCGAACCTGCCGAAAAAATCACCCAATTCCTTAAAGATTCAGCCTTTAAATATGAGGTTTTGGATGGATTATTCCTCCAAGATTCTCTACATAAATTATCCACTTGGACTTCCAAAAAGGCTTTGAAAGGATATTTAAATCTGCCAAAATTAGGTATTTTTGGAACAATGAACGAAGCGAACCAAAGACTATTCAAGAATCCTAAAATCGTACAACTTTTCAATCGCTACGCAACTTATAACGGCTCTGATCCTTACCAAACGCCTGCAACTTTAAATATTATTCCTCATTTGGAGTATAATATTGGTGCCTTTTTTCCAAAAAAAGGCATGGTATCTATTACAAATTCTTTGGTGAAATTAGCTGAAAGTTTAGGTATTACATTTTATTTTGAGACGAAGGTTGAGGAGATTGTTGTGGAAAATGGAAAGGTAAAAGGGGTAAAGTTAAGAAGTAATGAAGACAATAGTAATGGAGAAAATACGCTCGACCTCATACCTTGCGAAGCCGTAGTTTCAAATATGGATGTTACCCATACTTACCGAAAACTTTTACCCAATGAAAAACACCCAAATTTTCTCTTAAATCAGCCTAAATCAAGCTCTGGGGTTATTTTTTATTGGGGAATTAAAAAGCAGTTTCCTGAATTAGACTTGCATAATATTCTGTTTAGCAATAATTATCCAGAAGAATTTAGGACGATGTTCGAGCAAAAAACCATTTATAAAGACCCAACGATTTACATCAATATTACCTCAAAACACAAAACTGATGATGCTCCAGAAGACTGTGAAAATTGGTTTGTACTCATAAACGCCCCTGCCAACGAAGGACAAAATTGGGATGAAATCATTGCCCAAACCAAAGAAAATGTGTTGAAAAAAGTCAGTAGAATTTTAGGACAAAACATAGCCGAATTGATTGAATGTGAGGAAATTCTCGACCCTCGAACGATTGAATCCAAAACTTCCTCGGCTCAAGGTGCATTATACGGAAATTCGTCTAATAATCGTTTTGCCGCATTTTTGAGACATGCTAATTTTTCATCCAAAATTAAGCATTTGTATTTCGTAGGCGGTAGCGTTCACCCAGGCGGAGGAATTCCTTTGGCGCTTTCTTCGGCAAAGATTATGAATGATAATTTTAAGGAATTGTAAATTATAAGATTAGACCACAGATAAACCCGCAATAGAATTGGGATTGAGCGGATTTACACGGATGAAAATTTAAAAAAAATCCGTGTAAATCCGTATAATCCCTTAAATCCGTGATCTAATCATTTAAGGCAAAGCAAAAGCTACATATTGATTTCCCTTTTTAGTCCCTAATTTAGTGCCTCCGCAAGCAACAACGACGTATTGTTTTCCATTAATTTGATAGGTTGAAGGCGTAGCAAATCCTGCGGCGGGAAGCGTTGTTTCCCATAAAATTTTACCCGTCTTTTTATCAAAAACTCTAAATTTCCCATCTTTTGTGGCGGCAATGAATAATAGTCCACTTGCCGTTACAACGGCACCACCATAATTTTCAGTACCCGTATTATTGATGCCTTTTGCCTTCAATGATTGTTCTTCACCAAAAGGAACTTTCCAGAGAAATTCGCCCGTATTTAAGTCGATGGCATTGAGTGTTCCCCACGGTGGAGCAATAGCGGGTAAGCCTTTGCTATCCAAAAATTTGTTGTATCCTGTGCTTGCGTAGGGTAAACTGGGTACTTTCGTTTTTATCTCCCCTCCTACTTCTTTCTTTTCTTCTCCCAATAAAAAACTCAAAAGCGCTTGTTTTTCATTGGCGTTTAAGGTCGTAAAACCTGGCATCATTCCCTTACCGTTCGTGATAATTTGAGTTATATAGGCTTTATCTCGCCTCGTGCCAATGTCAACCAAAGATGGATATCCACTTTTAGCATTTCCTTTTCTATCATTTCCGTGACAAACCGTACAAGTGGTTGTATAAACTTTTTCACCTAGAGGCAAATGTGCAAGTGCATCTTCCTTGGGCGTATCTTTCATTGTCAGAATCCAAGCCATTTCATTGCAATTGACATACATAATTCCTTCCTTGTCCACGGCTGCTCCGCCCCATTCTGGCCCACCATCGAAACCTGGTAATATTACCGTTCCTTGTTTACTTGGTGGGGCAAATAATCCTTTTTTGTACGTCTTTAATTGAGCGATTAATTCTTCCCGATTTTCTGCATAAGGACTGATATCTTTTTCAGTAAGTTGAAAGGCTTGACGTGCCATCGGAGCGGGTTTGGTTGGTACTGGTTGTGTTGCCCACGATTGCTCTCCTGCAAGCATTGATTTGGGAGCTGCAACTTCATTAATGGGAAAGATAGGCTTTCCCGTAACTCTATCAAAAACAAACACGTATCCTTGCTTTGTTACTTGTGCCACCGCATCAATTAGTTTTCCATTTCGTTTAATCGTTACTAAATTTGGGGGTGCCGGATGATCTCTATCCCAAATGTCGTGATGTGTTGTTTGATAATGCCAAAGTCGTTTTCCCGTACGAGCATCTAAGGCTAAAAGGCAGTCCGAAAACAGGTTTTTACCCTTCCGATTTCCACCATAAAAATCATAAGCCGCCGAACCCGTTAGAGCGAATAAAATACCTCTTTTTCTATCAATTGCCATACCTGCCCAGTTATTGACTGCTCCGATTCCGTCATTTTTGTAGGCATTTTTCGGAAAAGTTTCGTAACCAAATTCGTTTGGATAAGGAATTGTATGAAAAGTCCACGCTAACTTTCCCGTCTTCACATTGAACGCTCGAATATCCCCGGGTGCAGCATCCGCTCCTTCCGAAAGTCGGAGGGGCATAATGATTAAATCTTCGTAAATTGTGCCTGGCGTATTGGAAATAATGAATTTATTTTTCGCAATATCAGGCAATCCTGTATGCAAATCAACTTTTCCTCCATCTCCAAAACTTTCAATCAGTTT
This sequence comes from Arcicella sp., assembly GCA_040403295.1. Taxonomy (GTDB): domain Bacteria; phylum Bacteroidota; class Bacteroidia; order Cytophagales; family Spirosomataceae; genus Arcicella. The sequence goes on from JBBAKY010000042.1 coordinate 24,713, forward strand.
TCCTGTTTTGGCATTTAGAGCGTATAAAAATGGACCAACGGTGTATAAAATTCGCTTATCGTTTCCCTCAGCCCAAAATGCAACGCCCCGACTTGTACTGTGCCAAGTGTTCAGTGGGTCGCCAAAACACCAAATTTCTTTTCCCGTGCTGGCATCCAGAGCAAATGCTCTCACTGCGGAAGTTACCCCGTATAATATTCCTTCAACAATAATTGGATTTACCTGCATTTGACCCGTATCTGGAGCGGCATACGACCAAGCAATTTTGAGGCTTTTAACGTTTTCTGGCGTTATTTGGGTTAGACTTGAATAGTGATTACGGTCCGGGCCACCTAAATATTCTGCCCAATCTTCCGAAGTATTTTCATGGTTAGATATCAATTGAAAAGCGGAAAATATAATCGCTGATATTAGCAAAAAAGGAAGTAATAGACGTTTCATAAATTATGAATTGGGAATTTATTTTTAAACATGACAAGTTAAGCGTTTGTTGTTTATTTACTAACCTTTACTTTCCTTTTTATGCCTACTACTAAACAATAAAAGGTCAGCAATAATGCTAACCTTTTATTAAAATCACCACAAAAAAAATTACTTTAGTAGTCCTAAAATAATAGGAATCAATGTTTTAAGACTGAGTGCGATTATCAAAATACCAACCACAATTGTCATCGTTTTTCTTGGCACTTTATTCACAAAAAATGCGGCAAATGGGGCGGCAACTACTCCCCCAACGATTAATCCCGCAATGACTTGCCATCCATTAATTCCTTGAAAAAGTAAGAAAGTAATTCCACTCGCAAATGAGACGGCAAACTCTGCGGCATTAACCGAACCGATGGTATATCTTGGGTCACGTCCACGTCCGATGAGGGTAGAAGTTACGATGGGTCCCCAACCTCCGCCACCAACGGCATCCATGAATCCCCCAAAAATGGCTAAAACACCTAAGTTTTTGGTTTTCTTTTTAACGTTATTATTTCGTAATCCTTTAATAATAATCATCACGGCTAATACAATCATGTAAGCCGCAATGAAAGGTTTGATGACTTTTCCATCAATCACATCCGCCAAAAGATAAGCTCCTATTACTGAGCCAATTACGCCTGGAACGAGCAAATAAGTAACCAATCTTTTATTAATATTTTTGAATTTATAATGAGATATTGCCGATGCTCCCGTCGTGAACATTTCCGCTACGTGAACCCCTGTACTACTGATAGCGGGAGGAACACCCACTGAAATCAAAAAAGAGGTTGAAGTTGCTCCGTAGCCCATTCCCAAAGTACCATCCACTAATTGTGCAAAAACACCAATGGTTAAATAGATAAAAAAGTCTTGATTAATGCCTGCCACTAATTTTTCAACTGAAAATAAGGCGTAGTAATTATAAACCAAAATACTGGCAAGGCCTACCAATAAGATTACAGGAATACCAAACCAAAGCCATTTGGATGAGTAAATACTATTTTTATTTGAACTCACAGGGATTGCTTGTGAAGGAGATTCTACGTTCATTCTAATAATTAAATTGATGTTAATATGTTGATTGGAGGGTAAATTTTCTACAAATGTAATAGTTCTGTTTAGTCTATCAAATAAATAGACTAAATTATTTTTAATAATTTGAGTAAGTTGCCAAAATGCTAAGGAGAGGGAAATTTAAAAAGTAAAATTCAATTTTGCCAAAAACTGTCTTGGGCGAAGTCTAAAATCAGTGGAAAGAAAACTATTATCCGAAAAACTTAAAGTCCGAAAAGTTTTTTCATCGGTTAAATTTTGCAGAAATAAACTTAAATCAATATTGCTATTTTTGAAATGGTAATTTGTAGAACAATCCATTAGTAAATATCGCTGAGTCTGATTTTGCCCGTCTTCAATTTGATATTTATTTACTTCAATTCCGAAAGTCAAGTTTTTGGAAGGAAGGAAATCAATCTTCGTTTTTAAGTCTATTTGCTGAAAATTATTTTGAGAATTTTGCGTTTCCGTTTTTACTGAATTAGATGAATTCATGGCGTTGACATCAAATTGTAATCTAAGCCATTTTCGTGGATTTGAATTGATATTGAATGAGGTAATATTACTCTTAATTTCAATTTTTGCAGACTGATTATTGGCAAATAACCGTACGGATTGTCTTATTTCATAACTATTATTAATGGTGAATTTAGTTTTTATACTGTGCAAATACTTACTAACCTGTAAAAAACCATTTATATTTTGAGTGATATTATCAGAGGCAATCTTAACTTGTTTAATATAAATCCCATCATATGTTTGTTGTCTTAAAATATTGCTCTGAGATTCTCCCAAGCCAACAACAGCATCTAAAAACCAGAAATGAATCATGTCTTTAAAGTTCAGCCTTAAACTTGCAGCATGTCGTTTATTATCAGGAATTTGTCCTGAATTTCTTTCAATATTACGGTAATTTGTCAATAAAAAAGCGTTACTAAAGTCATCAATTTCAGCGATATTGTACTTGAAATTATACTTGAAAGTGGTACTCCATTTGGCAGAAAAAATATAAGTCATTGAAAGGTTTGGTTCAATAACAAAACGATTTTTATGGAGATTTAACCAGTTTATGAAGCTCACAGGTAGATGGAAATCAAGTTTAAAACTTTCCTTATTGACTTCATAATCAGTTTCACCAAAAGCTCGCCAATAGGATAGATTTTGATTATTTGAAAGTAAAGAAGAATCTCCAATGAGTTTTGTAGAAGGGAATCCAAATAAATTAGAAAACAGACTTTGGCTTGAACTTTCAGCCCCTACTTTGGTATTTAATTTCAATTTTTTACTGGCAAAAAAATTGACATAAAAACTAAAAAAAGACTTTTTCATTCTTAAATCTTGGAGGGTGTTTTGTTTAGATATTTGGTTATTGGTAAATACATCTAAATTTTGTGGTGAATTTAAGTAGTAGCCCAAAGCCTTAAATTCAATTAAATTATCTGAAATGGTTTTCTTTTGGATTTTTATTTCGTCCGAAATCCATTGCGTATCATATTGATTTTGTTGGTTTACATTTTGCGTTTTGCCAACTTCGTAATTCTCAATGACTCCATTAGTGTTTTTCCAGCCCATTTTTACAAATAATTTATTGCTAAAATAATATTTGGGTTGATTCGCTACGATTGATAAAGTACTCTCTAATTGATTCAGATTCTTGGCGTTATCCTGTTTTTCTGTGACTGCAAGCGTATCTTTTCCAAGAAAGTATAGACTTTCAAGTGAGCCTTGATTTGTTTGTTTATCTTTTAAATATTCAATATTTAGGACTACATCATATTTTTTTTGGAGTGTCCAAAGATTTTTAGAAGTGAAGAGATGGCTTTGATTGAAGTTTAAATATTTTTGATTGATGGAAGGTTTACTAAGTTCAATAATGGATAAAAGTGGACGTGAAACTTTTAGAAATAGGTACTGCGGACTTACATCAATCAAGTCCTCAATCGTGAGTGATTGCGTTGATGAAAGTAAATCTATCCCAACATTATTACTTTTAAGAATGCTGAAAGATTGATTATTCTTAGCAATTCTGATGGCGTTTAGGGAGTTATCATACTGTACATTTTCATTACTAAATCCTCCACCAATCTGGGCAGTTTTTATCCATTTCGCACGGACAGATTCCTTGAAAACAACGTTTAAACCAGCTTTATAAGAATAAACAATATCTTTCAGAACGTTGATTGGTTGATGATTTTCGAGAATTTCTACTCGTTCAATATCTTGCCAACGGAAATTATCATTGGCGATTTTGTATTTTCCCTCAAATAAATCTTTCCCTTCTGTATAGTATTTATTGATTGGTTCGCCATTGTATTTTATCGTCCCATTTTCGCTAAGTTCAACGCCTGGCAGTTTTTTGAGAACATCCCCTAAATTTCGGTCTGTATTATTACCAAATTGTTTAATATCATAGGAAATCGTATCGTGACTGATACGCACGGGAGGAGTTTTTACAATCACTTCTTTGAGTTCGATTGCTTGCGGAGTAAGGATAAAATCTTGAATTAAATCCGTTTTTTTAATAATTCTTTCCTCCATAGCAAACCCCATTGAAGCCACCACAAGTTTAATGGTATCAGACAAAAAAGGTTTACTGAACTGGAATTGTCCTTTTGAATCCGTGATTGCAAAGGACTGAATTATACTTTCTTGAAGCTTGTACGCCCTAATACTTACCCCTTGAAGGGAACGCTGTTGGGAATCAGTAATTCGACCCGTCAGAAATTGAGAAAAACCCGAAAAGTGTAATAATGTTGATAAAAACGCTACAATTCCTATTTTATTCATCCAACCTATTATTTTTCAGTAAGTTCCATTGGGTTATAAGTACGTTTGGGTAGGCTTGTTGGAGGAGTATCAAGTGTAAAACTACTTCTTCCATTATTCAGAAACGGCATTGGGTCTTCCAAGAAGAGCTTATTTGCTTTTAGGAATTCTTCTCTGGTTACTTTCTGACCTTTACCATCGGATAGTTCTAAGTCTAAATTCACTTTTTCAATACCTTTACACTCAAAGATAAAATATCCTTTACTTTCTGTTACTTTCAAAATAAGGCCTGGTAAACCAGTAAACTTCCAAGGTCCTTCACTAACATTAATTTCGGGAGTGAACCATACTTCATAATTACGCCCTCTGAATTGACAAATTGCTTTTTGGCACGAATAATTGAGAATACGCATCGTATCTGATTGAATCTTCCAATCAATTGTAGGAATGGACTCTTGTACGGTGTAACTAAACATACCCAAGTTTTCAGTTGCAGTGAGTTGTTTAGAAGTGTAGTTTTTAAATATTATATTTTGTTTGCCTCTCTTATTTTTAGGGGTAATTAAATTCCTCATATCAAGAGCACCTGTTTGTTTAATTTGCTCCATCATAGCATTTTTAGTCTCAAGCAATGAAATACTGTAAAATTTACTCATACTCTTTCCAATTTCAAGACCCATGACATCATAATTCTTTTTCAATAAATCGGTGGAGTCTGTCATCGAAGTTTCATCATATTTAACCAATAAATATGCCTTATCTTTTGGAGATTGAGAAAAAATATTTATACTAAAAAAGAATGCG
>JBBAKY010000043.1:0-22711 GCA_040403295.1 Arcicella sp.
GTAGTTCCGTATAGTAGTTAGGTGATTTTTTGCTAAAATTTGCCATAAGATTTCAAAAATTTTAACACACAATTTGATAAGGTCATTGATTAACCCATGAAATAATTATATGAAGTCCTTAATCCTTACCATCGGAATGTGCTTGGCTTCTTTGTCCATCTCTGCACAAGAACAACTTTATTTTAACCCGCTTTATGTGCCGCATACGGACACAACGTTGGTTTATACACCCAAAGATTATTCGATGACATCGGGTAGAAAATATCCCGTAATGTTCCTTTTACACGGCTGTGGGGCAACTTATCGTCAGTGGAATACGATTGTGAATGTTCAAAAATATGCGGATGCTTACGGTTTCATCATCGTTTGCCCCGACGGACTGAAAGACTCGTGGTACATCAATAGTCCACGGAAGCAAATGAGTAAATTTGAAGATTTTTTCTTTAAAGATTTGATGCCAGCCATTAAGACAAAATATCGTGTAGAAGACGATCAAGTATTTATCACAGGAATATGTGCGGGGGGACATGGTGCTTTTTATTTATTCTCGAAAAGACCCGATCTTTTCAAAGCCGCAGGAAGTTCTGGAGGCGTTTTGGATTTGAGTGTAGAATCAGCCAATGCCAGTTTGCAGAACATTTTAGGGTCGGGAGAGGCGGACGTTTTGAGAAAATATTCAGTAATCAATAATGTTGGAAAACTGGCGGCTTCACAAAAGGAAATTATCTTCGATTGTGGCACGGATGATGCTAATTATGAAGCCAATAATGATTTTAGAAGACGTTGCGATGAATTAAAAGTGAAAGCAACGTACATCTCACAACCTGGAAAAAGTGATAAAGCCTATTGGCAAAGAGCCATAAAAGTACAATTCGATTTCTTTAAAAGAATAGTGCGGGAGTAAAGGTTTTAGATTTTGGTATTTTTTTTACTAAATCTGAACCTCCAACCCCAAAATCCCAACTTATAATCCTTATTTCAAAACCAAAACCGAATGCTGAAAAGTGGTCGGTTTTTTATTTTAAGGGTAAATTGTTGTTTCCCTAATTCCCAATCCCTAACCCCTAATCCCTATTTTACTGCTTATCACTCAAAGTTCTCAAATGTTTTGGGTCAGAAAGCCTTACTACTTCTTTTTTTGAAAATTTTATCAGCCATAAACCCGCAAAATCTCCTTTTTTACGGAATGATAAACTATCCAATTTCGCCGTTTTTTCTAAAGTTTCAAGTTGAGCTTTTTTCAGTTTGTCAAATTGTACATTTTTTGTAATTGGAGCGGTAAAATAGAAGAATAATTCATCATCCGATTTCTGAATATTGTCGACTTGTGGTAAGTGTTTTTCTGAATTATATTGGTAAGCATCCAAAATTTCATTTACCTTCTTTCCAAAAGCAGGATTTTGCAAATTTAGCGGACTACCCGTTAATATTTCAACTCTATATTTGCTTGATAACGAATCAATTAAGGTTCTTTTTTCAAGATTTACGGCTAAATTTTTGTTCAATGAATCTACAATAATTTTTCCCCATTCATCTACTTGAGCGATAAATTGGGTAGGTGTAATTCGTTTAACTTCACGCTCATGAAGCTCTTTTACAGCTTGTCTGGTATCTATTCTTTTACTGAAATCGCAAGCGTTTAGTAAAAGACAGTAGGCAGTAAGTAGTAGGCAGTAAGCAGATATTTTTGCGTATTTTTTCATTATATTGGGATATTAAAATTGATTTTTTATAAAATTCTAAGAGACTCCGTGTATTACCCTTCCATACTCATCGAATTATAAACCATCCGAATTTCGCCGTAACTATATTCCGTTCCCAAAGCATCTTTCAACTCTTTATTTTTCAACATTGGATTCTCAAGAATAAATTCCCGAATTACATTTATCTTTTTTTCCTCTATAAGCATTTTTATGTCCAATAGGTCATTTTTTATATATTCAGCTAAATGCCCCTCAATTGTAGAACTTGATAAATTACGAATTTGAGCGATTTCTTGGATAGAATTTCCCTCCTTGAACATCGTAAAACTTAGTTCTTGGGTTGAGGCTTTTACTAATTTTTTTGTTGATTTTACTACCTCTTTAGTCTCATTTTTACTACCTTCAAAGCCATTTGCTTCACAAAATGCATTAATTATATCCAATATTTCATCTCCATATTGTTTAATTTTAATGTTGCCCAAACCACTAATTTTTGCTAATGCTGCCTTATTTCGAGGCATTTCTTCCGATAAGTGCAGCAAGGTTTTTTGGGCAATAACCATGTATTTTTCAATATTTTTTTCATGGGCAATACTATCTCGCCAAGCTTTCAATGCACTACCTAAATCACCTTTACTGCCCGTTGAAGTAGTAGGATTTTGCGACTTTGTTAATCTGTTTTTTTCGGTTTCAAAATCAATATTTGCGTTGGCTTTGGTGGTTAAAAATTGGGTAGAATCAAAACCATTTTGATTGATTTTTAGCAGAATTAATTTCTCAAAAACATTTTTCAAAGACTGTTCCCAAAGTTTGTAGATATTGCCTTTTGTTTCTTTGTTATCGCAAGCTAAGTCAATGGTTTTTAAGGGATTATACGTTAATTCTTGTAGTTTTTCTGCTAAATAAATACTACCTTTTTTAATTCTTTCTTGCAATTCAAGATTTTCTTCGGGCAAGGGTGCTTGGGCAATAAAATTCTCCAATTGCTTAGAAAACTTCTCCATCACGGGGTCAATTTCTACCGCATAATTTTCGACAATAGTACTTAAATTTTGGGTTGAAATCGTGGCAAATTGATCTTGTACTTTTACAAAAGATTGGAGCAGAAAATGAAGACTGTTTTTGATGGGTTTGAAATCGAATAAATCCCGAATCCATTCGCTTTGGGTATGTTTTTTTGCATCCATCAAAGCCGCTTCCGACAAATCTTGTTTTTCGGCTTCTTGGTTAAAAACAGTGATGATATTATCGGATTTAACGCTGTCGGAAGTGATGGGCGTACTCAAAACTAAACCTTCAAAAGTTTTGCAACGACTCAATGCCACGTAGACTTGTCCATGAGCAAACGAGGAGGCGGCATCAATAATTGCTCTTTCAAAGGTTAAACCCTGACTTTTATGAATAGTTATTGCCCAAGCCGTTTTAATGGGAAATTGGGTAAAAGTGCCAATGGTGTTCTCGTGCAAGGTTTTTGAATCATCCAATACGTATTTGATATTATCCCAAGTGGATTTTGAGACAATAATTTCTTCTGTTTCATGAGGACATTTTACGTTGATTAATTCATCATCAATCGAAGTTATTTCGCCTAATTTGCCATTAAAATAACGTTTTTCAAGGTTAATATCATTCTTCACAAACATTACTTGAGCGCCAACTTTCAATTCCAAATTGAATTCATTTGGGTACATACTTTCAGGAAAATCGTCGATAATTTCTGCCTTAAAAGTATGGGTTTTCCCTTCCAATTCATTCAATTTAATTGTATTGATGGACATTGCCGCCTTATTGTGACTGGTCAGCGTAATGTATTTTTCGTCTTTTGGATACGTAAAATTGGGGTCGTAACGAGTATTTAATAGCCTTGTACTTTCAGCATCCAATTTTTTATCCCGTACTTTATTGAGCAAATTAATGAATTGTTCATCGGCTTGACGAAAAATATGGATTAATTCAATCGTAATAAATTGACTGATGGCAAGGGCTTTACTTTCAAAGAAAAATGGACTGGCATAATAAGGACGAAGCATATTCCATTCATCTTCTTTTATTACGGGGGCAAGCTGATGCAAGTCGCCAATCATCAGTAATTGTACACCACCAAAGGGTAAATTTCGGTTACGATATCTACGAAGTACATCATCAATAGCATCCAAAATATCCGCTCGCACCATACTGATTTCATCAATGACCAAGATGTCAATCGCTTTGATGGCTTTTATTTTTTCATTATTAAATTTTCGTATAAGGGGTTTATTATCAGGATTTTGATTGGGAATATTAGGTCCGAAAGATAACTGGAAAAATGAGTGAATCGTAACGCCACCCGCATTAATGGCCGCCACACCCGTAGGAGCTACAATAACCATGCGTTTTGGCGAATGGGCTTTGATATTTTTCAGAAAAGTAGTTTTTCCAGTACCTGCCTTTCCCGTAAGAAAAACGTTGGTATTGGTAAACCGCACATACTGGTCGGCAAGTTCAAGGCGTGGATTTGTTTGAAATTGTGGTTTCATAACTATTTTTTGAATGTAGGTCAAATATACAAGGGGATCATTAAAAAGAAAATACGAAATAATCTTCCTACACAAAATTAGACCACAGTTTCAACGGACTTAACAGATTTACGCAGATAAAATAATAAAATCTATGTAAATCTGTTAAATCCGTTGAAACTGTGGTCTAATCTAACCATTTGATAAACTCTTTTTATATTTTACGCCTTCTTCACAAACCCAGGCTTCTTCTTATGATACGTTTTTTTCTTATGAAAATCGCCTGAACTTACTCGTTTTTCGGGTTGATAACTTGGGGCATCGCCCATGCCAGCGGGTAGCGAGAGTTTTGGAATTTCTTTTTCAATCAATTCCTCGATAGCGGCAAATTTGCGTTGGTCTTTGTCATTGATAAATGTAATTGCGGTACCCGTAGTTTCAGCTCTTGCCGTTCTTCCGATGCGGTGAACGTAGTCTTCGGGGTCGTGAGGGGTATTGAAATTTACGACTAAACTAATTCCTTCCACGTCAATTCCACGAGAGAGAATGTCCGTTCCAATTAATATTTGGAGGGTTTTTCCTTTAAATTCTCGCATAATTTCCTCCCGTTCTTTCTGGTCTAAATCGGAATGAAATGCCTTCGTTTTTAAACCAATCCGATGTAATTCTGTATCTAATTTCTTAACGCTTTCTTTGGTTGAAGCAAAAATAATAACACTACCATAATTGCCTTCTTTCAAGATATGCGTCAATAATTTTATCTTCTGGGTATCGTAAACCAAATAAGCTTGTTGCAAAATTCCTTCCGAAGGTTTCGAGATTGAAATGTTTAATTGTTCGGGGTTTACAAGAATGCTGTGCGCCAATTTTCTGATTTTTGGCGGCATGGTTGCCGAGAACAAAAGTGTTTGGCGTTTGGCGGGAATATACTTGATAATTTTTAAAATATCGTCAAAGAAACCCATGTCCAACATTCTATCCGCTTCGTCCAAAATAAGATGTTGCAGTTGAGAGAAATCAATGGCACCCATCTGCAAAATCGCAATTAATCGTCCTGGCGTAGCAATGATAATATCCGCTCCTTGTTCCAAAGCCTTTTTTTGCTGATTCCACGCATTTCCATCTCCGCCACCGTAAATCGAAATCGAACTCACACCCGTAAAATATCCTAAACCTTCTACTTGATTATCAATTTGGGTGGCTAATTCACGAGTAGGAGAAATAATGAGCGTATTCAAACGTCTTTTATCATCGGGTAAACTGATGATTTTATTGATAATAGGCAATAAAAAAGCGGCTGTTTTACCCGTACCCGTTTGGGCGCAGGCTATTAAATCTTTATTAGTTTGAATAAGCGGAATTGCTTGGGCTTGGATAGGCGTAGGTTTGCTATAACCCATTGAATATAAGCCTTCTAATAATTTTTCGTCAAAGTTGAAATCCTGAAAAGTCAATTGGTGGTTGTTTTTAAAATGTTAAGTAAGGAATAATATTTTAAACAAATTTAACGATTTAAAGGCACTTTTCAAAGAAGGAAAAGTAGGAATGGAAAAAGGAGGAAGGGAGGAAGGAAAAGAATCTTGAAATCCTTAACCCCTTTCTCCTTTCCTCCTTTTTCCCCTTTTCCATTTTCTCTGTTAGAACTTCGGACATTTCAACTCTCCTTTACGTGGGCGAGCGTGTCTGCTTGGTTCAATCCAATCTGTGAATGTGTATGATAATGATATTTCGTGAGCCCCGCCCGTTGAACCTAATCTTGAAATGGTGGCATCATAACTATAACCAATCGAGAAATTATCTTGGCGATAACCCACCAAAAATACCGCCGCATCGTGACTAATAATGCTCACATTATCTTTCGTATAGCTTTTCAAAGGAATTCCTCGGTACCAAACTCCAAACACAAGAGGCGAATAAGTTAAATAAGCACCCAAATCTAATTGGTCGGAAGCTCCTTGTCGCTTGTAATTGATGACAGGTGTGATACTTTTCTCTTTTTCGATTGCATCACCTAAATTATTCCCAATCATATAATCGGCTAATGGAATTCTATAACCTGCTTGTAAACTAAATTTAATCGGTAAACGAGCATCTTTATCATTGAATGATTGTGAAGGTTGATTGATATGATGCGCTGATACACCTACCCAAAATTGTTCGGAATAGACTAAAGCGCCCGATGAAAAATCCCAATATTTTAATTGTGGTGTGAGATTATTGCCTCCTTGCAAAATTTGGTCGGAAGAAACTCGTGGATATGATCCTGTGGATAAATAAGAATTAATTTGGTCGCCAAAGGTATAATCGGCAAAATTAATTCCTCTGGTTACATACGAACCTTGCACGCCCAATTTAGCGGTTAATCCATCACTAATTTTTAAGTGATAAGAATAAATGGCGCCAATATCAGTGGTGGTCAAATTCGTAAATTGACGGTCGTTTGTCAACAAGATCCCAACACCACTATTGAATTTATCAAAATACATATCGGCTGATATTGAGGATGTTACGAAATTGGCACTCAACGAAGGCCACTGGTTTCTGTGGTTGAAGTTTACCCGTGGTGCCATCGCCGAACCCGCAAAAGCTGGATTCAGGTATAAAGGAGCGGCATAAAATTGAGAATATTGGGGGTCTTGTGCTTGGCTGAGCGTCCAAGAAAACACGCATAACATTAGTAAAAATTCTCTTTTAAACATGGTATTAGGAGCGTTTTTTTAGTATCTTCATTAGTGATAAAATTATTTTCAGAACATTAAAAACGGTTTAATTTTTTACGTAAACTACTTAAAAATATGTTCATTAAATTTTTAATTAAACAATTTAATAATCTTTAAAAATTTTTAGGCTTAAATTACGTTAATCTCTAAGCATTACAGGCATTTTAAATACGAAATTAAGCAAAATTTATGCCATGATAGTCGTTAAATTTGTTTTCTTTCAAGGGATTAAAATCCCAATTGTTTAAGCGGAAACTTATTGCCTTCATCCTTACAACCTTTTCCATCAACGACTTGTCTATTAATGCAGTTAATGAAATGTTTGGTGTAGTTTTTATGAAACGAAATAATGATACAATTTAGTAGCATACGACAATATTTTTTGATTTTCTCTACAATTATTTTGTCGTGGGGATTTTCAATGAGTTCGTACGCACAATTCAAAGTTACCAAAACGTGCTTGCCTGAATGTAGAGATTCTACGTCAGCAACTATTTTTCGGGATACCCTCAAGACCACCGCTACTGCTTGGAAATGGGAATTTGGCGATGTAGCAAGTGTCACAAAAAATACTTCCACTTTGAAAAATCCAGTCCATTTATACGCAACGCCTGGCCCTAAAATCGTAACACTCACCCGTACAGAAGCTGGTCTGCCCGTTGTTTATACGCAGAAAATTACCATCAATAATCCTCCGCAACCCTTTTATTTAGGAAATTCGCCTTCTCAGCAAGATACCACGATTTGTAAAGGAGACTTCTTGACCCTCGACCCGTATAAAAATGGCGGGGCTGACCCAAAATATAAATACATTTGGTTTCCAAAAGGTGACACCACCCAAACGCTTCGGGCGGATACTACCAGTTGTTATTCGGTGCAAGTCACGGATTCTACTACGGGTTGTTCGGCTCAAAATAAAATCAATGTAAAATTATGCGTTCCTCCACCCCCAAAACCACCCGAAACGTATTGGTATTTTGGTAATAATGCGGGGATAAAATTCTCTGGTTCAACGGCAACGGCGGATACAAAAGGTAAAATAGATACAAAAGAAGGGGTTTCCACGATTGCGGATAAAAACGGAAATTTACTGTTTTATACCGATGGTCGAAAAATTTATGACAAAAACGGAAACGAAATATCCACGCTCGCCGGTAAAGACTCTTTAGCAGGAAGTAATGTTTCCACCCAATCCGCCATTATTGTGCCGCAGCCAAGCTGTCAGGGTTGCCAGTCATTGTATTATGTTTTCACGACTTCGGATATCAACGGTAAAAAACAATTGAGCTATAGTGTTGTGGATATTCGTAAAAATAAAGGTCAGGGGAAGGTAATTGAGCAAAACACGATTTTGGATGATGCACCTACGACGGAGCAATTAATTTCTCATTTCGTAAAAAAAGATTCAACGTATTGGGTCATTACCCACGACTTCGGAACGGATACGATACGCTTACGAAGGGTCACGAAAAATGGTGTTTCAATCTCAAAAATTATTGAAATCGGTTCGAGAATTGATAGTACTTTTAAGGGTGAAGGCTACATAAAAGTATCAAAAGACGGAACAAAATTTGCCGTTGCTATTCCGGGAGGAAAAAGAAATTTGATTGAATTGTACGATTTTGCGGATTCTACGGGCGCCATTACCAATAAAAGAGTCATTGATTTAGGCCCCGCCCCGCCCACGGTTTATGGCATAGAATTCTCGCCCGATAGCAAAACCTTATTTGCCACAATGAAGGCGGACACCATCAAAAAACCAGGTTCATATTCAGCTTTACTGCGTTTTGACATCACCGACAAGGATTCTACGGTAATTGCCAAATCTAAAATTACGCTCGATTCCTCCAAAAAAGAATATTATGGGGCAGTTCAATTAGCACCCGATGGTAAGATATACGTTGCCATTCAAGGCAGTAATACCTTGGGTGTTATCAAATTACCGAACGATACCATTTCTATCAAAAGTCTCACTAAAGATTATTACGATAGAAAAGGGTTTAGCCTGAATGGAAAAACCAGTCAATTAGGACTACCCACTACTTATAATGTCAATGAAACAAAAAATGAAGGCGTTGGAATCATGGCGGGAGATACTTGTCTGGGTTCGCCAAGTTCATTTCAAACGAATCATTTATGTGGAGATAAATTAAAAAATACCAAAACCGATTGGCGTTTTTATAAAGGAGAAATTCCACAAGATGGAAAACCCGTTGGCTCGCCAATTGCCACCATTCAAGGAGGGGAAGGAGATAACGGTTTGAAGGCAAGCTATACTTTTACGGAACCTGGGAAGTATTATGTGGTCGTAAATATGGGAAATCGTTGTAAGCCCGACACAATGTTGCCCGCCCAACCTTTTGAAATAAAACCGGTGCCTAAACCCAATTTAGGCCCTGATTTAAACCTGTGTGCCAATGCCACAACGCTGGATGCAAAAGCAAGATTAGATAGTACCAATTATTTCTGGTTTCAAGATAGAAAGTTTTTGCCAAAAGATAGTTTGCAGACTTTAATTGTCAAACAATCAGGAAGTTATATCGTAGTCGTTGAAAATAGAGGTTGTCTTGGTTTTGATTCCATAAAAGTAGTGTTGGCAAAAGCTAAACCCTTAAATTTAGGTCCTGATACACTCATTTGTGTGGGTTCGCCCATCATTTTGGATGCCGCAAAAGCTGCGGGAACTGGCACGACTTATTCATGGAGTACAGGTGCAACAACACCACAAATTACCGTAAGAACGGCGGGCAGATATATCGTAAGTGTAAGCACGCTTATTGGAACAATTCCTTGTAAAACGGCCGATACAATTAATGTAAGAGTACGTCCCAAAACGTCATTTCGGATAAATCCTGTTAAGCCTACTGGTTGTACGGCTAATAATGGGTCAATTGAATTGCTGAACTTTTCACCGACCGATATCTACACTTTTACTTGGTTTAAGGATGGAACAATGATTGCGGGAGAAACCACCAATATTATCAAAAATCTGACCACCGGAAGTTATAAAGTTACGATAAAAAGCACTTTGTCTTGTGATAGCACCGTTGCCATTGTGCTGAATGCTGGAGGAACGCCAAATGCCTTAATTACGCTCACACCCACCCCAGTTACGTGCATCAGTGATGGCGCAATTAATATTAAAGTGGATGATTTAAGTCCATTTAGACCCATTAGTTTTATCCTTCGTCAGCGAGATAATAATGATGCGATTGTGAAACAAGGACTCATGGCTTCCATCTTTGTTTCATCAGGAAAATATGTTATCAAAGGGTTAATCGAAGGCACTTATTATATTGAATTTAAGGAAAATAGTGGCTGTATATTCATTAGTAATGATTTGAAATTGAATAAGCTTCCTCGTACCGATATTTCACTTTTGTCCGCTCCAACGGGTAAATGTGAGGGCGAAAAAATTACGTTGAGTCCCTTAAATTATACCGACGGAAGCATTAAATGGAGTACAGGGGCAACTACTTTGAACATCGACGTTACCCAAAATGGTAGTTATACCGTAACGATAACCTCAACCGATGGAAAATGTATTAGTTCGTCAAAGACAAATGTGCTTTTCAAGGTTTCGCCAAAAGTGAATTTGACCGCTCCGAGTCGTTTGTGCTTAACCCCCAATTCAACGCAATTGGTTGGAAGTCCTACGGGAGGCATTTGGCAAGGCACAAATGTGAGTAATACGGGCGTTTTCAAGGCCTCAGCCATCGGAATTTATGCGGTGAGATACGAATTAACTCAAAATGGTTGTACGGGATTTTCCAATAAAGAAATTACGGTTTTGGATGCACCAGTTATTAGTTTAGGGCCTGATAAAAGTCTTTGCCGGGGAGCAACTGATTTCATTGGTGTCACGCCCGTGACGGGAATAACTTATCGTTGGAACACCGGTGACAATTCGCCAACAATCTTTCCCGAACGTTCTGGAAAATATATTTTGACGGCTACAAAAGACCTTTGTCGTGTTTCAGATACCATTTCTGTCAATATTTTACCAATTCCTTTTGTTTCATTGCGGGGGGAAATTCCGCTTTGTATTCCTGCCAATTTACCCATAAAAATTGATGCAGGCGGCGGCGTTGGATTGACTTATTTATGGAACCCAACGGGGCAAACATCTAAACAAATTTCGGTGTCGTCCATTGGAATTTATACCGTTCTTGTAACTAATGCAGTGGGCTGTTCGATGACTGCAAAAACACTTGTTATTGACCGTTGCGACCCCAGTATTTTAGTGCCAACCATTTTTACGCCAAATGGAGATAATAACAATGATAATTTCCAAGTTTTTCCATTTTATATTAAAGATTATGACCTTAAAATCTTTAATAGATGGGGAGAATTAATTTTTACGTCAAAAACGCCCGAAGACCGCTGGGATGGTAAATATAAAGGTATTTTGGTAAAACCAGATTCCTTTGCGTGGGTCATTACCTACACACCCGAATATTTTCCAGAACAAGGATTACAAAGAAAAGAAGGAGCCGTCACGGTGGCTTGGTAATATCAAAAAAAGCTTTCTGGGTTACTCAGAAATCCTTTTTTGATGCTCTTTTTTCCATAATTACGCTTGGTTTTTGTCAAAATTAAGTAGCCAACGATTGCTAAATTTATCCGTCAATCCACCAAATAAAGCGCCCCAAAAAGTATCTTCCAATGGATGAGTAGCATCTCCTCCGTCCGAAGCCAATTGTCCGTAAATGTCACGAATTTCTGTCTCGTTACTACAATTGAGCATCATCGACATGGCATTTCCTCTGATTAATCCACTTTCACCAACCATATCCGAACCCATAATGATGACATTCCCGTTTGTCAAAGTAGCGTGTAAAATGCTATCTTTCATCTGCGGAGGCATCATTTCTGCCATGGGCGATGTGCCAATGGGGTGCAAAAATAATTCTCCGCCCAGACATTTTTGATAAAAATTCATGGCTTCTCGGCAATTTCCGTTGAAAGTCAAATATGGATTAATTTGTTTCATGGTGATTAAGCATTTTTGAGTTTTTCAATATCAAATTTTTTCGATTGCATGACTACTTGCATGACTCTTTGTCCCTTTTCAGGATTGCTCATCAACTCACCCAAAACTGTAGGAATAATTTGCCAAGAAACGCCAAACTTATCTTTCAACCAACCGCATTGGCTTTCTTGCCCCCCATTTCCCGAAAGGGTATTCCAATAATGGTCTATTTCTATTTGATTTTTACAATTTACAACGATGGAAACGCCCTCATTAAACGCATATTCGTGATTACCAGGGCCATCCATCGCAATAAAATCATACTGTCTGAGATTAAATTCAGCGTACATTACTTTTCCTCCAAAAGGAGTATTTTCTGGATAATGGGAAATTTGGTCAATCTTAGCATTATCAAAAGTGGAAGTGTAAAAATTTATGGCTTCTTCGGCCTTGCCAAATTTATCATTGGTGAATAACATTGAGGGCGTTATTTTGGCTTTATCACCTTGATTATTGACTACCGAAATTTGCCAAGTCAGGCCAAATTTATCTTGAAGCCAACCGTATCTCGCACTCCAATCTTGCTTGTCAATCTCAATTAATGCTTTGCCGCCATTCATTAGTTTATTCCAAATAAAATTGGTTTCGTCAATGGACTCAAAAGTGGCAAAAATGGAAATAGAAGGATTTATCTTGAACATTGGCCCGCCATTTAAACCCATAAATTTCTTACCGTCTAATTCAAAATTCACTACCATCGGCGAGTTAGTAGTAACTTTTGAATTTTTGAAAATAGAACAGTAAAAATCGGCGCCTTCTTTGGCTTGACCGTCAAACCATAAGCAAGGATAAATTTGATTTGTCATTTTGATTCGTTTTTGGGATTATTTTTACTTTTCAACATACTTCTTAAAATTATTCAAAATCGCTTGCCAACCACTTTTTTGCATTTCAATAGGATTCTCGTTTTCGGCATCAAAAGTTGAGGTTATTTTAGTTATTCCGCCATTTTCAACAAATATAGTTTCTACCTCACGCCGATCTTCGAGTTCATATTTGATCTTTTCAAAAGGTTTTACTTCAGAATAAATTCCTTTAAAGTCAAACCCAAAACGGCCATCTTTTGCTTCCATTCTGGAGAGGAATTTGCCACCTACTCGCAGGTCATTTTCTGCGTGCGGTGTATGCCAATCATCGGAGGCATTATTCCATTGTGTGATATCTTTGGGTTCAGTCCAGTTTTTCCAAACTACTGATAATGTGGCATTTATGGTAGCTTCAACGGTGATTTTCTGATTTTCCATGTTGTTATTCTTGGTATGAATAATAAAAATATCTCTTTTATTGTCACACAATTTTTGATTGGATTGTTTGTTGACATAAATTTATAGATAATCTTTGAAATTGAAAATCTATTGAAATAATTAACCCCTAAGAAATGTATAAAATATACGGCATCAAAAATTGTGATACCATGAAGAAAGCCTTTAATTGGCTGACTGAAAATAATGTTCCTTACGAATTTCACGATTACAAAAAAATGGGTATTTCGGAAGGTAAAATTCAAGAATGGCTTACCCAAAAACCTTGGGATGTACTCATCAATCGGGCGGGGACAACTTGGAAAAAACTATCGGACGAAGAAAAAGCTACGGACGAAATTTCTGCCACAAAGCTAATGATGGAGAAACCTTCCATGATAAAACGCCCCATTATTGAAAACGATCAAATTGTTGTAATGGGTTTTAATTCAGATACTTACGAGCAAATTTTTAAATGAAAATATCATTCATCGGGGCGGGAAACGTCTCTTGGCATCTCTCACAGGCACTCGAAAATGCAGGGCATGGCGTGGAAGAAGTTTTTAGTAGAAATATACAAAATGCTGAAGACCTCACCAAGCATTTATACAACGCCAAAGTTCAGCGAGATTTAAACTTCTCAAAATCCATTGCCCAAGTTTTTTTCCTGTGCGTAACCGACGATTCTATGTTGGAAGTCGCCAAACAATTAGTCCTTCCCGAAGGCTCCATGTTGGTGCATACTTCGGGCAGTAAATCATTGGCAGAATTAGACGAATTGTTGAGAATTAACAGTGATGTTTCGATCATGACGGGCGTTTTTTATCCCTTGCAAACCTTTACCAAAAACTTCAAAATAGATTTTACGGAAATACCGATTTGCATCGAATCGGATGAAGAAGCGGTTGAAAAGGCATTGATAGATTTGGGGCAGGATATTTCTGATATTACCTACGTTGTAAATTCCGAAGAAAGGCGTGTGTTGCACATTGCGGCAGTTTTTGCGTGTAATTTCACCAATCATCTGTGGGGAATTGCCCAAGAAATTGTGAAAGATAACGACTTAGAATTTGACCTTTTGAAGCCATTAATCAACGAAACTTTCCGTAAGGCAATGGCTTCGGACGATATTTTCAAAGCCCAAACGGGTCCCGCTCGCCGAGGAGACAACAAAATAATTAACCAACATCTTCTTTTCTTGAAACAACAGCCTGATTATCAACAAATTTATCGGGTTTTGTCGGAAGGGATTTTGAAGAAGAAATAGGAATTTATAAAACTCTTTCATATATTTAACTAAATAAATAGTTTAAAATATGAAACGAATCATAATATTTCTATGCTTGATTATTTTATCATTTTCGATAAAAGCTCAGAAGAAAAAAGAAAAGCCTTTTGAATGTATTATTTGCATAAATCAACAGGCTGAGTTTAGGGGAGGGAATGACTCATTAAGAATATTTTTAGCTAAAAATTTAAAATATCCAAAAACAAATGCTTGTGTTAAAGGAAAAGTATATGTCCAATTTATTATTGAAAAAGATGGAAGAATTACTCATCCAATAATTTTAAAATCCTTAGAGCAAACATTTGATAAAGAAGCATTAAGGGTAATTCGATTAATGCCAAAGTGGAATCCTGCAAGAGATTACCGAGGTAAAAACCCTATTGCATCAAGATTAACATTACCAATTAAATTTGAAATAGAAGAGTAAAATGACCAAAAAATTCCCAAAAAACATCACCACTTTCGTCTTTGATATTGACGGCGTAATGACCGATGGAAATGTCCATGTATTAGAAACTGGTGAGCATTACCGTACTTTTTATATCCGTGATGGATATGCCCTCGAACGTGCTATCCAAGCGGGTTACAGGATATGCGTCATCACGGGAGGCAAACACGAAGGCGTGCGTAAAAGACTCCAAAATCTCAAAATTCATGATGTTTTTATGGGTTCGGGTGGGAAGAGTAAATTAGAGATTTATCAGGGCTGGTTGGCTGATTCGGGCATTTTGGAGTCAACTATTTTATACATGGGCGATGATTTGCCTGATTATGAAGTAATGTCTCGTCCTAATCTTTTTGCCACTTGTCCCGCTGATTCTTGCGATGAAATTCTGGAAATTGCCAATTATATTTCACCTAAAAATGGAGGAAGAGGAGCGGTTAGAGATGTGATTGAACAGGTGATGCGGGAGAAAGGGGAATGGTTGAAGTTCTGAACAAAAAATAAAGGCTTCACCCAAAGCGAAGCCTTTATTTTTTAAAACAATTTTTAGAAATCTCTACAAAACGTGCTTAATATAAGTACTTAAATCTTTATCTCCCCGTCCTGAAAGATTAATCACAATCGTTTCATGTGGTTTGGCATTCAAATATTTCAGCACTGTCATTGCATGCGCCGTTTCAAGGGCTGGAATAATACCTTCTAATTGAGAAAGTTCTAACGCTGATTCTAATGCCTCTTCATCAGTGATGGCATAAAACTCGGCTCTTTTCGTTTCCCATAAATTGGCGTGCATTGGCCCGATTCCCGGATAATCTAAACCTGCTGAAATCGAGTGAGGCTCCACCACTTGACCGTCAGTAGTTTGCATTAGTAGACTTTTACTACCGTGCAATACACCCATTTTTCCTAAAAAAGTAGTAGCGGCTGACATTCCAGTCGTAATACCGTGTCCTCCCGCTTCGGCAGCGATGAGACGAGTGTCTAAATCATCCAAAAAATGATAAAAAGCTCCTGCCGCATTTGAACCACCACCTACGCAAGCAATCACGTAATCAGGCGTTTCTTTACCCGTTTTTTCTAATAATTGCCACTTGATTTCTTCCGAAATAACCGACTGAAACTTCGCCACCATATCGGGATATGGATGAGGACCAACCACCGAACCGATAATATAATGCGTATCAACGGGATTATTTATCCAGTGACGCATGGCTTCGTTGGTAGCATCTTTCAAAGTTTTCGAACCACTCATCGCAGGACGAACTTCGGCTCCCAACATTTTCATCCGAGCCACGTTTGGTGCTTGTCTTTCAATGTCAATTTCACCCATGTACACGATACATTCTAAACCCATCAAAGCACAAACGGTTGCCGTTGCAACTCCGTGCTGACCAGCTCCCGTCTCGGCTACAATTTTCTTTTTACCCAAACGTTTTGCTACCAAAATTTGCCCAATCGTATTATTTATTTTGTGAGCTCCTGTATGGCATAAATCTTCCCGTTTTAAATAAATCGTAGTATTGTATTTTTCTGATAAACGCTTCGCTAAAAACAAAGGTGTCGGGCGACCCACGTAGTCTTTCAAAAGTGCTTGAAATTCTTCTTGAAAAGAGGGCTCAGCGATGATACTTAGGTAAGAAACTCGTAGTTCTTCCACATTTGGATAAAGCATTTCTGGAATGAAAGCGCCGCCAAATTGTCCGTAATATCCTTTTTCGTTTACGTTATATATTGATTCTGTTATCGTTGTCATTTTTAAAATATTTGTTCTATTGATTCCTCTTTAGTCATATCAAAATGTTCAGCTATGTTGTTCAATATAGCATTAAGCGTTCCTATTTTGATTGGTTTGTGATTTGGAATGGTTTCGTAATGTTCTCCGTTTAATTCTGTCTTAATTCTAATATGACTTCCTTTTTGCCTGACAATCTCATAACCAAATAATTTTAAGGCTTTTAGTAAGTCATTTGCAGTAATATCTCTGGGTATTTTCATTAGGCAAAAGCAAATACTTCTTCTTTAACAAAGTGTAAACGAATCATTTTAGGCATCTGTTCAGGAGAGTCAAAATGGCATTCTACTGCATCCTTTATCATTTCCTTCAATTCTTTCATGGTGTCCCCCTGCGTGAAAATATTCTCACCCAAAGCTTTAGCGTTGTAACCTCCTTCGGGGTCTTCTTCAACTAAAAAGATTAATTCGTTCATTTTTTGTCTTTTTAAATCTTATAATTCCGCCATTTCAGGCTTAATAATATTCATTAATTCCTCTAATTTTTCAATATTTTTCAAGCCTGGACTAATTTCAAATTTACTGTTTATATCTAATGAATGAATTTTTAACCCTTTGATTTCGAGTGCATTATGCGCATTTTCTAAATCAATTCCACCTGCCAAGAAGAACGGTTTTTCATTGTCATATTTATTCAAAATAGACCAGTCAAACGTTGTTCCATTTCCCCCTTTTTGCTCTCCTTTGGTATCGAACAAGAAGAAATCACAATAGGGTTTATAGTTCTGAAGTTTACCAAAATTAAAGTCTTTATCTACCGAAAATGCCTTGATAGTATTTACCCCTTTATGTTTCAGGTTTTTACAAAAATCGGGTAATTCTTCCCCATGTAATTGAACATAATCCAATTCGTACTTTTTGTACATATCCAATATGTAAGCAGCAGTAGCATTCACAAAAACGCCTACTTTTCGAGTGGTGAAAGGGAAAGATTTTAATAAATCTTCATCCAATTCATCGCCTATAAATCGACTCGATTTTTCATAAAAAATAAAGCCCATATAATCAGGTTGAAGGGCTAATAATTGACGGATATTTTCCGTTTCACGCATTCCGCAGACTTTTATTCTCATATTCTTGATGGGTGGCTAATGTTTATAAACAAATCTACTGAAAAATCAGTGAATTGTTGGTAGCCTGTTTTCTAAATAAATTGATGTATATATGGATGTTTATTTAAGAACAAACTTTGACCATTTCTTGTTACAATTGGGCAATTAATTCTGCTAAAGTCATCGCTGGATTTTCAGTTTTCATGAAGGTTTCTCCCATTAGAAATCCATGATAACCTACTGATTTTAAGATATTTATGGTTTTAGTTTCTGAAATACAACTCTCCGAAATTTTGATACAATTTGCTGGAATTTTATCGGCTAATTCCAAAGAGGCATTAACGTTTTGTTCAGAGAAATTTTTGAGATTTCGGTTATTAACGCCCACCACGTCTATATACTGGCAAAGACTACGATTTAGTTCGTCTTCGTCATGAATTTCTAAGAGCGTTTCCATGCCTAATTCCTTTGTCAATTTGCCTAATTCTTTCACTCTTTGAGGACTCAAATTGGCGGCGATTAACAAAATGACATCCGCTCCCAACGATTTTGCTTCGATGATTTGGTATTCATCAATCATAAAATCCTTCCGAATCATGGGAATACTTGGATTGGCTTTTCGGGCGTTCAAAAAATCATCGTCTGAACCACCGAAGAAATCAATATCCGTCAAAACCGATAAACATACTGCTCCCGCTTGTACGTACCCACGAGTAACTTCTTCGGGCGTAACGTTAGCATTGATAATTCCTTTTGAAGGAGATTTACGCTTAAATTCCGCAATTATTCCACTCGAAGCGGGATTTAATAAGTTGGTTTTCAAGGAATTAGTGGTCTTAGCAAAATAGCCTTTCATTTCTAATTCCTTTACGGATACTTGCAATTTTCGCTCGGCAACTTCTTCTATTTTTCGAGCAATTATTTTATCTAAAATGGTCATTCTAAGTTATGAGTTATGAGTGATAAGTTATGAGTTTCTAATTAGACTCACTTCTTATGGCTCACGGCTGTACAAATTTTTTAAACGAATTTAAGGCTTTTCCACTGATTAAAGACTCTTTTGCCATCAAAACTGCATCCGAAATATTCAAATCATCATTAGCACAATAAAGAGCAATGGCGGCGTTTGCCATCACTACTTCAGTTTGGGCTTTTGTGCCTTGGTTTTCGAGAATCGAAATCAAGATTTTTGCGGATTCTTCTACGTTATTTCCGCCGTATAAATCCTCTTGTTTACATTTTGTGAAACCCATTTGTTCGGGCGAAATCATTTCTTTTCCTCTTTTTGTAATTAATTCAAATTCAGAAGTTAAAGAGATTTCATCGTAACCATCTAAACCAAATAAAACGCCAAAATTACCTTCTACTTTTTGGAATAATTCACCATAAATTTCTAAAATTTCTTGGTTATAAACACCCGTTACTTGTTTTCTCACTTGGGCAGGATTCAAAATCGGTCCAAGCATATTGAAAAAGGTTTTCATGCCCAATTCCTTGCGAATGGTTCCCACAAAACGCATCGCTGGGTGAAATAAAGGTGCGTGAAGAAAACAAATGCCTGCTTCTTCAATTTTGGCTTTCAAATAGCTTTCGTCATTGGTAAATTTTACACCCAAATATTCCAAAACCGTCGAAGAACCTACCGAAGAAGACACGCCATGATTGCCATGTTTTGCCACTCGCTGACCTGCACCCGCCACCACAAAAGAAGAAGTTGTGGAGATGTTAAAAGTGTCTTTTCCATCACCGCCCGTTCCGCAAACATCCATCGGTGAAAATTCCGATAAATCAACGGTCAAAGCTAAATCCAACATCGCATCACGGAAACCTTCTAATTCGTCGGCCGTGATAGATTTTATCATGTAAGTAGTTAGAAATGAGGTAATATGGCTATTATTGGCTTCTCCTCTCGCAATAATAGAAAGGGCTTCATGAGCTTCACTTTTACTAAGTATTTCGCCTAAGATTCGTTTTTGTAAGTAGTATTTCATGTATCTTGATTATTAACTTTTCACCCAATTTTCCACCATTTTTACCCCAAATTGAGTCAAATACGCCTCTGGGTGAAACTGAACTCCCCGCACATCATAACGAGTATGGGCTTCTGCCATTACAAAGTTTTTTTCATCAATGGCGGTCACTTTTAAATCGGCGGGCATCGTTTCGGGAACGACCGTCCACGAGTGATAGCGACACACATCAAATGTAGTCGGAATGCCTTGAAAAAGCACTTCTGAAGGCTCAGTGATTATACATTTGGTCGTTACCCCGTGAAGTACATCGCCCATATTGAGCAGTTTTGCCCCAAAGGCTTCCCCAATGGCTTGATGTCCCAAACATACGCCAAAGATGGGTTTTGTTGGAGCATATTCACGGATAACATCCAACATAATTCCTGCTTCTTCGGGTATGCCCGGACCAGGCGAAAGTAAGATTTTATCGTATTTTTTGACTTCTTCCAACGCTATTTTATCGTTACGAAAAACATCCACGTCATTGCCTAATTCTTTGAGGATATACACCAAATTATAGACAAAGGAATCGTAATTATCTAAGACTAATATTTTCATTTTCAGTTAATTTTCATTTTTCTTTATTTCATTCTACCAAATAACTACTAAACCTTCCGATTGATATTTTTCAACATTTGCATCCTTAGAAATCAATGGAATATTAGATTGGATTGCTTCCCAAATCAACATTCTATCAAAAGGGTCTTTGTGATAAGTGGCGGTTAATTTGTGGTAATTACTACTTATTTCGGGCAATAGAGGAATGACTATAAACCCCAAATCTGCACAACCACGAGGTAAATCAGAGGGGGTGTAAGGACTCAAATCAAGTTTTCCCAAAGAATATTTAAGAGATACCTCCCAAAAACTAATACTATTCACCAAGATTTGATTAGAAGGATTAGAAAGAATTTCCTTGACTTTTTTACTTAATTTCTCTGGATTCATCAGAGTCCATAAGATGATGTGCGTATCCAATAAATATTTCATAGTCCTAAAAATTCTTCTTCGGTAATTTTGCCATCACCTACCCATGAAAAAGTTGCTTTCCCTTCCCAAAGCCCTAATTTTCGCTTAGGCTTTATGGGTTCTGGTTGTATCTCTGAAACGAGATAGGCAATCACTTTTTTCTTTTTCCCAAAAGAAATAGCGATTTTTTCGCCATTTTGTACCTCTTTTAATACCTCAGAAAAATGCGTTTTTACATCTCCTACTGTTAATGTTTTCATAATGTTTTTTCTATGAAATTACGGTTTTCTTGTCAAGTTGTCAAGTATTTTTTGACTCAAAACGTTATCAAATCCCCACCGCCACTTCCAGAGCCTTTCTTAAAGCCCCTAATTTTAATTTTATCTCTGCCATTTCCGTTTCTACCACCGATTTTGCTACCACACCCATGCCCGCTTGATAGAAAAGGGTGTTGTTTTTACTCATAAATGTACGAATAGCGATGGCGTGATTGAAATTTCCGTTGAAATCCATGTAGCCGATTGCTCCACCGTAAATGTGGCGATTGACGTTTTCTAAACGGTTGATAATACTCATGGCATTGTGTTTGGGCGAACCCGAAAGCGTACCCGCAGGGAAAGTATCCGCCACTAATTGTAATGGATTTGTACCCGCTGTCATTTGTCCCGTTACCTTTGAAACCAAGTGAATTACGTGCGAATAAAACTGTACTTCCTTGAAAGTTTCCACTTTTACTACGTCCGAACTTCTGGATAAATCGTTTCTTGCCAAGTCAACTAACATCACGTGTTCGGCAGATTCTTTGGGATCGGCTAATAATTCACGAGCTAATTCTGCATCTTTTTCATCTTCGCCCGTCCGTCTCATCGTTCCTGCAATGGGGTGAATTTCAGCCATATTTCCCTTAATGGCAATCTGTTTTTCGGGCGATGCCCCGAAGATATGATAGTTTTCGTAATCAAAATAAAACATATACGGCGATGGATTCACTGAACGCAAGGCTCGATAAATCTGAAAATCGTCCCCTTCAAAAGTACGACTGAAACGACGTGAAGGTACTATTTGGAAGACATCCCCTCGCAAACAATGCTTAATACATTCGTTGATAATGGCTCGCATTTCATCGTCAGTATAATTGGTAATTTCTTCGCTGTTGAGTTTGAATGGTTTGGTAGAATAATGAGGCATATTCATCAGAAAGTCCAACGTTTCAAACGGTTTCGTCTCTATTTTTTCTTCGCCGTATTGATGCTCATAAATCGACATTTCGTCCTTGAAATGGTTGATGGCAATCACGTAGCGATAAACGTAATAGATTATCGAAGGGATTTCGGTATTGCTATTTTTGTCTTGAATTTCAATGTCCTCAAAATATTCAACGGCATCATAACTGATGTGGCCGAACATTCCATTCGCCATTGGTGCATCGTCCGACTGACGATTCCACTCAAAACGATTGGCAAAATTCATCAAGGCTTGAACGGCATCTTTGCGTTTTTGCAAGGGAAAAATCTCGGTGGTACCGTCGGGGAAAGTTTGCGTTACGATGTCTTTATCAATTACGATACTCGCCACGGGATCGCAGGCAATGTGCGAATATCCGTGTTCTTTACCGTGATAATCAGCGCTTTCCAGCATGACTGTGTTCTTAAACTGATTTCTGAGTTTAAGAAATATCCCGACGGGCGTAACGGTGTCCGCTAATCGTTTTTTTGAGGTTGTTGTTACTTTGAAATTCATGGTTTGTAAATAAAAAAGGCTTACTGTTATGAACAGTAAGCCTTTTCGTGAAAAGATATATCCTTATCGAAAATACATAATGGGACTGTTCAACCGACGTTTGTCAATTGCCACCACCATGCTGTATTTTTGAAATTTGATGTCATTTTTTTGTATTGATGTTGCAAACTTAGTATTTATAATTTAAAAACAAAAATTTTGTTGGAAAATAAAATAGACCACT
>JBBAKY010000043.1:22811-29700 GCA_040403295.1 Arcicella sp.
GTGGTCTAATATTTTACTCCAAAACTCCCACGTAATTAAACGGCGTAATGCGCTTCAATTCATATTTGATTTTATCGCTAACATCCAAGTTATCAATAAATTCTGCGATGGTTTTTTCGGTAATTTTTTCGTTTTTACGAGTCAATGCTTTCAAGGCTTCGTAAGGTTGTGGATAATTTTCACGTCTCAAAATTGTTTGAATTGCTTCCGAAACTACCGCCCAATTGTCTTCTAAGTCGTTATTGATGGCTTCTTGATTCAATTCTAATTTATTCAAACCTCTCAACAAGGCCGTCAAAGCAATCATTTGGTGAGCGATTGGTACGCCTAAATTTCTTAAAACGGTTGAATCTGTCAAATCTCTTTGCAACCTTGAAACGGGTAATTTTGCCGCTAAAAATTCGTACAAAGCATTGGCAATTCCCACGTTTCCTTCCGAATTTTCAAAATCAATCGGATTTACTTTGTGTGGCATTGCCGACGAACCGACTTCACCTGCTTTGATTTTTTGTTTGAAATAACCCATCGAAACATACGTCCAAACGTCACGGTCGAGGTCTAATACGATGTTATTCAATCGTTTAAGGTTATCCATCAAAGCCGCCATATTGTCGTAATGCTCAATCTGAGTCGTGTATTTACTGCGAACTAAACCCAATGATTTTACGAAGTTATTCCCAAAATCAACCCAAGAAATTTCTGGATATGCCACCGTATGAGCGTTGAAATTGCCCGTTGCTCCACCAAATTTTGCCGAATACGGAATGGTTGTTAATAAATCCATTTGGCGTTCCATTCTTTCCACAAAAACTTGGAATTCTTTTCCCAAGCGGGTAGGAGAGGCAGGTTGTCCATGCGTGCGTGCCAACATCGGAATATCTTTCCATTCTACGGCTAATTCGGCTATTCGGGCAATGATTTCGTTAATTTTAGGAATCAAAATATCATTTAATGCTTCCATCAAAGATAAAGGAATGGCCGTATTATTGACATCCTGAGAGGTTAATCCAAAGTGGATAAATTCCAAATATTGTTCAATGCCGAACTTCTCTAATTTATATTTTATAAAATATTCAACCGCTTTTACATCGTGATTGGTTTCACGTTCTTTTTCCTTAATCCAAAGAGCATCTTGTTCTGAAAAATCAGTGTAAATATCTCGTAATGAAGTAAATAGCGATTTATTAATACCTTCTAATTGTGGCAAAGGTATTTGACAAAGTGTAATGAAATATTCGATTTCCACACGAACACGGTATTTGATTAATCCAAATTCTGAAAAATAAGGAGCAAGACTTTCTACTTGCTTGCGGTAACGCCCATCAATTGGGGAAATTGCGGTTAATTGATTTAATTCCATATTATTTGAGACGAAAATTTCGCTCTGATTTTTATAAAGTGCAAAGGTACGAAAGAATCATTTGGGATAAGGTATGAAAGACTTAACAAAATTGTAATCCGTTGCTTCGGTATGGGCAGAAATATTTTTGTAAATTCGTTATTCTGATGAACGAACGGATGCCACCCAGCGAAGTTTTGCCGCATGTCAGGTTACTTTTACTCAAACGATGATACTTAATCCTAAAATATTAGCCTTTTTATTAGCAATCACCATTGCTGTTTTCACCACAACCTTTCTTTGGTTTTTGCCAGAATCTAATGCTAACGTGTTGTTTATCAGTTTTATAACCTCTTTAGTTGTGGCTGGACTTTTGATTTATTTCGTGTTGGACTATTTAGTTTTTCAAGAAATCAATAAAATGTATGACTCTATTAATCGCTTGAAAATGAAGGATTTTGGGGTTACAAGAAAGAAGTTACAGAAAGATAATAATCCACTTCGTAAACTCAATGACGAGCTTTTTGTGTATGTTTCTAAGAAGGAACAAGAAGTAACTGAATTAAAACGATTAGAAAAATATCGTCGAGAGTTTCTGGCTAATGTTTCGCATGAATTAAAAACGCCCATTTTTTCGGCCCAAGGTTTTGTGCATACGCTGATAGATGGGGCAATGGACGATGAAAACGTCCGTGAAAAATTTCTTCAAAAAGCGGCTAAAAGTTTAGATGGATTGGATATTTTGGTTAAAGATTTATTAACGCTTTCGCAAATGGAAACGGGTGATATTAAGATGAATCCCGCAAAGATTGATATTCGACAAATTACGAAAGAAGTTTTTGAACAATTAGAAAATAAAGCTATTTCTAAAAACGTAAAAATGCACATTAAGGCTCCTCAGCCTTCAATTCTTGTTAGGGCAGATGCGCAGAGGATTGGTCAAGTGATGACAAATTTAGTCGAAAACGCCATTAAATACGGCCATGCGAATGGGAATATTTGGGTAATTTTTGAGGAAGAAAAGAAAGATTGGAAAGTATCTATTAAAGACGATGGGCCAGGGATTGCCTCCGAAAATTTGAATAGAATTTTTGAACGGTTTTTTAGGGTAGATAAAGCAAGAAGCCGGTCAGATGGTTCTTCGGGATTAGGCTTGGCGATTGTAAAACATATCTTACAGGCTCATCGTACAAAAATTTCAGTGATTTCAAAACTTGAAAAAGGAACTACTTTTTCGTTTAAGTTGGATAAGTCTTTGAGTAATGGGTAAATTTCGATGTAAGATGTTTGTTTTTCGATGTTTGTCTTTTGATGTTGGGAATAGTATTAAATGTTGAAAAAAAAACGATGTTCGATGTTAGGAATATAACTAACATCGAACATCGAAACCTAAACCGCTCCTTCTTTCAATCTTTCAGCATTTTCGGCAATGCGTAAATGGTCAATAAAATCGCCAATCTCGCCATCCATTACTACGGGAAGATTATAAACGGTATAACCAATTCTGTGGTCTGTTACTCGTCCTTGTGGATAATTGTAGGTACGAATTTTATCAGAACGGTCGCCCGAACCAATCATCGAACGGCGATTTCCTGCAATGGCTTCATTTCTTTTTGCATTCTCAATTTCATACAAACGTGAACGCAAAACGGTCATCGCTTTATCAAAATTCTTGATTTGTGAACGCTCATCCTGACACTGAACTACCAAACCCGAAGGTAAGTGAGTAACCCGAACGGCTGAATACGTGGTATTTACCGACTGTCCACCCGCACCCGAAGAACAGAAAGTATCTTTCCGAATATCGTTCATATTAATCTGTACATCCACTTCGTCAACTTCAGGCAAAACGGCTACAGTTGCCGCTGAAGTATGAATTCTTCCCTGAGATTCTGTGGCGGGTACACGTTGCACACGGTGTACGCCCGACTCAAATTTCATTTTTCCATACACATCTTCGCCTTGAATATTGGCCACGATTTCTTTGTAACCACCCGAAGAGGCCATCGTAAAATCAATGATTTGGAATTGCCATCCTTGATTTGCACAAAAACGTTGATACATTCTGAACAAATCGCCCGCAAAAATACCCGCTTCATCGCCACCCGTTCCAGCACGAATTTCCATGATAATATTTTTTGAATCATCGGGGTCAGTTGGAATTAGCATTTCCTTCAAAATAGCTTCCATTTCTTCTTTTTGAGGATTCAATTCGTCCAATTCAGCCTTTGCCATGTCTCTGAAATCTTCGTCTTTTTCAGTAGCAATTACGTCTTTGGCAGAATCAATATTCGACAAAACGTTTTGGTATTCTTTGTATTTATTGACAATCTTTTCCAGGTCTTTGTATTCCTTACTAATGACCTTGTATTTATTCATATCCGATACGATTTCGGGTTGCGTTATTTGTTGGGCAACTTCGTTAAATCGTTCACTGATGGCTTCTAATTGTTCTAACATATTTTAATTTTCCTTATTCCTTTTGAAATTAGGGTGCAAAGATACGAAAAATCTTCTAACTGAATAGGGGGAAATTGAAACGTTATTGTCATATATTCAGATACCTGAGTAAATAGTTTTACCCTTTTTTTAAACCTTTATCTTGAAATGTTTTCTAATTAAAAACGTTTAAATAGAGAAGGTTATGAAAAAGACACTCAATCATACTTTTGTCCTATTGACTTTATTAGTTGGTTTTATATTTTTATTGGATTCATGTGGACCTACTTATGTACATAGGAATCGCCCAGTAGTATATCGTCGGGTACCGCCTACCAAAGTGGTAGTTGTTAAACGATATAGTCCTCCACCAAGACCTGTTCATGCAAATGTAAGGATTGGGTTTTGAGGTTTTTAGTCGAGTAAATAGCTGATTTTTAGTATATTAATCATCTAAATATTAAATAAAATGAAGAAGACAAAATTTAATAAAAAAATAGTAGTCTTAGCCATGATGCTGGGAATTGCTTTGATGGTTGTTTCGTGTGGACCCACTTATGTGCGTAGTGGATATGGTTATAACAATGGATACGGATACGGACGTCCTTATGGATATGGTTATTCAAGACCTCTGCCATATCGTTATTATGCTCCGCCCGTGGTAGTTGTGCCAAGATATCATCCTTCGCCACGTCGTGGTAATTATGGTGGTGGGTATGGTAGAGGAAGAAGATGGTAATTAATCAGTATATCAAAAAAGCCTTAATTGAACATTACGGCTTTTTTAATTTCAGTCTATGCTTAAATATTTTTATTTATGTCGTTTCAAATAACGTACTTGCTTCTCCAATTTGGAGATTTTCTTATTTTGGTCAATCACATATAAGGTTAATTCTTCTACTTTTTGCAAAAGAAGTGCTTGTGTTTCAGCGAGGTCAATGCCATTTTTGTTTACGTCGGCGGTTGAAGGGATTTCTGGTAAATGCTGATTGGTTTTAATATAACTTTCTACCTCTGATAATGGACGAAGTTTGTAATTCTTATCAAAGACAAAATCTGCCCAAAAAGTAGTTCCATTCGTTGCCACTCGTACTTTCTCTGTCAAAATTCCTCCGCCGATTGCCATTTTATAAGTACTTCCAGTAGGAATTGTTACGCCCGTACCCACGGTAATTCCGTCTGGAAAACCAACTGGACCACTTTGGGCAAACGATTTTATGGTGGCAATTACACACATCAATAAAAGTAATGTAAAATTTTTCATCTCTTCGTTGTTTTTTGGAAAGTTAAAAGACATTCAAATTTAATGAATTTTATGATTTTGTGCTATGATTTTGTGAAAATTAAAATTAGTACACGATGAAAATATCGAGACTTATTTGTAAAGATTTTTTTAATTTTATCCATGAAATATAATTAAATTAGTACAATCCATATACAAATTGTCTTTTGAGAGTCCTTTCAATAAAACTAAACTTTTACAGAGATTTTATTACCCCAAAATTTAATTTATTCCAAATCCTAAATCCCCATTTTTATGTTCATTCTTACCAATGTTAATTCTATTGCTAATCATTTTATCGCTGAATTGCGTGATGTGAATATTCAACAAGATTCAATGCGTTTTCGTAAAAATATGGAACGTTTAGGAGAAATTTTAGCCTATGAAGTTTCTAAAACATTATCCTATCAAACTACCATTGTACAAAGTCCTCTGGCCGAAGCCACTACTCATTTATTGGATGAACAACCCGTTTTAGTGGCTATTTTGCGGGCAAGTTTGCCTTTTCATCAAGGATTTTTAAACGTGTTTGACCGTGCCGAAAATGCTTTTATTGGCGCATACCGAGGAAAACATCGTCTCGACGAAACTTTTGATATTCAAATGGATTATTTAGCCAGTCCCGATTTGACAAACAAAACAATCATTCTAATTGACCCCATGTTGGCAACGGGAAAGTCGTTGGTAAAATCTTACGAAGCTTTATTAACCTACGGAAAACCTGCCAGAGTCATCGTTGCCGCTGCCATTGCCGCTCCCGAAGGCATACAATTTTTGCAAACTGCCATACCCGAAGCCGATTTTTTTGTCGGAACAATTGATGAGAAATTAAACCATAAATTTTATATTATTCCAGGTTTGGGCGATGCAGGAGATTTGGCTTATGGAGGGAAATTGTAATTGGAAAACTTTAACTCTAAATAATCCTTTTCGCTTTATCTTTGTGAGAATAACAAAGATAATATGAATCAAGACTTCAATAATCTCCCTCAAAAACGCCAAGCCCAATTAATGGCTTTCGACCGTCTTCTGACCATCATGGACGAACTCCGTGAACAATGTCCATGGGATAAAAAACAAACCATCGACAGCCTTCGACATCTTACCATCGAAGAAACCTACGAACTTTCGGATGCCATCATGGAAGGCGATATGCAGGAAATAAAGAAGGAATTGGGCGATGTAATGTTGCATTTAGTGTTTTATTCAAGAATTGCTTCGGAAACAAATGCCTTTGATATTTCGGATGTTTTGCATGGCATTTGTGAGAAATTAATCCATCGTCATCCGCACATATACGGAGATGTGAAAGTAGAAAACGAACAACAAGTCAAGCAAAATTGGGAAGCTATTAAATTGAAAGAAGGCGGAGGAAATAAATCCGTTTTGGGCGGCGTGCCTGCTTCTTTGCCCGCTTTAATAAAAGCCATGCGAATTCAAGAAAAAGCCCGAGGTGCCGGTTTTGATTGGGAAGAAAAAACGCAAGTGTGGGAAAAAGTGGAGGAAGAATTAGCCGAATTTAAACATGAGTTTAACGTTGTGGATAACCATGCGATTGATGTGGAAAAAGCAGAAGGAGAATTTGGCGATTTGCTGTTTTCATTGGTTAATTATGCACGTTTTATCAACATTAATGTGGAGACTGCTTTAGAACGCACCAATCGGAAATTCATTAAGCGTTTTAATTATTTGGAAGCAAGAGCAAAAGAACAAGGAAAAACTTTGCAAGAGATGACTTTGGCGGAAATGGATGTGTATTGGGAGGAGGCGAAGCGGGTATAAGGGTACTGTGAATTCCAGTGATTATTTTGTATCTTTACTCTTTACAA
>JBBAKY010000044.1:0-27858 GCA_040403295.1 Arcicella sp.
AATTCAAAAACTTTAAATTGACAGCATTGGTATTTTATACGCCCTTACGTTATTAAATCAAAATAAAAAATGAAAGCGGTAAAGGATTATATTCCCTTACCGCTTTGCTTTTTAATTGATAAAGTCTTACTTAAATGGTCTTTGAAAACAGATTTTTTGCATTTTTTTGGTGCAACATTCTTTTGTCAAAAGCCATACAAATGTTTCTGATAAACGCTTGTCCTTCTTCTTTTACACGTAATGAGTTATTATCAAATTCAATTAATCCATCTTTCTCAAAATCTGCTAATTTTTCAAATAGTTCAACTTTTTCTTCATAATTAAAGTCAGCATCAGCCCAAGTTGTGGAGAATTTACAGATAATATCCAAGATGTTTTGGCGTACTACTAAGTCTTCTTGGTTTAAAATATGCCCTTTAATCACGGGTAATTCTCTGTTTTTTAGCATTTGCATATAACTATCAATATCCTTTGTATTCTGAGCGAAGCCCGTCCAAGAATCACTAATTGCCGAAACGCCCAAGCCTAATACTAATTTGGTTTGCGTGGTTGTATAGCCCATAAAATTACGGTTTAGCGTTCCATCTTGCATGGCTTTATACAGCGAATCCGTTTTTAAAGCAAAATGATCCATCCCGATTTCGGTATAATTATTTTCTTCAAAAAGTCTTTTGCCAATTTCGTACATCGCTCTTTTCTCTGAAGCCACAGGCAGGTTTTCATCCTTAAAACCACGTTGTCCATTTCCTTTCAACCACGGCAAATGAGCGTAAGAATAAAAGGCAATGCGGTCGGGTTTTAATTGAATGGTTTTGAGGATTGTATCTTCAATACTCGAAACTTTCTGAAATGGTAAGCCATAAACCAAATCATGCGAAACTGATTGATAGCTAATTTCACGACTCAACTCCGTAACGTGTTTTACGTTTTCAAAAGGTTGAACTCGATTAATCGCTTTTTGAACGATTGGGTCATAATCTTGAACCCCAAAACTTACTCGCCTAAATCCATAATCGTATAATGATTGCAAATGCTGACGAGAAGTATTGTTTGGGTGTCCTTCAAAACTAAATTCGTGAATTAAACTGATTTTTGAATGTTTAACGATGCCATTAATTAGTAATTCCAACATTTCTGGACTAAAAAAACTGGGAGTTCCACCGCCTAAATGAATTTCACTGATACTTGGTTTTACCGAAAAATGACTCAAATACAGTTCCCATTCCTTCAAAACAGCCATAATATAAGGTTTTTCGACGGCATGATTTATGGTAATTCTTTTGTAACAGCCACAAAATGTACAAAGATTTTCGCAATAAGGTAAATGAATATAAAGGCTGATTCCAGTA
The DNA here is from genome assembly GCA_040403295.1 of Arcicella sp. GTDB lineage: Bacteria > Bacteroidota > Bacteroidia > Cytophagales > Spirosomataceae > Arcicella. The sequence continues at coordinate 1,350 of JBBAKY010000044.1, forward strand.
TCTCCATTGGTCAATTCAAAGGTGGTTTGAATGGCATCAATCCATTCTTTTTCGTTAAAAGTAGCATTATCCCAGAAAGGAACAGTGGGATAACTGGTGTATCGTGGGCCTGCAACGTTGTATTTATTGATAAGGGAATTCATAATTAATGTGAGTATAATTTACCCCAAAAGTAAATCAAAGCATAAGCGACAATTATGATATTTATCAGTTTTTAATATGACAAATCCTTATGAATTGCCTAATATTCATCATCTTTCTACTGGATATTATGTCGGAATTTTGATTCAGAAATTAACGCTAAATCAATATGAAAGCATTAGTATATCATAGTCCTGGTCAAAAATCTTGGGATGAAAAACCCAAGCCAATCCTTCAAAATTCAACGGATGTGATTGTTAAAATTCTTAAAACAGCCATTGGAATAAACGATTTGCATATTTTGAATAATAGTGTTCCCATTGTTTCGGCTGGTAGAATCATCGGACATGAAGGCGTGGGAATTATTGAGGAAGTAGGGGAGTCGGTTACGAGTTTTAAAACGGGCGATATTGTTTTGATTTCATCCATTACTTCCTGCGGCAAATGTGAAAACTGTCGAAAACAAATGTATTCTCATTGTGAACAAGGCGGTTGGCTTTTAGGAAATGCAATTGATGGAACGCAAGCGGAATTTGTAAGAATACCTTTTGCTGATTTTAGTTTATACCACATTCCTAATGATGCTGATTTAGAGGCATTTGTAATGTTAAGTAACGTAATTCCAACCGCTTATGAATGTGGAATTATACAGGGACAAGTAAAAACGAGCAATTCTTTGGCTATTATTGGTGCGGGTCCAATCGGAATGGCTGCGCTTTTAACCGCTCAATTTTATGCACCTTCGCAAATTATCATGATTGATTTTGATGAAACTCGACTCCAAGAAGCCATCGGTTTAGGCGCTACCCATACGATTGATATTAGCCATGAATACGCCATTGAAAAAGTGATGAAATACACCAACGGAAAAGGCGTTGATACTGTCATAGAGGCAGTTGGCTCATCAAATACCTTTGAAATGGCAAGTGCGATTGTGGCGGTTGGTGGACACATTGCTAATATTGGAATTCACGGAAAAGGCGTGAACCTGCATTTAGAGCAATTATTTTCGAGAAATATTACGATTACCACTCGTATTGTGGATACGTATTCAATCCCAGAACTAATAAAAAATATCGTAACGAATAAACTTGATCCTTCTAAACTGATTTCACATTTATTCAAATTAAACCAAATTATGGAAGCCTACGAAACCATCGAAAATGCCAAACTTGAAAAGTTATTAAAAGTGGTTTTGACTTTATAGGACTTGCGGTAATCTATACGCTTTTATCTACGAATTAAATTAATTTTTTTTCAAAAAATAACCAAAATTTCAATCAATTTATTAACCTATAACTATTTTTATAATGGCAATTCTAATTTTTTTCTTAGCACATTGGTACCTATCCTTATTTTCTCAAACGTTTTTCCTACACCGTTATGCTGCTCACCAAATGTTCACGATGTCGAAAGGTTGGGAAAAATTCTTTTATTGGTTTACATTCATAACGCAAGGTTCCTCTTTTCTAAGTCCAAAGGCGTACGGAATTATGCACCGTTTGCACCATGCCTACGCTGATACTGAAAATGACCCACATTCTCCGCAATATTCAGAAAATTTATTTGACATGATGTGGAAAACAAAAATCAAATACAACGATATTTTAAATGACCGAGCGGGCATCGATCCGAAGTTTATCAAAGGTGTTCCTTATTATGCTTTTCTTGAAAATGTAGGTTCAAAATGGTTTGTGAGATTGGCTTGGGGTACCTTATACACGTTATTTTACCTAAAATTTGCCACAAGTCCATGGGAGTATTTGTTACTACCCATTCACTTTTTAATGGGTCCTGTTCACGGGGTAATTATCAATTGGTTTGCGCATAAATACGGATATATCAATTTTAAAGTAAATGATACGGCTAAAAATTTACTCCCCTTTGATTTTTTAATGATGGGAGAATCGTATCACAATAATCATCATAAATTGGGTGGACGAGCAAATTTTGGCATTAAATGGCATGAATTTGACCCAACTTATCCAATAATTTTGCTCTTAAATTCACTGCATATTATTAAGCTAAAACGCAATAATGATTTGAATTATATGTAAAAAAGGGATGTTACGCAAACGGTGTGTAACATCCTTTTTTTTGCGATTTGAGGATTTATTCCGAATAAAATCTATAATATTATTGAAATAAAACACTAATTTCGTTTCTGCGCTTTATCTTCGTACTACCAGTTTTCAATCATATTAAATGCAAAAATCAAAACTCTTTTTCCCCATTTTAATCCTTTTTATTTTGGCTTTGGCGGGCGCTTTATATTGGTTCGAAAACCAAGAAGCCAGTCCCGAAGACCATCAATACATGGCCCTTCCTGATAGTTTAGTCCAACAATTAGCGTTAAAAGATTCTACCGAAAAAGCTAATTTCTTGAATGTCACAGCGCCAAAAATGTCGGTGTTTAATGCTTCCAATGTCTTTTTTGAACAGAAAAAAGATGCTTATACTTTCCAACTTTTGAAAGATTCTTTGGGCGTGAAATTAGTATTATTATTTGGCACTAAAACCGTAGCAGAAAGTCGAGATAAAAGTTTAGAAAATGCTTCAAAAGCCGAAACAAGCGACTTGAATTCGGATGGTTATCCCGAAATTTTGATTTATTCAAATACAAATCAAAAACTTACTTTTACGGGTTTCGAGGCACAGAATGGTTTGCATAAATTCTCACTTCCGCCACTCATGGGCCGACAATCATTCGGTTATGCAGGACAGGATACTTTATTTGTAGAAAATAACAACCTTGTGAGACGGTTTCAATTTAGAAATTCTCAATTTTCGACTTTCCCATCGGGTACTCGTACTTGTGAATATACCCTTGGACAGGATTTGAAATTTTTTATGGTTCGGACTTTAGATACGGAGTGATTAACTATCTGATGATCTCATCTGAATTGAGATACGTGAAATTTTCTTTTAAACGCAATCCTAAACTCTCACTATTTCACTCTGATATTAAAGTAGAAATATACAAGAAGATGAACCACAAAATTATAAAAGTAAACGCTTCAGATTTCAAAATACTTTCCGATTTATGTAAGTATATTTACCCGCAAACTTATACGTATCTTTGGCACGATGAAGGAGAATGGTATCTTGAAAAAATGTATAATCTTCAAAAAATTAAAGAAGAATTAGAGCATAAAAATACTGCATTTTACTTTCTATTGGTAGATGATACTCCACGTGGATATTTAAAGGTTAATTACTCCTTTCAAGCTGAAAATGAAAGTTTCGATATAGAACGCATTTATTTAGACCAGGCTTTTGCCAGAAAAGGATTTGGCAATGTTTTACTGAATTTTGGTATTGACATTGCTCGTGAAATGGGCAGAAAAACAGTTTATTTGAAAGTAATGGCTTCCAGCATGGGTAATATTGAATTTTATCAAAAGAATGGCTTTGAGACTGTTGATACTAATTATTTAGATTTTGAGACGATGAAAATAGAATATCGTTGGTTGAATACAATGAAGAAAATACTTTAAAAAATACCTCATAATGGAAAAATTGCGCTCACAAAATTGGTTTGGTAAAACAGGGAAAGACGGTTTTATTTATAGAGCTTGGATGAAAAATCAGGGAATTCCTGATGATATGTTTGATGGTCGCCCAGTCATAGGAATTTGTAATACTTGGTCGGAATTAACGCCCTGCAATGCTCATTTTAGAGATTTAGCCGAATCGGTAAAAAAAGGCGTTTATGAAGCGGGTGGCTATCCAGTAGAATTTCCTGTCATGTCTTTGGGTGAAACGTTAATAAAACCAACGGCCATGTTATATCGAAATTTAGCCAGTATGGACGTTGAAGAATCCATCAGAGCTAATCCTATTGATGGTGTTGTGCTTCTGTGCGGTTGTGATAAAACTACGCCTTCACTCGTTATGGGAGCTTGTTCGGTAGATATTCCAACGCTCGTAATTTCGGGTGGACCGATGCTGAAAGGACATTGGAGGGGAAAAGACATCGGAACTTCTGATGTTTGGCGTTTTGATGAAGCCTTTAAATTGGGTGAAATCAACGAACAACAACTTACCGAAGCTGAAGGTTGTATGGCTCGCACGCAAGGACATTGTGCCGTGATGGGAACTGCCTCAACAATGGCTACAATGGTGGAAGCTCTGGGGCTTTCTTTACCAAATAATGCGGCAATTCCAGCGGCTGATGTGCGTAGAAAGGTGATTTCTCAATTATCAGGGCGTAGAATCGTGGAAATGGTGAAGGAAGATTTGAAGCTTTCAAAAATTTTAACTCGTGAGGCATTTGAAAATGCCATTATGGTCAATGCGGCCATCGGTGGTTCAACCAATTTTGTGATTCACCTTTTGGCAATTGCTGGCCGAATTGGTGTGGATTTGAACATGGAAGATTTCGATAAATTTTCTCAAAATATTCCATTATTGGCTAATCTTCAACCTTCTGGGAAATTCTTCATGGAAGATTTGTATTATGCTGGTGGTTTGCCTGCCGTGATCAAAGAAATGAAAAATGTCCTGCATAATAATGCGTTGACGGTGAATGGAAAGGGAATTGGCGCTAATTCTGAAAATGCGGAGGTTTTTGATAGAAATATTGTCGCTACGATGGAAACTCCTTTCAAAGAGAATTCTGGAATTGCGGTAGTCAGAGGAAATCTTGCCCCCAATGGTGCGGTAATTAAACCTTCGGCGGCAACGCCTGCTTTGATGACTCACCGAGGAAAAGCAGTAGTTTTTGAAACCATTGAAGATTATCATGCCAGAATCGAAGACCCAGACTTAGACATTGACGAAAATTCAATCATGGTGCTAAAAAACGTTGGGCCAAAAGGTTATCCGGGTATGGCAGAAGTTGGAAATATGGGAATTCCAACAAAATTATTGGAAAAAGGCGTTCATGATTTGGTAAGAATTTCGGATGGGAGAATGTCGGGAACGGGTTTTGGAACGGTTGTTCTGCACGTTTCACCCGAAGCGGCAGACGGCGGAAATTTAGCTTTAGTTCACAATGGCGATTATATCAGTTTGGATGTACCAAATCGTAGTTTGAATTTAGAAGTTTCGGATGAAGAATTGGCTGAAAGACGCAAAAACTGGAAACCAATTGACATGAATATTACTCGTGGATACGTCAGTATGTACATCAAACACGTTGAACAAGCCCATTTGGGAGCGGATATGGACTTTTTGAAAGGAAAATCTGGCAGTATTGTTACGAGGGATTCGCATTAGATTTTTTTAATAAGTGGGCTTTGAATTTATCGCTCATTTATTAAAGTTATTTCAAAAAAGGTAACGGGAAAAGAACCCTTGCTGTTGAGAACCAAAATGTTTATAACAATTGAAGTAAACAAATTTTAAGGCTATTTAAACTCACCATTATTTGTGATAAAATTAGCTCAAAATCAGGCAGTTTTCAACGAACAACATATTAAAATTATTCTTTTTTTTAATGATTTTTTTGTTAGATTTGTGAGATTTTTTTGAGTAAATAGTTGATAATTTCAGAATTTTATCAAAAAAGTCAAGAATTTTAGCTGATACCCAAATAATCCGCCAATAAATATAATACTTCATTACTATAAATATAATCATGAAATTTAATAAATTTCTTTTTTTCTCTTGCTTACTAATCACCAGTATTTCCGATGCTCAATATTTGGAATTATCTCCTGACAAGGCCCCATTAAATTGGTTTAATCTTGATTTTGCTGAAAATGGTGTTAGAGGAATCAGCACTGAAAGAGCTTATCGTGAATTTCTGAATAAAAAGGCTTCAAAAACGGTCATTGTGGCAATTATTGACTCCGGAGTGGACATTAATCACGAAGATTTGAGAGAAAATATTTGGATAAATCCCAACGAAATTCCAGACAATGGGATTGATGATGATAAAAATGGTTATGTTGATGATATGTATGGTTGGGATTTTTTGGGAGGAAAAGATGGAACCGATATTTCTCGGGAAACCATGGAAGTTACTCGTGAATTTGGTCGTTTAAAGCGAATTTATCAATATGTTCAAGATTTACCCAGTTTGTCGACAGCCTTGCGATTGGAGTACGATTTATACAAAAAATACAAGGCCAAATACGAGGCAAAAGTGCAAGAATTGCAAGAACAAGGACCTTTTGTGATTAAATTATACGAGAAATACATTGATTCAAAATTGATAATTTCGTCCTTTTTGAAAATTAAAGATGTTTCAAAAAATGACCTAAACAGAATTACGTATAAAGACCCAGAAGACGTTAAAAAGGCGAAAAGAGTTTTTGAATTATTGGAGCAAATTGGACAAGACGAAGAGAAGCTGAAAGAAGCTTACGAATATTATGATGCTCAGTTTAAATTTGGTATCAATCTTTCTTTTAATCCTCGTGGAATAGTTGGAGATGATGTCGAAAACGTAAACGATAGAGATTATGGAAATAACGAAGTTAAAGGTCCAGATGCTCGTCATGGTACACACGTTGCTGGAATTGTAGCGGCAAATCGTAATAATTCATTGGGTATTTTAGGAGTTGCTGGAAATGTAAAAATCATGGCAATTCGTGCAGTTCCAGAAGGCGATGAGCGTGATAAAGATGTGGCGAACGCCATCAGATATGCGGTTGATAATGGGGCAAAAATTATCAATATGAGCTTTGGTAAATCTGTTTCTCCCCAAAAGCAAGCCGTTGACGAAGCCGTGAAATATGCCCAATCGAAAGGCGTTTTGCTAATTCATGCGGCAGGCAATGAAAACGAAAACATTGATATTAGTGAGAATTATCCCTCAAAGAAATTTGCTGATGGAAAGCAAGCTGAAAATTGGTTGGAAGTAGGAGCAACCTCTTGGATGCAACCACCAAGTTCAGTGGCTGAATTTTCAAATTATGGACATAAAACGGTGGATGTTTTTGCGCCTGGGGTAGATTTAAAATCAACAGTTTTAGGATCTCAATACGAAGATTTAAGCGGTACAAGTATGGCGGCACCCGTCGTAACGGGTTTAGCAGCCATGTTGATGTCATATTATCCTGATTTCGATTTTAGAAAAATTAAGCAAATTATCTTAAATTCGTCCATTAAATTGCCAAAGCAAAAAGTTGCACAACCTGGCACTGGCGAGCTGATTGATTTTAGTTTATTATCATTGAGTGGAGGAATTGTGAATGCATTTGAAGCGGTGAAGATGGCAGAAGAAGAGCAAAAAGCTTTAACGAGAAAGTAATACGAAATTTAAATTAAACGTTATATTGAGAGCGGCTTCAGTTAAGTGAAGTCGCTCTTTTTTATTACCAAATATGAAACTTATAAATACTTGACAAAAAAGCGAATTAATTTCGCAACCGTTGGCGTATAGGGAGGATAAATCATCTTGAAAGTTCCAAATTTCTGTCTCATTACGGCTCTTTGATTTGAGAATTCAGTAAAGCCCCAAATCCCGCCAGATTTTCCAATTCCTGAATTATTCACTCCTCCAAAAGGAATTTCAGTGTGTCCATAATGAATTACGCAATCATTGATTATCGTTCCACCCGCCGAAGAATTATCCATGAAATACTTAATATTCGATTCTTTTCCAGAATTAATGTACATTGCTAAAGGCTTTTCACGATTTTTAATGTGCGTGATTGCTTCTTCATTGGTTGAATAACCGACAACGGGTAGAATTGGTCCAAATATTTCTTCCTGCATAATTTTCATTGAATCATCCACATTCGTAAGAATCGTAGGTGAAATATAGTTTTCTGAACCATCCTTTTGTCCGCCCGCTGCTACTTTAGCTCCTTTCTCAATTGATTCTTCTAAAAGTCCATTTAAGCGGTTAAAATGACGATTATTTACAATTCTACAATAATCATCCGAAACTTTTGCGTCTTCGCCGTACATTGATTTTATAGCATGATTTATTTCATTGACGAATTCATTTTCAACACTTTTATGTACCAAAATATAATCGGGAGCGATGCAAGTTTGACCATTATTGATAAATTTTCCCCAAGCAATTTTCTCGGCCGATTTTTTGATATTCGCAGTTTCATCCACGATACAAGGCGATTTTCCTCCCAATTCTAAAGTAACAGAAGTCAAGTTTTTAGCGGCCGCTGACATGACAATTTTCCCGACATTTGGGCTTCCAGTAAAAAATATATGATTAAAAGGTTGATTCAGTAATATTTGTGAAACGGTAGCATCTCCTTCAATTACCCAAACTTCATTTTTGTCAAATAATTCGGAAATCATTTTTTTGAGTAATGCTGAAGTATGAGGAGTTAATTCTGAAGGTTTCAGCATGACGGAATTACCCGCAGCGATTGCTTGTACCAATGGTTTTATGGAAAGATTGAAAGGATAATTCCAAGGAGAAATCACCAAACAAACACCTTTGGGTTCAAATCTTACGTGGGCGGAGGTGCCAATCATGTTCATGGGCGTTGGGACTGACTGAGGTTTCATCCATGAATTTAAGTGTTTCATTAAATGTTTTATTTCACCAACAACGCCAAATATTTCACCCAAATTAGTTTCAGCAGGATTCTTCTTAAAATCTTTGTAAAGCGCTTGTCCAATTTCAGTTTCGTGCGAAAGCGTCCAATCCAGCATCTTTTGAAGTTTAGCTTTGCGTTCCCTCGCATTTGAATTAGCAAGGTTTTGCATATTTGACTTTTGGGCTTTAAAAACGCTTAGAATTTCCTGCTCAATTTCTGTATCTATTAATAGTTGTTCCATAATTTTTGCTTGCAGTTTTGTTTACATGAATGATGTAAAAATACAAAAAAAAGGATACGAATTGGCTTTTTCAATATTTTATAGTTATTTTACAATATGATTAGTAAATAATAGATTTATTTTAGTAATCTTACAATTATTACTAAGTAGTTTTGATAAGTAGTCGAACCTTAAAACACGCTTAGCTAAAAATATCTCACTATGTCCATAGTCAGTAACAACATCAAATACCTCCGTCGATTGAATGGTTTGACACAAGAGCAATTTGCTCGAAGAATTGGCATAAAGCGTTCATTGTTGGGTGCTTATGAAGAAGCGAGAGCTAATCCAAATCTTGAAAATCTCAAAACAATTGCCCAAGTTTTTGGCACATCAGTTGATTCTCTGATTAAAACAGATATTCGTAAAATTCGAGAAACTCCGGGGATAAGTTTGGCGCAGAGTACTACTGGAATCATTGAACAAAATCCCCCTCAAAGCAAATCACAACTTTCGAATTTTCAAGCAGAAACACGACCGTTTACTAATTCTTCCGAACCTTTACCTGTTGCTAAATTGGTTGAAGATTTTTTTCAAGAGCGAGAAGAAACAGTCATTACGCCGCAGAGACAAACTTCACAGCGAAATTTTTTACCGGATAATGAAGCATCTTTTCAGCAATTCGTGGATAGTCATTTGCACACGGTTAGTAATTTTGCTAAAAGTGAGCCACAAAATCAGACAAAAAATGGTGCGAAACAAACGCCTTTTGTCAAAAACAGTGCATTGAAGGAATATTTAGCGAATTGCCAAAAAGCCGATTATTTACGCACTTTGCCTACGATTTCATTGCCATTTATTACTGCGGAAAGAAGTAGAGCATTTGAGGCTGGCAGTGATTTTCCAATGCAGAATTCTATCATTCTAGGCACTGGAATTTCGGATTGGTCGGATGTAAATGATGGGAAATTTTATATTTTGGTAACGGCACAGATGGGGATTATTTATCGTAGAGTTTATAATCAAGTAAAAATAAAAGGTGCTTTGTTATTGAGTTCAGATAATCCTACGATTTCAAGTTTTGAGATTTCAATCAAAGATATTGTCGAAATTTGGGAGGTTAATTCCTTCATAAGTCAGCAACTGCCCGAACCCCATATTTCTCTGGAAAGAGTCAAAAATATTGTCGATGATTTAACGAATGAATTAGACAGGCTTCGTTGATAATTAACAATTGATAATGAATAATGGATAATTAATAGTGGGAATCTGACAATTGTCAATTATCCATTGTCAATTATTAATTTATAACGGTCTAAATTCTTTCATAACTTCTTGATTACAAACTAAATACGCCCCTTCAATCAAATCTATACAATAAGGAACGGCTGGAAAAACAGCGTCTAAACACTGCCGAATTGCTTTGGGTTTTCCGGGCAAATTGATAATTAAAGAACTCCCTCTGATACCCGCTGTTTGTCTTGAAAGAATGGCCGTTGGTACATATTTCAAACTTTCCTGACGCATTAATTCTCCGAATCCAGGCATCATTTTTTCGCAAATTGCTTCGGTGGCTTCGGGTGTTACATCACGTTTTGCGGGGCCCGTTCCGCCAGTTGTTACAATTAAAGAGCATTGATGAATGTCTGCCATTTCAATTAATGTTGCCGAAATTAAATCTTTTTCATCTGGAATTACCCGATATACCGTTTCAAATTCAGAAATTAGGTACGCTTTCAAGGTATCTACTACTGCCTTCCCAGGAATGTCCTCGTATATACCCGCACTTGCACGGTCAGAAACATTGATTACACCAATTTTTATTGTTTTTTGCATCTTGATTGTTGCGAAATTTCTGAAATAGTTATCTTACTTAAATCTAAACTTTATGATTTATCATTTTCAGAAATACACGCTTTTCCTTTGACATATAAATTTAGATTTGTTAATTTGTTTGATTGAAATACAATTATTGTCGTTCAGAATATTTAAATTTATTAATAAAACTAACATTATGATTTTATTACAAACAACCACATCACAATTGCCCGAAGGCGCTGAGAAATTAATGTCTTTGGGTTTCTTCATTTTGCTTTTGGTAGCCTTATATTTTGCGTTTAAGTACTTCAATAAAACGCATAAGTAATTGAAATGCTAACTTTTTTTAATTCCATCCCAACAAGCAAAAAATGCTAATTCTAAATCAGAAGATGTTATTTGGAATTCGCCAGAAAGCTGTAATTTAATGATTGAAGTAGCACTTCCCATCACGAAGGCGACTAATATTTTTGGTGGAATATCGCTTAAAACTTGCGTAAAAACAGCCTTACGAAGAAAATCATAAATGGGTTGTTCCAATCGAGTAATTTCTGTTTTTGCAATCATAGAGACATAAGGTGAATTAACAAACTGTTCCAAAAAGTAAAACTCCTTCGGATTTTTAATGCCATTTTGAATCATTTGTAAATAAAAATGGCGAAAACGATCTTTGAAAGTCTTATTGGCATCGTCGGTTTTAAGCAAATTCTCAACAAATTTTTCTCTCAATCGTATATATAAGGCACAAATTAATTCGTCTTTGCTTTTGAAATAATGATAAATCGTGCCTGCTGCAACATCTGCCTGTTTAGCTACTTCCGACATAGGTGAACTATGAAAGCCGTGTTTTGATATTAATTCTAACATTGCTTGAAAGATTGCCTCTTTTTTGTCGAAATCTTTTATATTTTTCATCGTAATCCGCAATAATATGTTTTAAGATTATTTTAGTGGAATTTTAAAATCAATGGCTAAAATAGTGAATTCAATCAATTAAATAACATTAGAGATTACATTGTTTCTAATTGTAATTCGTATTTTTGTTGAAATACAAATTTAGAAGACGAAAAAAAATACTTTGAATGATTAACCGCAAGTTACAAAGATAAATCATCAATTATTAGTCATAAAATTTTAACCACCAATTCCACAAAAATGAAGAAAAATATTCTAACCCCACTATTACTCATTTTTTCAGTTTCAACTTTTGCCCAAGTTGTGGTATCTGGAAAAGTAATTGATGCTGATTTTGAACAAATCTTATCTGGCGTTAATATAACTGTAAAAGGTAAAGTTGACAAAGGTACAATCACGGATACCAATGGTAAATTTTCGATTCGCATGGATACAAATGCTGATGCTATTGAAATATCATTTGGTGGATACGAAACCATAAAAGTAAAATTGGGAGTCAATACGCAAAACTTAACCTTATTTTTGCCAACTGAAGTTAGGTTGACAGAAGATATGAACGAATTGAAAAATTTAGGCGTAGAAGGTGAACGCAAAGAAAAACGAACTAAAAAGAAGTCTTAGTGATTTTCTACAACTTCTGTTAATCAAGGAATAACAAGTTTAATACATTTTAAATTTTATAAACGAGTTTTTTCTCAAGCAACCATTGAGTGAAAAACTCGTTTTGAGTTATAAATATGAAAATAAAAAATCCAAGAACAGGACAATATTATTACGAAATATTTCCACCAAAGCCAGAAGATTTAAAAAATAAGACTACTTCCATGCGTGAAGCACAAACTGCATGGAAAGAATCAGGGATTGAATATCGAATTAATGCTTTACAGGCTTGGAAAGTGGCCATTGATGAACATAAAGCGGAGTTGATTGATGCCCTTTGCATGGATACTGGCAGGAAGTGGGAAACGATATTAGAAGTTGATTGGATAGCATTATCAATTGATAGATGGTCTAATATTTCAAGGGAATTATTTTCCGAAACCGACAAAAAAACTTCTTCTATACCATTTTTAGAAATTGAGCAAGCATTAGAACCTCATTCACTCGTTGGGGTTATTAGTCCTTCGTATTTTCCATTGCAACATTCCCTAATTGATACCATTCCTGCTTTATTGGCGGGATGCGCTGTGGTTGTAAAACCTTCAGAAATTACCCCAAGATTTATTGAAGTTATCCAAAAAACGATTAATCAAATTCCTGATTTATTGGATATTTTACATTATGTTGAAGGCGGGGGCGAAACTGGAGCAGCGCTTTGTAAATTAACGGACATTATCTGTTTCACAGGTTCGACTGCCACAGGTAAAAAAGTGTATCAGGCAGCTTGTGATAATTTTATTCCCGTATTTCTGGAATTAAGTGGAAAGGATGCCGTTATTGTTACAGAAACGGCTGATATTGAAAGAGCTTCATCCGCAATTTTGTGGGGAAGTGTAGTTAATGCTGGACAATCTTGTTCATCAATCGAAAGAATTTATGTTCATCGAAATGTTTACCATCAATTTTTATCAAGATTGGTTGGGAAAGCAAATTTATTACAATTGGCGTATCCAGATATGGATTCTGGGCAAATTGGCCCAATTATATCTGAAAAGCAAGTCGCAATTATTGACCACCAATTGGATGATGCTTTCAAGAAAGGGGCGATATTAAAAGCTGGTTCACGAAAATGTGAAGAATTAGGAGGAGGATTTTATTGCCGACCAACTATTTTGATTAATGTCACTCACGATATGAAAATTATGGATGAAGAAACACTGGGGCCAATTTTGCCAGTGATGACCTACTCAGTAATTGAGGAAGCTATTGGTTTCGCAAATAGAACGCAATACGGGTTGGGTGGAGCCGTTTTTGCTGGTACGGAAGATGAAGCCATGGAAATTGCCCGTAAAATGAAATGTGGTGCCATTTCCATAAATGATGCGGCACTAACGGCTGTATTGCAGGCAGGAGAGAAATATCCCTACAAAATGTCTGGAATCGGAGGTACCAGAATTGGCCCATCATCAATTAAAAAATTCATGAAACAAAAAGCGTACATCATTAACGGTCATAGCGTAAATGACCCGTGGTGGTTTGGTTAATTTTCGTTGGAAGTAATTGGACTCAGTTTACTTCCCACGAAAATTATCAATTTTACTGACATTTTGTAGCAGCTATTTGTGCTTTATAATCAGCTCTTTGGGCAGTTGTCAATCCTGGACAGCTATCAACATAGGTATTAAGTGAAGCTAAATAGGCATCGCAGTTCGTTTTAGTTGGTGAGTTACTAAAAGTTGTTGCCGCTTTGGTAACCAAATCTGCGTTAACAGCACAAGCATCAGGCGAAACCGTTGTTGCATCCTTTTTACAACTATTTGAAAGTAAAAGACAGGTTGCTAACACTAAAATGGATAGTTTAGGGAATTTAAATTGATTTTTCATGGAATAAGACGATTAAGAGTTAAGAAATTTATTTTTTTACAAATTTCTCATAATTAAATCATTACATCATTACCAGTTAAAAAGGCATCATTCCCATTTATTAATCATTTTTATTTAAAAAAATATTTTTTAAAATTGGATTATTTCAGAAACAAATTGATAAAACGTCCTGTTCATTGTATATTTGTGGGACTTTTTTAAGAATTACGAAATCCTTATTAATTAATAATAAACAAAATCATCAATGGCTTATCAACAAGATTTTACCCGTGTAGAGGGTGTCGAACCACATCGTGTACGAACACGAGAAATTTTAAAAGCTCATCCAGAAGTTAAAAAATTGATTTCTAAAAACCCAATGACGATGGTTTGGATTTTGTCGTGTGTGGCAATCCAGCTTTTAATGGCGTATTTAGTGAAAGACCAAGCTTGGTATGTTATTTTGGCGGCTGCGTGGTTTATTGGTGCTTTCCCTGTGCATACCTTGTTTATATGTATTCACGAGGCTGCGCATAATTTGATTTTCAAAAAGCCCTCTTGGAATGTTTATGCCGGAATTGTTGCTAATTTCCCATCGTTAGCACCCACGGCTATTTCCTTTAAAAACTACCATTTAAAACATCATGCCTTTCAAGGCGTTCACGAATTAGATGCAGATCTTCCAGATAAGTGGGAAGCAAAATTGATTAATAATTATTTCATTGGAAAAGCTCTGTGGTTATTGTTTTTTCCAGTTTTTCAAGCAATCAGAACGCTTCGTTGTTTGGAATTAGCGATTGTTGACAAGTACGTAATTATGAATATTTTGGGTCAAATAGCTTTCAATGTAGTGATTGTTTATACAATGGGATGGCCTGCATTAGGATACATGGGCGCAAGTTTCATGTTCTCAGTAGGGTTGCATCCACTCGGAGCAAGATGGATTCAGGAGCATTATTTAGTGTTAGACCAACATCAAGAAACGTACAGTTATTATGGTGGTTTAAATGGTATCAATATGAACGTTGGCTATCACAATGAACACCACGATATGCCTTCGGTGCCTTGGAATAACCTTCCAAAATTGAAAGCGGCAGCACCAGAATTTTACGATAATTTGAAATATCACACTTCATTTGTAAAATTGTTGTTCACTTTCTTATTTAGTCAAGAAGTCGGTTTGTATTCAAGAATTGTAAGAAAAGAAAGAGGTCGTGTAGGATTAGATGATATTTCAATTCCTGATGTTCAATTGGTTCAGCAAGAATTTGCAAATGCTTAGATTTTAAGGATATCAGTGCCAACAAAAAAGCCCCAATTTGGGGCTTTTTTGTTGGCACTGATGAAGAAAGTTATGCTAAAATAGCATCCTTTTGCTCCACGACTATTTTTGAATTCTCTTTTAAGAGTTGTGCTTCATTGTACAGAAAAATACTAATATCTCCACCTGATAAATTTTCGATTAAAACCTCGTGGGCCGTTGTTTTAATATTCAATAAATTATCTCTAAAAAGCACTTTAAAGGAGAATGAAACCCAATTTTGAGGAACAAAAGGCGTAAAATAAACTTTTCCTTGCCGTACCCGCATCCCGCCAAAACCTTTCACAAGCGACATCCAAGTGCCAGCCATTGAAGTAATATGACAACCATCTTCCGTATCATTATTGTAATCATCCAAATCTAAACGAGCTGCCCGATTATAGAATTCATAAGAACGTTCTTTATCCCCTAATTTTGCTGCAATAATCGAATGAACACAAGGACTCAAAGAAGATTCATGGACGGTCATTGGCTCATAAAAATCATAGTTTCTTTTTAGAGCGTCAATTTTAAAATCATCTTCAAAGAAATACATTCCTTGTAAAACATCGGCTTGTTTTATGAAACACGAACGCAAAATTCTATCCCAAGACCATTTTTGATTAATGGGTCTTTGAGAGGCATCCAAATCCTGAACCTTAATTAATTCTTTGTCTAAAAAACCGTCTTGCTGTAAGAAAATACCTAATTCTTTGCTTTCTGGCAAATACATATTCTCGATGATGTCCGTAAATTTTGCAAATTCCTCAATTTCATCAAGATTAGTAGCGGAAGTTAACTCATAATATCGTGCAGAATTTGAGGTTTTTATGTATTCCGAAACCTCAATTAAATACTTCATACACCATACCGCAAAGTAATTCGTGTACCAGTTGTTATTTACATTATTTTCGTATTCATTGGGTCCAGTTACGCCCAACATGACATATTGTTGTTTTGATTCAGACCAATTGACTCGTTGCGCCCAAAAGCGTGCGATGCCTAATAGTACTTCAAAACCGTATTCAGCCAAGTATTTTTTATCGCCAGTATAATTTACGTAATCATAAATAGCATAGGCAATCGCTCCATTCCGGTGAATTTCCTCAAACGTAATCTCCCATTCGTTGTGGCATTCCTCCCCATTCATCGTGACCATTGGATACAAAGCTGCACCATCCACAAAGCCTAATTTTTGGGCATTCTCAATGGCTTTTCCTAATTGTTTCCATCTGTAAATCAATAAGTTACGGGCAACTTGTGGGTTGGCCGTTGCCAAATAAAAAGGAATACAATAAGCTTCGGTATCCCAGTAAGTCGAGCCGCCGTATTTCTCACCCGTGAAGCCTTTTGGACCAATATTCAAGCGGGTATCTTCGCCTGTGTACGTTTGGTTCATCTGAAAAATATTGAAACGAATCCCTTGTTGAGCGGCAATATCACCTTCAATCACAATATCGTTCATTTCCCATTTCGAAGCCCATTTTTCGGATTGTTCTAAAACCATTTTATCAAAACCCTTTGTTGAAATTCTTTTTAAATAAGCTTTTGAATGGCTCATTAAATCTTCAATTTGATGATTTTCCGAGGAAAGATTACAAGCATATTTTATTAAAACAGTCTCTTGATTTGCACTGACATTCAAATGAACCTGACTGGCTACGTATTTTTCGGCTTTTATGGGAAGACTTTGAAAATCTACTACTTTACCATTTTGAAAAATCTCAAAACGTTGCCCCGTAACCACATGAAAGCCAGTTTTCTTCGTTTTTAATTCAATGTAACCTTCTGCAAATGCGGTTTCTTTTTGAATTTCTTCCCAGAATTTTTCATCATAATTAGCATCTTTATTCTTTACGTCACCATCAACAAAAGGTGTCAAGGTGATTTTTCCGTCGAAATTTAAGGGTATAATTGAATAACGAATTACGCCTGACTCATCATCAACAATTGAATTTAAGCGTTTTGCGTTTATTTTTACCTGTTTTCCAGATGGAAATATTGCCGTAAAAGAACGTTCTAAATAACCTTCTTTCATATTTAAAACTCTTTGAAAGTCAGCTACTTCGCAAGTATGTAAATCTAAGATTTCGTCTTCAATTTCAACTTTAATCCCAATCCAATTAGCTGCATTTAATACTTTGGCAAAATATTCTGGATAACCATTTTTCCACCAACCCACTCGGGTTTTGTCTGGATAATATACACCAGCAACGTAATTTCCTTGAAGTGTTTTTCCCGTAAATGTTTCTTCAAAATTACCCCGTTGTCCCATTCGACCATTGCCTAAAGAGTAAACTGACTCGGTAATTTCGTTGAATTCACGATTAAATCCTTCTTCGATGATAGACCACTCATCGTGTTTTAGATAGTTTTTCATATTTTATAAAGGATGGTTAATGGCAAAATAAAAGACAATTCTTAGTTTAACAACATAAATTAAGCCTTTTCTTTGAAAAATATTGAAATAGTACAATAAGTTATGAATTGCTTTTTATTATCCGCAAAATTAATTGAAAAACGATGAAGGCAATTTGCTGTGCTAAGGTGTTTCATGTATTTATTCTCAGAATAATCGGTCAATCGTCATTTCTTCAAAGCCATTTATGACAAAATCAGCTTCGTGAAGAATCGTTGCATCACCTACGCCAATGACTTTCATGCCACCCGTTCTTCCCGCTTGAACGCCCGCAAGGGCATCTTCAAAAACAACGCAATCGCTTGGCTTACAGCCTGTTGCATCTGCACCCAACAAGAATACTTGGGGGTCGGGTTTGCCTTTGGTGATGTCGTTTCCGTCAATTATTACATCGAAATATTCAAGCATATTGATTTTTTCGAGAATGAGTCGAGAATTCTTACTGGCAGAACCCAAGGCAATCTTGATTCCATTGGCTCTTAAACTTTTCAAAAATTCTGGCACGCCTTTTAATACTTCGTTGGGAGTCATTTGCATAACCAATTCCAAGTACCAAGCATTTTTACGGGTGGCCCATTCAATTTTCTTTTCTTCCGAAAGGCTTACATTACCCCATTGTAAGATTAACTCCAAGGATTCCATTCTCGAAATTCCCTTCAATTGTTCGTTTTGATGTTCCGTGAAATCAAATCCTAATTCATTCGCCAATCTTCTCCAAGCTTGGAAGTGATATACGGCTGTGTCCACAATTACGCCATCGAGATCGAATAGGCAGGCTTTTGTTGTTGTCATATTTTTTTGAGTTATAAATTATGAGTTATGAACTTTCAAATACAACTTCATAACTCATAATTTACATTTTATAATTACTTACGTAATTCTAAAATAGTGATAGTATTTGCTGGTATTTTTAATGATTTTAAATCTGAAATGAATTCTTCGGTTAATATATTTTTTGCACTGCTATACCCTTGCATATTTTCCATAAAACGCTTAGTATCAAGGTTTTTGTCTGCTTTATTCTGATTCATAATTACCATGACAGTTTTGTCGGAATTATGTCTGAAATAAACATAAAAACCATTTTCTGGTAAATATTGGGTTAATTTTCCAGTCTTTAATGCCTCGCTTGATTTGCGATAATTGGCTAATTTTTTCACAAAATTAAAGGCTTCATTTTCTTTTTCGGTCCTTCCAGAAGCCAAGAATTTATTCACTTTATCATCTGCCCAACCACCTTCAAAATCTTTACGAACTTCAGCATCTGAAGGATTTTTGAAGTTTTTGGTAAGATTTTCAGTACCATAATAGATTTGAGGAACGCCACGACTTGTCAATAAAAACCCAACCCCTAATTTATATTTATTTATATCTTCACCCACGATTGAGAAAAATCTATCGTGGTCGTGATTATCCAAAAAAGTCAAATTTAAATTTGGGTCTTGATACAAAGCATCCATTGCAAGGGTTGAATAGATACGATTAAAATTAATTTCTTGTCGTAAAGCATCAAGAATTGCCGCTTCAAGGACAAAATCATTGGGCGAGGGAAGATTACTTTTAAAGGGCAGATTAATATTATTTTTTACATAAAAAGCTTGAGAATAAATGCTTTGGACGGAATTTTCACCCGTAATAAACATCTTGCCATATTCATTTGCCAAAGCCTCATTACATTGATTCATAAATGGTAAATCATTGTATTGGTACGTATCAATTCTCCAACCATCAATCCCAAAATATTCTACTGTCCAAAGGGCGTGTTGGATTAAATAATTGGCCACGTAAGGATTTTTTTCATTCAAATCTGGCAAGAAAGGCACAAACCAACCATTTTGCTGGATATCAAAATCTGCTTTGCTTCCGTGCATTATATCCACAACTGGCTCATCTCGGTAAGAAGTATTGGTGTATTTTTCCCATTGATTCAACCAATTTTTCATGGGAATGTCCTTCAAAATCCAATGATTAATTCCGACGTGATTATAAACCGCATCTTGGATAATTTTTAAGCCTTTTGCGTGGGATGCTTCAACTAATTTCAAGTATGCTTCATTTCCGCCCAATCTTTTATCCACGTTATATTGATCCGTAAACCCGTAGCCGTGATAGGCCGAACGCATAACGCCACCTTCATTTGTTTGAGGTTGATTATTTTCAATAACAGGATTTAGCCAAAGCGTTGTAACGCCCAATTCATTGAAATAATCTAAGTGATTTTGTATGCCCAATAAATCGCCACCGTGTCGTAAAAAAGGATTATTTCGGTTGGATTCTGGGTCAGCCATGTCCGCAAATTTATCATTACTTGGGTCGCCATTAGAAAAGCGGTCAGGTAGAATTAAATACACAAAATCCTCTGAATCAATTACTTGAGGTTTTTTATCCCGAATTTTTAATTGATAGGGTTGTGTTAATTTAATAATTTGGTCAATGAATTTCTTTTTCCCTTTTTGAACTTGAATTGTCATTGATAATTCAATATTCATTTGTCCAGCCTTCGTGTCAGGAGCGATATTCAAATCTAAAAAAAGATAATTTGGGTTTTCAACTTTGTTGATTTTTTCAAGCGTAACCCCTTGATAATTTATTTTAACTTCGCAGTCCGCAATATTTTTCCCGTAAACCAACAATTGAAGTTTGGGATTTTTCATGCCTACATACCAATTGGTCGGATTTATCCTCTGTATTGAAGGCGTTTGTGCCACCACAGCGGAGACACAAAAAAGTGCATAGATGACTATCCACAGTTTGAGCGTTTTTTTCATTGTTTATAAAAATTTGGTTAATGGATATTCAAGTTTTAGCACCTAAGAACTAACACCTATTTTTTTCTAAATCCCAAAATAAAGCAATACCAGTATTTTATCATAGAAAAATGATGCTTACTTTTGAAGATAAATAATAGGCTAATAACGCCCCAGATTCTTTTTCAACAAAAAATCTTTCAAAAATGAATCGAAATTCAATTTTCAAAATCGTAATATTTCTTTATTTGCTTAACCCTATTTCTATTTTTTCGCAAAAAATAATCACTAAGAAGCCTTCAGAAACAAATACAATTTCAAATCCTAAAATAAATGATTTGAAGAAATCTTCTCGAGATAAAAAATTGGTAAAAAACATCCAATCTGGTAAAGACTCAACCCAAAATAATTATTCAAAAGTACAAATGAATCCTTCAAAACAAGCAAAAGACTCGACCGTTACGGAAAAATCAAAAGCGAAAACCAACATTTTACCAACTAAATCTATGACTGCTAAAACAGATAAATTGACCATTTATCAAATGATGTTTCATTTGTGGGGGAATAAAAATACAACCAATAAATTTAATGGTTCGGCGGAGGAAAATGGGGTTACCAAATTCAAAGATGTAAACGATTTAGCCATTCAAAAATTAAAGCAATTTGGGTATTCACATCTTTATATGACGGGCTTGCTCGAACACGCTACAATGGAAGATTTTACCGCTATTGGTATTCCAAAAGACCATCCAGATGTGGTTAAAGGGCGTTGTGGTTCGCCTTATGCCGTGAAAGATTATTATGATGTCAATCCGTTTTTTGCGATTGAGCCTAAGAAAAGAATGCAAGAATTTGAAGCAATGGTTGGGCGGATTCATAAAAATGGTTTGAAAATAGTCATGGATTTTGTGCCAAATCATGTGGCGAGATATTATCATTCAGACATGAAACCTGCCACGATTAAGGACTTTGGTGAAGATGATGATAACACAAAAGCATTTGCGCCATACAACAACTTTTATTATCTCCCAAATACAGAATTTCAAATTCCAGCGGGGGTAGTTTCTCCCGTGCCAGTTGATAAACCTTACGTGGAAAAACCCGCTAAAGCTTCGGGAAACGATGTTTTTTCGGCAAAACCAACCATTGATGATTGGTTTGAAACCGTTAAATTAAACTACGGTGTTGATATCCTGCACGGACGTAAAACTTATTTTGACCCAATTCCGCCCACTTGGATTAAAATGGTGGGTATTCTGAAATATTGGGCATCCAAAGGAGTGGACGGTTTCCGTTGTGATATGGCTGAAATGGTACCCGTAGAATTTTGGAAATATGCTACTAATGAGGTTAAAATAGAATATCCAAACACCATTTTTATCGCTGAGATTTATAATCCAAACGAATATCATAACTACGTAAAAGTAGGCGGATTTGATTATTTGTACGATAAAGTTGGTCTATACGATGCTTTGAGACGTTTAGTTGAGCAAAAACCAGAAGCAACCGTTGAGGATATTACGAAGGTTTGGCAAAATGAATCGGGCGATATTTCTCAAAATATGTTGCGTTTTTTAGAAAATCACGATGAGCAACGCATAAACACACCTGCTTTCGCCCACGGAGACCCGTTTGCTGCGATTCCTGCTATGGTGGTTACGGCAACATTACACACTGGCCCATTGATGATTTATTTTGGACAAGAATTAGGTGAATCTGCCGAAGAACCCGAAGGTTTTAATACGGCAGATGATAGAACCACTATTTTTGATTTTTGGGGCGTAAAATCTCAACAAGCTTGGATGAATGATGGCAAATTTGATGGGGGTAAATTATCCGAAAATCAAAAATATTTGCGTGAATTCTACGGTGATTTATTGAAATTCGTAAATACTTCGGATGCTATAAAATACGGAGATTTTTACGATTTGCAGTATGTTCAAGGCGATGGATACGATAAAAAGAAAGTTTACAGTTATTTGCGATATTCTGGTAAGCAAAAATTATTATTCGTTTGCAATTTTAATAATGCTCAGCAACAAGAAATTAATCTCAATATCCCAGAAGGGGCATGGAATGGAATGAATTTAGCCATGAACAAAAAGTTTGTGTTGAAGGGGAAGTTCAATCAAAAAAATCAAATTGCGTTTGATGCCGATAAACCAATACCTCTTAAAATTTCACCAAATTCGGTGGTTATTTATGAAATTTTGGAGAAAAAATAGTAATTTTCGTCCTAATCCATTAACCATATTTTTATGAACCAAACTATCAAACCCCAATTAAGCCTCGGTCAAATAATCAACATGAGTGTCGGTTTTATGGGTATTCAATTTGGATTTGCTTTGCAAAATGCCAATACAAGTCGTATTTTTTCTACGCTTGGTGCAAATGCTGATGACATTCCAATTTTGTGGGTTGCTGCTCCTTTGACGGGATTATTAGTTCAGCCAATCATTGGATACATGAGCGATAGAACGTGGCATCCGAAATGGGGAAGACGACGACCTTTCTTTTTTGCAGGAGCAATTTTAGCAACAATTGCTTTAGTATTAATGCCACAATCTAAAGTTTTATGGATGGCAGGGGCTTTACTTTGGATGATGGATGCCTCAATAAATATATCAATGGAGCCTTTCAGAGCATTTGTTGGCGATATGTTGCCCAATGAACAAAGAACGGTCGGTTTTTCGGTTCAAACTTTTTTTATTGGCGTTGGTGCCATGATTGCTTCGGCTTTACCTTCTATTTTAGACTATTTTGGCGTTCCAAATACGGCGGCGGCGGGCGTAGTACCCAATACAGTTAGATGGTCTTTTTACATTGGAGCGGTCGCTTATTTTTGTTGTATTCTGTGGACGGTTTTGAAAACAGAAGAATATCCTCCAGAAGATATGGCGGTTTTCGAGAAAGAAAAAAGCGAAATGAATTTCATGCACGGGGTAAATGAAACGGTTTCGGGCTTATTCAAAATGCCAACCGTGATGAAACAATTAGCTTTGGTGCAGTTTTTTTCTTGGTTTGGGCTATTCTGTATGTGGATTTTTACCACTAATGCGGTTACCAAAAATATTTTTGGGTCAACTGATACAACCTCCGCTCTTTACAATGAAGGCGCAAATTTTGTTGGCATTTGCTTTTTAGTTTATAATGGAGTTTCGATGCTTTTTGCCTTGTTTCTACCCGCAATCGCCGCAAAGGTTGGTAGAAAAATGACCCACCTTATTTGCTTGATGGCGGGCGGATTGGGGTTAATCTCCATCATGTTTGTTGACTCAAAAATGGCTTTAATTCCTTGCTTTATTGGCATTGGATTTGCTTGGTCGAGTATTTTAGCCATGCCTTATGCCATGCTTTCAGGAAGTTTGCCAGCCAATAAAATGGGCTATTACATGGGCGTTTTCAACTTCTTTATCGTTATTCCACAAATTATGGCAAGTTTAGGTTTATCAAAATTTATGAATTTTGCACACTTAGAACCCATTCAAATCGTTACCATGGGCGGGGTCTCCTTAATAATTAGTGGACTTTTAACCTTACGTGTTCAAGATAATGAATAAAATAAATCCTAATAAGAATAGTCTTGTAAGTCAATTTTCGACTTACAAGGCTTTTTGTTTTTCAACAATTCTGATTGCCATAAGTTTTTCACTAAACTCAAAACCATATCTCCAAGAATCAGATGAAGATATTTATAATCGAAAAGTTCAAAATGCCAAAGGAGCTGCTTTGAATAATTTTACGTTGAATATTGCCAAAAGTTTTTTAAATCGTCCGTATAAAGCACATACCTTGGAAGGTAGTCAAACGGAAAAATTGATGGTAAATCTACGAGAATTTGACTGCTCAACTTTTGTGGAAACTTGCATCGCCATGGGATTGACCTACCGAAAAGATGATATTTCGTTTGAGAAATTTAAAAAATATTTACAACGGTTGCGATATTATAAAAATGGTAAAATCAAAGGCTACGAATCACGGATAAATTATTTCTCGGATTGGCTATATACGCACGAGGAAGATGGTTTGTTGCAGGATGTTACTCCCTCGATGGGAGGAGTGGAGTGGGAAAAAGATATTAATTTCATGAGCAAGAATTGGAAAAAATATCCCTTTCCAAACGACAATGAACTCCTCGAAAAAATTCAAAAAATTGAAGAAAAAATTAACGGACAAAGGTTTACCTATATTCCAAAATCTAAAGTAAAATCCATTGAAAATAAATTTTTGAACGGCGATATTATTGGTATTACAACTAACATTGATGGATTGGATATTACGCACGAAGGATTTGCCATTCGTTTACATGATAAACGGGTATATTTGCTTCACGCCTCTTCTGATTTTAAGCGGGTGATGGTTACCGACAAGCCTTTGGTGGAATATTTAGCAAAGAATAAAAATCAAACGGGCATTATGGTGGCAAGAATGAAATAGGTTGGTGAATATATAATCCATACCTTTATCAAAATCCCAAAAACCCTTGTACGTCTTCGCAAGACTTACAAGGGTTTTTTGTTGCAAAATGACCTTACAAGAACAAAAATTTGAACATTTAATTGAAGGAATCTTAGCGAATGGTTACGCAATTTGTGATAATTTTTTAGAAGCCGATGAAGTCGAAAACTTGCTCAAAACCTTCTCTGCTCGATACGAACAAGGAATATTTAAGGAAGCAAGCATTGGTAAATCAGACCAAGTACAAAAAAACATTGAAATTAGGGGCGATGAAATTTTATGGCTTGAAAGCGAATCGGTTGATTTAGCGGAAAGAGTATTACTGGATAGAAATCAAGCTTTCGTGAATTATTTGAATCGAACCTGTTATTTAGGCATCAACGAGACAGAAATTCATTTTGCTAAATATTCGATTGGCAAATTCTATCGTCGCCATAGAGATACTTTTCAAGCTAAAAAAGGCAGAATTTTATCGGTAATTTATTATCTGAACATTAACTGGATTCCAAAGAATGGTGGAAATTTGATTATTTATGATTCAAAAAATAATGTTGAAAAAGCCATTACAATTGCTCCTTTAGCGGGTAGAATGGTATGTTTTGAAAGTGAAAAATTAGACCATGAAGTCACGGAAGCGTTTTCAAATCGTTTTAGTGTGACGGGTTGGTTATTAAATACCTAAATTTGTTAATTTTTTGGGGAATATTGGGGAGTTTTGAGGAACATAATCCGTTTTTGTCTTGAATACGGCTTTAAATAAACATTTTAACCTATTATAATTTTGATTGATACTCAACCAGTTGAACCTTTATTCGCTAAAAATATAACCTACAACTGAAAACAATGACCCCTTAAAACGTTATGGAATGATATTTTACTGATTTTAATCGTGATTCAACTAAACTTCTAAAATCATAAATTATCATATCATGAAAAAACATACTTTTTTAATTGTCGTAGTACTTCTTTTAATGGGTCATTTAGGAACCGCTCAAAGCAATTTATCTTTTGGTCCAATGATTGGAGTTAACGTAACTTCATTATCTGGAAAACCAAATGTATCGTCAAAAGCAGGGTTATTAGCGGGAGGATTTTTTAACTATAGTAGTAAAAATTGGTTTGGTGTAGGGGTTCAATTTCTTTATAACCAGATGGGTGCAAAATTAGATGCTCCCGCCGAGGAAACTAACTTGAATTATTTGCAAGTTCCAGTGTTATTTACGTACTATTTTTCAGGACAAAATGCGCCAGGTTCTTTCCGTCCTAAACTCTTTGTTGGACCTCACGTAAACTTTTTACTGAACGCAAAAAATAAAGATGGCAATGATTTGAATCCAAATAGCCTTTATTATAAAAATACCGAATTAGGGGTTACTCTTGGCGGAGGTTTCAATTATGCTTTGCAAAATAGAATGTGGATTAATGTGGATGCACGCTACGGAGTTGGTTTAACAGATGCTACGCAAGCACCCAACACTAACATTACTAATCGTGGATTTGGCGTGAATATAGGACTTAGCTTCCCTCTTGGAAATATTTAAAAAATAATTAACGTATAAAAAAAAC